>CALPLW020000197.1 GCA_943324505.2 Comamonas sp. lk
AAATCGCCGGCCCTCGCGGTCAAACTGGCGCAAGGACGCATTAACGTCCGCATCCAGAAAACTGGCGCGCTCCGCATCAAAACCGTTCAAAGCGACATTGGCCGCGGCCTGGGCCAGCGCCGGCCCCGAGGAATCGATCGAGGTCACATGGCCAGCGCCGCCCGTCAGGGCCGCTACGGTGAAGCCTCCGGTGTAGCAAAAACAATTGAGCACGCGCTCAAAGCCGAGCCGGCGGGTATCGTCGGCAAACTTGCGCCGGCTGTCGCGCTGGTCCAGGTAAAACCCGGTTTTGTGACCCGTGGCGATGTTGAGCGCCAAATGCCAGTCATGCTCGCGCAAGACCAACTCGACTGGCGGCTGTGGCGCGCCCACCGGGCCGGCGCCGCGCAGCCAGCCGGTCAATTCGGGCAGGCCTTCCAAGGCCCGGCTGCTGGCGTCTGAGCGCTCGTACAGCCGGGTGAGCCCAGTCTCGGCCAGCAAGGCGTCGATAAGCACCGCTTTCCAGCGCTCGGCGCCGCTGGAAAGGAACTGCGCCACCAAGGTGTCGCCATAGCGGTCCACAATCAGGCCAGGCAGCCCGTCAGACTCCCCGTGGACCAGCCGACAGGCGTCACTATTTATATCAAATCGGGCTCTAGCCCTTATGGATGCTGATACTGTTGCTATAAAAAATGAAGCGTCAATGCGCTGCGCCGGATCGAAACTCCACACCCGGGCGCGGATTTTGGAGGCCGGGCTGAACGCGGCCCAGGCCAGAAACTCCCCCGCATCCGATTCCACCCGGACCGTCTCGCCGGCGTCCGCCCCGCCTCGGGCGATGGCCGACTCAAAGATCCAGGGGTGGCGGCGCAGCAGAGAGCGCTCTTTGCCGGGGCGCAGGCGAATGGTTTTCATGGGGGTATTGTCGCGGCCGCCTCAGTTGGCAGGAATGAGCCAGTGCGATACTGACAATCACCCTTCTCGCCAATCACGCCCAAGGCCAAAAACCCCATGACCTCACAACAGCTGATCCTGAGCCTGGTGCTGGCCACCATGGTGTTTGCCGTGGCCCTGGAGCTCAAGCCAGATGATTTTCGGCGGGTCGCCCAAAGCCCCAAGGCGGTGATCGCCGGACTGATCCCACAGTTCATTTTGCTGCCGGTCGGCACCTGGCTGGCCACGTTGGCGTTGGACCTGCCGCCCAACATCGAGGTGGCCATGATCCTGGTGGCGGCCTGCCCCGGGGGCAGTTTAAGTAATGTGGTGACGCACTTCGGCCGCGGCAACACGGCGCTGTCGGTCAGCGTCTCGGCCGTGGCCAGCCTGATTGCGCTGATGGCCACGCCTTTCAACTTCAGCTGGATGGTGGCCAACAACCCGGCCACCGCGAGCTGGCTCAAAGTGCTGGCCATTGACCCATCGGGCATTTGGGTCAGCCTGTTTCTTCTGCTGGCACTGCCCATGGCGGCGGGCCTGGCACTGGGCCACAGCCAGCCGGCGTTCACAGCGCGCATCCGCAAGCCGCTGGGGCATTTTTCACTGCTGGCTTTGCTGGCCTTCATCGTGCTGGGGCTGATCAAGGAGCGCCAGTTGCTGACACTGGGCCTGCTGCCCACGCTGGCGCTGGTGGTCGCTCACAACGCCAGTGGCCTGTTGTTTGGCTGGGCCACCAGCCGCGCCATGGGCCTGAGCGTGGCCGACCGCCGCGCCGTGATGATCGAAGGCGGCATGCAGAACGCCGGCCTGGCGCTGGGCATCATCGCGGTGCAATTCAATTCAGACCTCGGGATGGTGGTGATCGCCAGCCTGTGGGGCATCTGGCACATCGTCAGCGGCATGGGGCTGGCCCTGCTGTGGCGGCGCAGCGACCGGCTGCACGAGCAAGGGGTACAGCATGCTTGATTTGTTGATCCGGGGCGGCACCCTGGTGGATGGCAGTGGCGCGGCGCCCTACAGCGCCGACCTGGGCGTGCAGGACGGCCGCATCGTCGAGATCGGCAGCATCACGCAGGCGGCGCGCGAGACCGTGGACGCCAGCGGCGCCTGGGTGACGCCGGGCTTTGTTGACATCCACACGCATTACGACGGCCAGGCCACCTGGGACGCCACCTTCAGCCCCAGCATCCACCACGGCGTGACCACGGTGGTGATGGGCAATTGCGGCGTCGGCTTTGCGCCACTGCGCCCGGGCAGTGAAGACCGGCTGATCAAGCTGATGGAGGGGGTGGAAGACATCCCTGGCGCGGCCCTGAAAGAAGGTGTACGCTTTGCCTGGGACAGCTTTGGCGAGTACATGCACGCGCTGGACGCCATTCCGCACAGCCTGGACTACCTGGCCATGGTGCCGCACGATCCGCTGCGCATGCGCGTGATGGGCGCGCGAGCCGAAGCACGAGAGGCCGCCACCGCAGACGACATTGCCGCCATGCGCGAGCTGCTAAAAGCGGCGCTGGACGCTGGCGCAGCCGGCTTCTCCACCGGCCGCTCGGACAACCACCGCACCGCAGAGGGGCACGACACACCGGCCTCGATCGCCAGCACGGCCGAGCTGTGTGGCCTGGCCCAGGCCTTTGAAGGCCGCCAGCATGGCGTGGTGCAGGTGGTGAGCGACTTCGACCTGATGCAGGGGCCGGCCCGCTTTGACGCCGAATTTGATTTGGTGGAGCAACTGGCCCGTGCCAGCGGCCGGCCCCTGTCCATGACCTGGCTGCAGCGCGACCCGGGCGGCGAGCAGTACCTGACGATTCAGGCACGGGTCGAAGCCGCGGTGGCGCAGGGTTTGCCGCTGTACCTTCAAACCGCAGCGCGCGGCATCGGCGTCATCATCGGCCTGGAGGCCAGCTTTCACCCCTTCATGGGCTTCCCAGGTTACAAGCAGATTGCTTCACTTCCGATAGCAGAACGGGCAGCAGCCATGCGGGTTGCAGCACGAAAAGACCAAATTCTTGGAGAAAAATCTGATCGTCTGGCCGGGGACGGCACGCCGATTCCACCGCTGGTGGACCTGCTGCTGGCGCGCATCGAGCAGATTTCCGGGCGCATGTTCCCGCTGGATGACCGCCTTGACTACGAGCCCGACGTGATGCAGAGCTTTCTGGTGCGGGCCAAACAACGTGGCTGCAGCGCGATGGAGGCGCTGTACGACCACTTCAGCGCGGGCGACGGTGATGGCCTGGTGTACTTCCCGATCTTCAATTACAACCAAGGCTCGCTCGACACCGTGCGCCAGATGCTGATGCACCCACGCGCCCTGTTCGGCCTGGGCGATGCCGGTGCCCACGTCGGCACGATCTGCGACGCCAGCTTCAGCACCTTCATGCTCAGCCACTGGGTGCTGGGCCGCAGCCATGACCGGCTACCGCTGGCGCAGGCGGTGGAAATGATGAGCGCGCGCAACGCCCGCTACCTGGGCCTCACTGACCGCGGTCGCCTGGCGCTGGGGCTACGCGCCGACTTGAACGTGATTGACCCGGCGCGCCTGCGGCTGGACCTGCCGCAACTGGTGCGCGACCTGCCGGCCGGCGGCAAGCGCTTTTTGCAAACCGCGCAGGGCTATGTCGGCACCTGGGTGGCCGGGCAAGCGGTGGCACGCGACGGCCAAGTCACCGCCGCCCGGCCGGGGCGGCTGGTACGTCTGGGCATTAGGGAAAAAGCAGTTTGACCAGGCCCAGGGCCAGCACCGGGAAGCACAGCAGCGCCAGCAAGCGCAGGGCGTCCCACACCAAAAAGGGCATGACCCCCTTGTAAGTTTCGGCCATGGGCACGTCCTTGGCCATGCTGTTGACCACGTAGACGTTGAGGCCGATCGGTGGCGCGATCATGCCAATGCCCACCGTCATCAGCACCAGAATACCGAACCAGAGCGCCTTGGCCTCGTACTTCAGGCCCCACAGGTCCAGCGCCATGATGGCTGGAAAGATCACCGGGATGGTCAGCAGCAGCATGGACAGTTCGTCCATCACGCAACCCAGAAGCACATACAGCAGCAAGACCGCCAGCACCACAGCAATCCCCGGAATCGGCAGGTGGGTAACCCACTGCGCCACCAGCTTGGGCATTTCGGTCAGGGCCAGCGTCGCGTTCATCATGTCGGCGCCGAGAAAAATCATGAACACCATGGCGGTGGTTTCGGCCGTGCCCAACAAGGCCGAGCGCATGCCCTGCGGCGACAGTTCGCGCTTGAGCAGGCCGGTCAGCAGGGTGAGCGAGGCGCCCACCGCCGCCCCTTCGGTCGGCGAAAACAGGCCGCCGTAGATTCCGCCGAACACCACCACAAAGATGAAGGCAATCGGCCAAACCGAACCCAGTGCCTGCCATTTGGCCCGGCCCGTGGTGGCCGTGGTGGCCGGTGCGAGCGCGGGCTTGAGGTAGGCGCTCAGCCACACCACCACCATGTAGCCCAGCATGGCCAACACGCCGGGCACCATGGCGGCGGCAAACAGCTTGGCGATGTTTTGCTCGGTCAGGATGGCGTACACCACCAGCGGCACCGACGGCGGAATCAGGATGCCCAAGGTACCGCCGGCCGCCAGCGTGGCGGTGGAGAGCCGCCCGCTGTAGCCCTGACCCCGCATGTGCGGGTAAGCCACCTGCGTGATCGTGGCCGAGGTGGCCACCGACGAGCCGCAAACCGCGCCAAATGCGCCGGCAGACAACAGCGAGGCCATCGCCAGGCCGCCGCGAACATGGCCCACCAGGGCCGTGGCTGCGCGAAACAGGTCACGGCTCAGGCCGCCTTGCGACGCAAACTGGCCCATCAACAGAAACAGGGGAATGACGCTGAGCTCGTACACCGTCAGGCGTGCTACCGCATTTCCTTTGAGCAGGTTGAGCAGGGTGCCGGTGTCGGTCATCAACCAATAACCGGCTGCGCCCGGGATGAACATGGCCGCCGCGATGGGCATGCGCAGGGCCATGAGGACCATCATGCCGATGAACATCACCACCCCAATGGTGCTGGCCGAGCCGGTCATCCGGCGTCTCCGGCAGGCGCTGGTCGCCCAAGCTGCAGGGCCTGCATCGCGGCCAGCAGGGCGCTGAGCGCCAGGCCCGGTGCCAGTGCCGCATAAACCCACCACACCGGCAAGCTGATGATCATCGTGGTCTCGCCGGCCTCACGCACCGCCAACGCGCCGGCTGAGGTGCGCCAGGCCAGCAGGGCGTACATCAGGGCCAGCGCCAGGCTGCCGATGGCATCCAGACGGCGCACTGTGCTCTCCCGGCTGCGCTGGGTGAAAAAATCGACCAGGATGTGGGCCCGCTCGCTCTGACACCAGGGCAGGCACAGCGAAATCGCCAGTGCAATCCCCATTTGCGTCAGTTCGACATCACCCGGGATCGGCCACTGAAACAGAGCCCGCAGCACAACACTGACGAAAGTCATGAATCCGGTGAGCAGCGCCACGCCGGCGCCCAATAGGCCAAACCACAGGCTCAGGCGGCGTAAAGCCCCGCTCATCGCCGGAACGAACCCGGACAGGCCAACCAGTTCAGGCGATCACTTGCCCACACTGTATTTCTTGATCAGATCCTGAGCGTCTTGCAGCATCTGCTTGCCCGGCAGGCCCTTCTTGTCCATGTCACTGACCCACTCGTCGTACAGCGGCGCAGACACCTGCATCCAGCGGTCGGTCTCGGCGGCACTGACCTTGATAAAGCTGTTGCCACGGTCCTGCGCTGCCTTGCGGCCCACGGCGGTGGCCTCGTCCCAGTAGCGACCGATGGTGCGCGAGAGAGCGGCACCGCTGTGCCTGTCGATGATGCGCTTGAGGTCGGCTGGCAGGCTGTCGTACTTGGCCTGGTTCATGGCAAACACAAAACCTGCCGTGAACATCGAGGGGCGACTGGCTTCGATCTCGGTGTGGAACTTGCTGACTTCCTGCAGCTTGAACGAGGGGATGATTTCCCAAGCGGTCAGGAAGCCGTCGATCGTTCCCTTGGTCATGGCGTCAGCCACCCCGGGGATCGGCATACCCACTGGGGTCGCGCCCAGTTTGGCGAGCAATTTGGTGGACTGACGGCTGGCGGCCCGGATCTTCAAACCCTTGAAGTCGTCGAGATTGCGCACCGGCTTGCCCGAGGTGCTGATAAAGCCCTCGTCGTGCACCCAGGTGGCCAGAATCTTGGTGCCCGCGAACTCCTTGGTGGCGTATTTGCTGTAGTAGTCCCAGGCTGCAGCCGAGGCCACTTCGGCGGTGTTGGTCATGAACGGGAGCTCCAGCGCCTCCATGATCGGGAATCGCCCCGGGGTGTAACCCGGCAGCGTCATGACCAGGTCGTCCACCCCGTCTTTCACTCGGTCCACCAGTTGCCCGGGGGTGCCGCCGCCCGACATCGCGGGCAAAAGCTGACAACGCATGCGGTTGTTGCTTTCTTTGGCGATGTCCTCGCACCAGGGCACCGCCACCCGGGTGTGCCCCATGGCCACAGTGGGCCAAATGTGGTGCAACTTGAGCACCACCTCTTGCGCTTGCGCGCTGATGGCGAACACGCCGCCAAAGGCCAGGGCCAGGCCGCTACGCTGAATTTGCCGAACGAGGTTCATGTGAGATCTCCATTGATATTGGTCAAACATACTGAGCATAAGACAAATCTAGGCAGCCGTCTAAGCCAAAAATATGAGCATCCAGTGTATACATTAATGCCTGAAATAGACACTATAGACCCGAATACTAGGGTAAGTACCAATTTTTGGTATACATGAAAGAGTGGGTTTGATCTCTTATGATGTTTGTTTGCCCAAGCCTGAAAGGATATTCGCCATGTTGCATCTCCCCGCCCGCTACGACCACGTCGGCAGTTTTCTGCGCCCGTCCTACCTGCTCGAAGCCCGGCAACAAAAGGCCGCCGGCCAGTTGTCTGCCGAAGCCCTGCGGCTGGTGGAAGACCGCGCCATTGCCGACATCGTCAAGTTTCAAGAAGACGTGGGCCTGAAGAGCATCACCGACGGCGAGTTCCGGCGCACTTACTTTCACATCGATTTCCTGGACCAGCTGGGCGGCGTCAAAACCGACATCCCCATGACCTTTATCAAGCCCGACGGTTCGCAGGAGCTG
>CALPLW020000198.1 GCA_943324505.2 Comamonas sp. lk
GACGAACGCATCCGCATCAACTCCAAAACCAGCGACATTGTGCTGCTGGTGTTGTTGTGGCTACAACTGCTGTTGGGCTTGGCGACCATTCCCTTGTCAGCCCAGCACCTTGACGGCAGCATGATGATGCGTCTGGCGGAATGGGCGCAACGCATTGTGACTTTCCGCTCTGGCGCGCCCGAGCTGCTGGCTGAGGTCGGCCTCATCTTTAAGTTGCACATGTTCTTAGGCATGTCGATCTTTTTGGTCTTTCCTTTTACCCGCTTGGTGCATGTCTGGAGTGGTTTCGGCGCGGCAGCGTATCTGGTTCGGCCCTATCAGCTGGTGCGCAGTCGCCGCATTGGCCTGACCGAGCGCTGAAGATGCTTGTGCGAACACCTATGGACACCACCACCGCCCCGGTCGCCAGCATCAATGGCATTTTTCTCTGCGCCACTGACGCAGCTGTACCCCTGGTCGAATTGGCTTATGCCGAGCTGTTGCGGCAGCAAGCCGTTCGGGAGGGTTTGCTGCCCGCTCATCCTGGCTTAAACGCACCGGAACTCAGCGACGTGCAGCGCGCTGTGATCGAGACCATGGTCGACCAGGCCGCAGCCAGCCCACAGCCCACGGCTGAGGAATGTCAGCGCTATTTTGACGCCCACCGGTCGAAATTTGTGGTGGGCCAGGCCGTGCACGCGCGGCACATCCTGTTCGCCGTCACGCCGGGTGTGGATGTGCAGGCGCTGGCCGTGCATGCCGAAAAAGCCTTGCTTAGTCTGCTGGGCAACCAGGTGCCGGAGACGCGCTTTGCCACGCTTGCAGCAGAGCTGTCGAACTGCCCCAGCGGCTCCTTGGGGGGCGACCTCGGTTGGCTTGCGCCAGACGATTGCGCGCCAGAACTGGCCCGTGAGCTCTTTCATCAAACGCACAGTGCCCGCAGTCTGGGCGTGCAGACGCGCTTGTTCCAGACCCGTTTTGGATTTCACATCATTGAACTGCTGGCTCGACGCGAAGGCCAGCAGCTCAGTTTTGACGATGCCAGCGCGCGCTTGGCGACTCAGTTGGCGACGCAGTCCCGCGCCAAGGCCTTGCAGCAGTACATGCGGCTGCTGGTTGGCCAGGCCAAAGTAGACGGGCTGGCACTTGAGCTGGAGGGCGCCGACTCGCCTTTGCTGCAATGACCAAGCCCATTCACTAAAAAAAGCGTTCATGAAACCCGACACCGATGACCTCTCCCTCACCTTGCCCGGGGTGCAGCCCATCAGCCTGGACGTGCTGACAGAAAAATACCTTAAACCCGGCGAGACCTCGGCCGAGGACGTGTACCTGCGCGTCGCCCGTGCCCTGGCCAGTGTGGAAGCCGTTGCCGAACAAGCCGACTATGAGGCTCTTTTTCTAGCCAATCTGCGCGCTGGCGCCATTGGCGCGGGGCGCATCATGAGCGCGGCCGGTACCTCAATCCAGGCCACCCTGATCAACTGTTTTGTGCAGCCCGTCGGCGATTGCATCCAGGGTGTGGATGACGACGGCTACCCAGGCATCTATGAAGCGCTGCGCGAGGCTGCCGAGACCATGCGCCGTGGCGGTGGCGTGGGCTACGACTTTTCGCGCATTCGGCCCCGTGGCGCAGAAGTGAAAGGCACGGCCTCCATGGCGTCCGGGCCGTGCAGCTACATCAATGTGTTTGACCAATCTTGCGCCACCGTCGAGAGCGCCGGTGCCCGCCGCGGGGCGCAGATGGGCGTGCTGCGGATCGACCATCCGGATGTGCTGGAGTTCATCACCGCCAAACGGATGCCGGGGCGCTGGAACAACTTCAATGTGTCGCTCGGTGTGCCGGACAGTTTTATGCACGCACTGGAACAGAACTTACCCTGGGAACTGGTACACCGCGCCAAACCTGGTTCAGCGCTTGAGGCGCGTGGGGCGTGGCAGCGGACCGATGGCCTGTGGGTGTACCAGACCCTGACGGCGCGTGCGCTGTGGGATACCGTGATGCGCTCGGCCTACGACTTTGCCGAGCCCGGCATGCTGTTTCTGGACCAGATCAACCAAGACAACAACCTGCGCTATTGCGAAGACATTGCGTCCACCAACCCCTGCGGCGAGCAGCCGCTTCCACCCTATGGTTGCTGTGACCTGGGTCCGATTATCTTGCCGCGCTTTGTGAGCCATCCGTTTGATGTGGGTGGCGCGGCAGCCTTTGACTTTGACGCCTTTGCTGCGGTGGTCATGACCCAGGTCCGCGCCTTGGACAACGTGTTGGAGCTGACTTTTTGGCCTCTGCCCCAACAGCGGGCGGAGGCCGCCGCCAAGCGCCGGATCGGCGTCGGCTTCACCGGCATGGGCAACGTACTGACCCTGCTGTGTCTGCGCTATGACGAAGCGGCTGGGCGCGACATGGCCGTTCGCATCGCCACCTGCATGCGAGACGCTGCCTACACCGCCTCCATCGCACTGGCCCGGGAACGGGGCAGTTTTCCCCGCTTTGATGTTGAGGGGTACCTGGAGGAAGGCACTTTTGCCAGCCGTTTGCCGGTGGCCTTGCAAGAGGCGATCCGGACCTATGGCATTCGCAACAGCCATCTGCTGTCGATCGCACCCACCGGCACTGTCAGCCTGGCCTTTGCCGACAATGCCTCCAACGGCATCGAACCCTCGTTTTCCTGGGCCTACCGGCGCAAGAAGCGCGAGGCTGACGGCCGCACCACAGAATACGCGGTGGAAGACCATGCCTGGCGCCAGTACCAGGCGCTTGGCGGCGATGTTGCCAATCTGCCAGAGTACTTTGTCTCGGCACTGCAGATGTCGGCGCAGAGCCATATCGCCATGATGCAGGCGGTGCAGCCCCTGGTAGACACGGCGATCTCCAAGACTGTGAATGTGCCGGCGGATTGTCCGTATGACGTGTTCAGTGGCCTGTACCAACAGGCCTGGGAAGCCGGCCTCAAAGGTTTGGCGACCTACCGGCCCAATGCGATTCTTGGCTCGGTGCTCGATGCCAGTCCAACCCCGGTGGCTTCACATACGCCAGCACATACGCCACCGCATACGTCACCTGCGGCGGTGCCAAAGGCATGCCCCGCCTCAACCGATCCCATGCGTTCCGTGATCGAGCGGCGTCCGAAAGGGGCCTTGCCGGCTGTGGCGGAGAAAATTGAGTACTGGACGCAGGAGGGGCACAAAACTTTGTATTTGGTGGTGTCTTTTCTACCCATGCCTAGCGGTGACGAGGGCCATTTTGTGCAACGCGCCATCGAGTTCTTCATGCCGCTCGGTCAGAGTGGCGAGTCGCAACAGTGGATCACCTCCAGCATGCGCATGTTGTCGTTGGCGGCGCGCGGCGGTTTTCTGGAGCGAGCGCTGCGTGACATGCGCAAGGTGGCCTGGGATCGTGGACCAGTGCGCCTGGGCACGCATGAAAAAGCCGATGGGAGCCGTGTCCCGCTGTGGCATGACTCCGAAGTGGCCGCTATTGCTTACGCGCTTCAACAAATCATCGCCCAGCGCAGCCAGGTTGGCGTGCCCCAGCTGCTTGCCGCTGCTGCGAGTGCCGAACACATCAGCGAGGAATTGGCCAGCCCACCCGCCATGGTGGGGAAAAAATGCGCCGAATGCGGCGCCTATGCGGTCATCCGCAAGGATGGCTGCGACTACTGCACACAGTGCGGCTACATCGGGAGTTGCGGGTAATGCCCCACAGCAGTGTGACAGGCCCACAACGCGCAACTTGGATCGGACACCCATGACCATCGATAACTTCAATGAGCTGTTGCTTGCCGCCCGTGCCCAGGCGCTGCCGCAACGTCTTTTGTTCGTGTTCACTGAGGTGTCCTTGCCGGACGACAGTACAGCGCAGCAACAGGCCAGTTTTGACGCCGGGCAGGGCGGCGGCCTGGAGCCCAAGATGTGCGTTGACAAGCATCCTGATGAACTCGACTCGTTTGGCGACTTGGCCCGAGAGGCGGAGCAATTTGAACAGCCCTGGGGCATGGTGTTTGCCGCCGCGCTGTCTGGCTTGCCCGGGCAAGCGCCCAGCAGTGCCGACGCCGACCAACCCTTGCAGGCCATGGTGGAGGCGATCAAGCGTGGCGATATTGGCAACTATCTGGTGTTTGACCGCCAGGGCGTTCCGGTCCAATTGTGGTGAAAGAGGCTAGCCACCTGGCCAACAGTCGGGTACTGCCCGGCTTCAGTACGCCGGCAGTGGGCTTCGAGGCGCCGTTTGACATGCTGGAAGCCTGTCACGAGCGTGTGGCCGACCGCCTGGCACTCTTGAAGAGACTGCCGATTCATTTGCAGGCCAACGGTTGTGATTCACAAGCGCGCCAAGCGGCCGCCGACGTACTGCGCTACTTTGACCTGGCTGCACCCCTGCACCATCAAGACGAAGAAATCCATGTGTTTCCGCACTTGTTGGCCAGCGCCGATAGGATCTTGGTGAAGGCTGTTATGGGTCTGCATTTGCAACACCGCGTCATGGAGGAAACCTGGGGTCGGCTGCGTCAGGTGCTGCTGGCGGTAGCGACCTGTGAAAACTCTGCGGCAGAGCCATGTAGGGTCTTGGCGGCGTCAGCTGTGCTGGGGTTCACGGTCCTTTATGACGATCACATCCGTCTGGAGGAGGCGGTGATCTACCCGGCGGCCCGGCGGGCGATGGGGACCCGGCAGACTCAGACCATGAGCGCCGACATGATGCTTCGGCGGGGCAGCGCCCCTCAGGCCGTGACCTTGACGCCTTTCCAGAAGGCGACCCGGTTGCGTATCGATTCGGCTTCGGGTTTGGGATCAGGGTAAAACCAGGCGGCGTCCACGTTCATGTCGCCGTTGACCAGCAGAGAGTAGTAGCTGGCCTGGCCCTTCCAGGCGCAGCTGGTCTTGTGGTTGCTGAACTGCAGCAGGGCCTTGTTCACGGACTGCTCGGGAAAATAGTGGTTGCCTTCCACCATCACGGTGTCGTCGCTGTCGGCAATGACGGTGTTGTTCCAGATCGCTTTCATAGGGGCCTTTTCACGCTGTTGAAGCTGCATTGTGCCGCCTGGCCTGACTTCATGCCAAAACCTGCCCCAGCCCTTATCCCGTATAGGCTTATAGCTATCAATCCGATAGCGGCTTCAGCAATTCGGCCAGGTCGCCCTCGGTGAACAAGGGGGCCTTGCGCGCCACCGAGCCGCTGTACATGCCCTCGGCCAGTGCAGCCTTGCGCTCCTGCAGCGCCAGAATGCGCTCCTCGATCGTGCCCTGCGCCACCAGCTTGAGCACCCACACGCTTTGCGTCTGGCCGATACGGTGGGCGCGGTCGGTGGCCTGGGTTTCGGCCGCCGGGTTCCACCAGGGGTCGTAGTGGATCACGGTGTCGGCCTGGGGCAGGTTCAGGCCCACGCCCCCGGCTTTGAGGCTGATCAGAAACAGCGGCACCTGGCCGCTGGTGAACTGCTCGATCAGCGCATCGCGCTTCTGGCTTTGCCCGGTGAGCTTGACCCAGGGGATCTGGCGTTTTTTGAGCTCAGCCTCGATCAGGGTGAGCATGCTGGTGAACTGCGAGAACAGCAGGATGCGGCGGCCCTCGGCCAGCATCTCGGGCAGCAGCGTCATCAGCTGCTCCAGCTTGGCCGAGGTCTTGACCTTGGCGGCGGCCGCCAGCGGCACCAGTCGGGGGTCGCAGCAGACCTGGCGCAGCTTGAGCAGCGCGTCCAGAATCATGATCTGGGACTTGGCCAGACCCTGCCGGCTCAGGGCTTCGCGCACGGTTTTTTCCATGCCCAGGCGGATGGTCTCATACAGGTCGGCCTGTTTGCCGCGCAGCTCGACCGGCATCACGGTTTCTACCTTGGGTGGCAGTTCTTTCGCCACCAGCGCCTTGGTGCGGCGCAGCATGAAGGGCGTGATGCGGGCGCGCAGCTGGTGCAGGCGCTCTGGGTCGCCCTGCTTTTCGATCGGGGTGCGGAACAGCGTCGTGAAGCGGGCCTGGCTGCCCAGAAAGCCTGGCATCAAAAAGTGAAACAGGCTCCACAGCTCGCCCAGGTGGTTCTCCATGGGCGTGCCCGACAGGCACAGCCGGTGCCGGGTCTGCAATTGGCTGGCCACCTGCGCGGCCTGGGTGCTGGCGTTCTTGATGTTTTGCGCCTCGTCCAGCACCACCAGGTGCCAGGTGGCCTGCAGCCAGCGGTCCCGGTCGCGCTGTAGCAGCGAGTAGGGAGCTATCACCAGGTCCACCTCGTGCAGCTGGTCGGCCACCTCATGGCGGTCCTTGCCATGCAGCACCAGGCAGCGCAGCTGCGGGCAAAAGCGCGCGGCTTCCCGCTGCCAGTTGCCCAGCAGGCTGACCGGGGCGATGATCAGCGCCGGCTCGCTCAGGCGGCCGGCGTCTTTTTCGATCTGGATGTGGGCCAGTGTCTGCAGGGTCTTGCCCAGGCCCATGTCGTCGGCCAGGATACCGCCCAGGCTGTGGGTGCGCAGAAACTGCAGCCAGTTCAGGCCCTGCTGCTGGTAGGGGCGCAGCTCGGCCTGCAGGCTGGGCGGCACTGGTACCGCTGGCAGCTCGACGTGGCCGCTGAGCGCTTGAGCCAACTCTTGCAGGGCCTGTGCACCGGCCCACACCGCCCCTTCGCCCAGGCCGACGGCAGTACGCAGCGCATCCAGACGCGAGAGTTTGAGGCTGTCGCCCGAAAAATCATGGCCGCGCTCGCCCACCAGTTCCAGCAGCGCCTGTAGCCAGGGTTTGAGGCCATCGGTGGGCAGCCGCACAAAGCCGCCGCCGCCGGGCTGCGGCAGGTACATGAAGGGCGGCAGCGTGGGCGCGCCGGTGGTGGGGTCGGGCGGGCTGTGGGCGGCCTGCGCGATCAGGCCGGGCAGCCAAGGCAGGATGTTGTGGCGCTGGCCATTGATCTCCATGCCCAAAGACAGGTCAAACCAGGGCGAGGTGCCGGCGTCCTCGCCCTGCGGCTGAAGCGCGACCATCAGGCTGTCGGCACGGGTGACCCAGTGGGTCAGGTCATCGGCCAGCAGCAGCTCAAAGCCAGCCTCGCGCA
>CALPLW020000199.1 GCA_943324505.2 Comamonas sp. lk
AGGCCTCGGGCCAGCCGGTGCGCGGCTGGCTGTCGCCGGCCAAGTCGGAATCTGCCAACACGCTGGCGCTGCTGGGTGAGGCCGGGCTGGACTACGTGTGCGACTGGGTCAATGACGACATGCCCTACCCCATGCACACGCCGGCCAAAACCCTGCACGCCATGCCGCACCCGATCGACATCGACGACCACACCATCCTGGTGCAAAACCACCACACAGAGGATGACTTCCGTGACCAGCTGTGCGACCAGTTTGACCTGCTGTACCGCGAGTCGGCCACCCAGGGCGGCCGGGTCATGGCCATCTCTTTGCACCCCTGGGTGATTGGCCAGCCCTACCGCATCGGTGCGCTGGAGCAGGCACTCAAACACATCATGGCGCACCGGGGCGTGTGGGCCGCCACCGGCAGCGAGATTCTGGATGCCTGGACCGCAGCCCAGGCCTGAGGGCTGCGCTTCAGGGCGCGGCGGGGCGAGCTTCGGCCAGGTCGTTCCACACGTCCTGCTGCTGGATCAGCCCGTCCACCAGCACAAAGCGGTCAATGAAGCGCACGCCCGCAAAGGCCGAGCCATCAGGCCAGACCCCTTCCAGCGTGCCGGCGCAGTACACCACGGCGCCCTGGTCGGTCCAGCACTCGTCAAACTGGTCAAACACCTTGGCCACGCGCTGGTAGCGGGTTTTTGCCCACTTCACCAGGTCTTCGAGCCGGTGCAAGGTGGCGCCACCCGGGAAACGCATCACAAACTCCGGCGCCAAAAACTGCTGCGCCTGGGCCAGCTCACGCGCCTGCATGTGGTCCAAAAAGCGGCGTACCAGCGCACTGGCGTCTGGTCGCGCGGCACCACCGGTGGTGACCACCCGGCCATCGCGCTGGTAGGTGCTGGCGTGGTGCACCATCACGGTGGTACCGGCGGCCGGCGCGGCAATCACCGAGCGGGCGGCCAGCGCCACGCGCTGCACAAGGCGCGCTTCGGTCTCAGCGCCATAGCCTGGCAACAAGGTAATGGCAATCACGGGCATAACAGTCTCCGGTTGGCGCGATGAAAACCCCTATCATGCCTGCAAATCAGCTTGTGCCTGAGCGCATCGCCTACTCGGCCGCGCCCGAGCGGCCACCGCTGCGCTGGCCCGGCGGCGCCCGGGTGGCGCTGTGGGTGGCGCCCAACATCGAGCACTACGAGTTTTTGCCCGAACACATCCGCGTGAGAGACCCCTGGCCCCGGCTGCCGCACCCCGACATCCTGGGCTACGGCCTGCGCGATTACGGCAACCGGGTGGGCGTCTGGCGGCTGATGGAGGTGTTTGACCGCTTTCAGCTGCCCTGCACCGTATCGCTGTCGATGGCGGTGCTGCAGATGTACCCCGAGATTGCAGAGGCCATGCTCAAGCGCCGCTGGGAGTTCATGTCGCACGGCCTGTACAACACGCGTTACCACTGGAACCTGAGCGAAGCCGACGAGCGCGCTGCCATCGAGGAATGCCAGCAGATCCACCGGCAGTTCACCGGGCGCGATCTGCCGGGCTGGTTTTCGCCGGCCGCCTCCAACACCCTGAACACCCCCGACCTCGTCGCCGAAGCCGGCATCGGCTACCTGTGCGACCTGTACCACGACGACCAGCCCACGCCGATCCAGGTGCGCCAGGGCGAGCTGTACTCCTTGCCCTACAGCATGGAGATCAACGACAGCATCGCCTGGCGGCGCGGCCAGGAGGGCGCGGCCTTTGCCCAGAAGATCTGCGACGAGTTCGACACCCTGTACGCCGAAGGTGCCGTGAGCGGCCAGGTGATGAACATCGCGGTCCACCCCTTCATCATGGGCCAGCCGCACCGCATCGAGCACCTGGCACAGGCGTTGGAGTATGTGCTGTCGCACAGCGGCGTCTGGTGCGCCACCGGCTCCGACATCATTGCCAGCTACCGCCAACAAACCCAAGCCGCTGGCTATGCCGGCCAGAAAGACAAACCATGACCGCCCCCGCCGACTACATCCGCGCCTACATGACCGAGCGCCCCATCGACCTGTCGCGCGCGGCGCTGGTGATGATCGACATGCAGTACGCCACCGGCTCGCGCCAGGGCGCGCTGGCGCGCAAACTGCAGGCTGAGGGCTCCCGCGTGGGCGACTACCGCTTTGCCCGCATCGAGCAGCAGGTGCTGCCCAACACGCTGCGCCTGCGCATGCACTTCCAAAAGCTGGGCCGCCCAGTGCTGCACGTGACCATTGGCGCAGCCCACGCCGACGCGCTGGACGCACCGCTGCACATGCGCCGGCTGTTCACCGAGTTCCGCAACTTTGTCGGCAGCCGCGAGCACGAGATTCTGGATGAGCTCAAACCCCTGCCGGGCGAACACGTGCTGCGCAAGACCACCATCGGCGCCTTTGCCTCCACCAACATCGACAGCCTCCTGCGCGCGCTGGGCTGCGAGCAGCTGTACCTGACAGGGGTATCCACCAATATGTGCGTGGAAACCACCGCCCGCGAAGCCGCTGACCGTGGCTACGGCGTGACGCTGGTGGAAGACGCCTGCGGCACCACCCACGAAGACCTGCACCAGGTGACCATGCGCAACTTCCAGCGCCTGTTTGGCCGGGTCCGCTCGTGTGACGAGGCGCTGGCGGAGTTGCAACCGGCTGTGGCGTGATGGCGGAACACCTCGGCCACCGGCGCGCCAGGTGTAAAGAATTACATTACACTTATCGCCATGATCGAGTCTTTTAGGCACAAAGGGCTTCAGACCCTTTTTGAGAAGGGCACCAGCGCAAAAGTGCAAAAGGCCTTGGCTGAAAGAGCACTTCGCCGCCTTGATGTCATCGATACCGCCAAGACGCCAGAAGCATTGAATGTCCCTGGTTTTGATTTCCATGGGCTGCAGGGCAAGCCAAAGCGTTTTAGCGTGCATGTCAACGGTCCGTGGTGCATCACCTTTGAATGGCAAGGTGAGAACGCGATCAAGGTCGACTTGGAAAATTACCACTAGGAGCGAAAGATGCGTCAACGTAGTCCCACCCACCCAGGAGCCATCCTGCGTGAAGATGTGCTGCCCAGCTTGCCGGGCATGTCGGTGAGCGCGTTTGCCCGTAACCTGGGTGTTTCTCGCCAAACGTTGCACGCTGTGTTGGCCGAACGCAGTGGCGTCTCAGCCGAAATGGCGCTGCGCTTGGGCACGCTGCTGGGAAATGGCGCCCAACTCTGGTTGGATATGCAGACCCGGTTTGACCTTTGGCACGCTGAGGCCAAACTGCGCGATGAACTGGGTCAGATGAAGCCGCTTGATCAGTTGGCCGCGGCCTGACCGCCATTCAACCGAACGCCCAAAGAGATGAAAAAAATACTGGTCATCGTCCCGTTTGCCATGTCGGCTGACAACCTGCTGCTGCGCCAGCAGCAATTGGCCGGCCTGCAATTCGGCCCTGAACTGGAGTTTGACTACCGCTGCGTCAAGGCCGGACCGGTCAACTACTCCAGCCACCATGATTTTGTGCTGGCTGACGCCTCCATCTTTGAGGCCGGTTGCCGCGCGCAGGACGAGGGCTACGCCGCGGTTTGCATCGACACCATGAGCGACTCGGGCGTGGCGGCCTTGCGCAGCGTGCTGGACATCCCGGTGTTTGGCCCCGGCAAGGTGTCCATGCTGACTGCGCTGATGCTGGGCGACCGGTTTTCGATCCTGACCATGGCCAGCCGCTGGAAGCCGCTGTACAAGAAGGCGCTGGATGAGCTGGGCCTGCACCACAAGTGCGCCTCGGTGCGGGCGATTGAGGTGCCGCCCGACAACCAAGGCCTGCTGTCGGGCAAGGAAGACGCGGTGTTTCCACTGCTCGAAGCCGCGGCCCGGCTGGCGATCGAGGTTGATGGCGCCGAGGTGCTGATCCTGGGCTCGACCACCATGCACCAGGCCCATGCCTACCTGGAAGCGCGCTTGCCGGTGCCGGTCATCAACCCCGGCCCTTTGAGCTACAAGATGGCCGAAGCCGCGCTGGGCCTGGGCCTGCGCCAAAGCCGCCAGGCCTACCCCAAACCCATGCACCCCCGGCTGGACATGCTCGAAGCCATGATGACGGCTGCGCAACAGCAGGTGGCCGGCCAGCCATGAGCCAATGCCTGAGCCCGGCGCAGGTGGCGGCCTATGAGCGCGACGGGTTTGTGAGCCCGGTGCCAGTGTTGTCCACTGCCGAAGCGCAGGCCGCACGGGCCAAGCTTGAAGCCTGGGAAGCGGCCCGGGGCGCGCCGATTGACTTCCCCGAAAAATCCAAGTCTTACCTGCTGTTCGGCTGGGCTGACCAGCTGGTGCACCACCCCCGTATTCTGGACGCGGTGGAGGACCTGATCGGGCCGGACATTCTGGTCTACCACAGCACCCTGTTCCTGAAAGAGGCGCACAGTGCCGCCTTTGTGCGTTGGCACCAGGACAGCACCTACTTTTACCTGGCGCCGCACCTGCATGTGACCGCCTGGGTGGCTTTGTCAGACGCATCCGAGGCCGCCGGCTGCATGCGGGCCCTGCCCGGCAGCCACCGCTGGGGCAGCTTCGCGCACGACGACAAACCCGAACCCATGAACATGATCCGACGCGGCCAGGGCATCAGCGAGCGCTTTGATGCCGAGACCGGCTGCGCCCTGCCACTGCGTGCGGGCGAGATGTCGCTGCATCACACCGACCTGGTGCACGCCTCTGGCGCCAACGCCACCGGCGACCGCCGCATTGGCCTGGCCATCAGCTACATCCCGGCTCATGTGCGGCCAACGGCCGCGGTGCAGCCCCATGCACTGTGCGTGCGGGGCCGCGACCTCGGCCACTTCGTGCCGGAGCATCGCCTGCAACAAGCCCTCTCACCATCCGACCGTCTGCAGCACCGGCAGGCTCTGGCCGCCTTTCGGGCGCTGCAGGACGCCGGCTTTGCACCTAGCACACCATGACACTAGCCACTGATGCCTTAAGCCCAAGCCACTTGGCCGAGCACTACTTTGCCGCGGTGGACCGGATGGACCTGGCCGCCACCCTGGCCTGCTTCACGCCCGATGCCCGCTTCACCATTGCCACCTACAACACCCTGTACCAGGGCCGCGACACCGAGATCCGCGCCATGTTTGAGCGGCTCAACGCCCGCTACGCGCAGGTCTGGCATGGCGACTTCGACCACGTGGTGCAGGGGCCGAACCGCATCGCCAGCCGGTTCCGGGTGGAGAACATCACCCACGCCGGCGAGAAACTGGTCAAGCACAACTGCAACTTCTTTCGGCTGCGCGGCGCGCTGTTTGAGGAGGTGTTTGTTTTTATGAGCGGCGACAACTCGCTGGGCTGACTCGCATCATCGTCTCCCAAACAGCACCGAAAGTGCCGCCTAGCGGTCCGCGCCGTCGGAGAGACCCAAGGGTAGGTAAAGGGTCAGAGGCGCATCCGCGCAAGCGATGAAGCCGTACCGCTGATAAAACACCTTCGCTTTGTCGTCTTTGGCATCCACCAGGAGCGCATAGGCACCCACGAGGCTGCGGGCATGCAGGCAGCGGTCGACTGCACAACCCATCAGAACCTCGCCCAAGCCGTTGCCCGCCTGTGCGCTATGGCGGGCCAAACGGCCCATCCGAAAACACGGGACTGGGTAGCGGGGCAGCTTCTTGCGATCCGCGTCACTGAGCTGCTGCACGTCCACCTGGGCCGCACTGAGTGTGTAAAAGCCCAAAATTCTGCTTGGCGCCGCATCGTCGACCAAGACATAGACCGTGCTGATGCCTTTGGCGTTCTGTTGCGCCGCGTACTTGTGCAGGTAACCGTCGAGCGCCGGGACGCCGCACCGGAACGCCGTGCGATCGTGCCGCCTGACGTCTAGCAACTGCTCTTCAAGCACGCCTCACCTTGGCAGCAGCAGTCAGCGCCGCCTGCAGCGCCGGATTGGGACTGAAGGCGCCCTGGATCGCTGCGTTGAGAGCCGCGAAATCGCGATTTGACAGCGTGACGCGTGACGACTGCTCTAGCAGGATATGCGCCTTTTCTTTGGCAGCAGTGCGCACAAAGCCAGCCATGGTGGTGCCCATCAGACTTGCGGCCTTAGCCAGAAGGTCTTTGTCGACGGCATCGAGCTTGAGGTCAAAACGAGCAACTTCGGTCATGGTGGCTCCAAAAAGATACAGTATTTTACCGTATTGAATTTACTTCGTCATTGACGTGTTGAAGCGGCGACAACTCACTGGGTTGACCCGTATCATCGTCCTGTTTTTATCCAAGGTCCCTATGAAACCAATGATTCTTCCCACACTGGCTACCTCGGTGCTGATCAGCTGGAGCTTCGGCAGCTGGGCTACCGACCCCATCCCCTGTGAGGCCCTGGCGCAACATATGCCGTCCGACGGCGTCACCATCACGTCCGCCAAACCCATGGCCTTGGCTACGGGGACGCAGGTCTGTCGCGTGGAGGGCATTCTGAGCCCCGAGCCAAGCTCCAGCATCCGCTTCGCCACCAATATCCCGCAAGCCAATTGGAACGGGCGCTTTGTGATGTTGGGCAACGGCGGTTATGCCGGCGGCGCACTGGCGGCGCCTGGGCCTTTTCTGGCCGATGGCTATGCCACGGCGGTCACCGACACCGGCCACGCGGCTGCCAATGACGGCACCGTGTTTTTTAACAACCGGGTCACCGAAATTGACTACGGCCACCGTGCCGTCCACCTGGCCAGTCTGGTCGCTAAGTCCATCATTGCCGCTAACCAGGGCAGAGCGCCCAGCTACAACTACTTCAATGGTTGCTCCACCGGCGGTCGTAAGAACTGGAGGAGGTCATCACAACACAATCTGAATATAGGGCAATTGTTAGGGGACGCGAACGATGCACTTTATGGAACGTTTCTAATGGCTCAACATTTTTTGATTGAGGTAAAATGTAAATAAAGGATTGAAGTAAAGGAAAGTGTTTTTGAATAAACTTTTGGCTATAAAAACCTTCTACTTTTAGGTCCCAATTGTAATAGCCACTTTCTGATTTTAATTGAGTGGTACGCC
>CALPLW020000200.1 GCA_943324505.2 Comamonas sp. lk
CGCCACGGCTACGCTCGCCGCGGTCATTGCGCTCACCACGCTCCCCACGCTCCCCACGTTCGCCGTTGCGAGCTGGTCGGTCAGTGCGTGCCTCGGAGGCTGGTGCATCGGCAGCAGACACCGGGGACTCTGGCAGGTTCACGCCGTCATTGGCGGTCGGCTTGCCGTCTGCGTCCATACGGTCGCGCTGGCCTGGCCCGGTGCGTTCGCCACGTCCTCGGCCACCCCGTCCGCCACGCCCTTCGCCCCTGCCTTCACCGCGACCACCCCGACCATCGGCGCGGGGTTCACCCCGACCCTCAGGACGCGGCTCGCCGCGGCGTGTGCCATCCCGGCCACGGCCGTCGCGCTTGTCGTCCTTGGCGGGCTCGACAGCCGGCTGGGGTGCGGCGACTGGTGCGGCAGCAGGTGCCGGCGCAAAAAGTTGCTTGACCCAGCCAAAAAAACCTTTTTCTGCTGCCTGCGCTGGCGCTGGTGTCGCAGGCCGCGCTGGCGGTGCCACAGGTGCGGCGGTTTGCACCAACGGTTTGGGCGCCTCAGGCCGCGGTGCGGCGGCAGGCGCTGGCGCGTCGGGCAGTACACCCTTGATCACCGGCGTCTGCTTGTTGGTCGGTTCCTGTGAGCGGCGTGTCACCGAGGTGGCGTCTTCGATCTCTTCGGCCATCTTGTAGGAGGCCTGGATGTTGTCCAGCCGCGGGTCGTCGTGCTTCAGTCGCTCGAGCTTGTAGTTCGGAGTTTCCAGCGCCTTGTTGGGCACCATCAGCACATTGATGCGCTGCTTGAGTTCGATCTTGGCGATCTCGGTACGTTTTTCATTCAGCAGGAAGGAGGCCACTTCGACGGGCACCTGGCACAGCACCGAGGCCGTGTTGTCCTTGAGCGATTCTTCCTGGATGATGCGCAGGATTTGCAGCGCGCTCGATTCGGTGTCGCGGATGTGGCCGGCGCCGCCGCAACGTGGGCAGGGGATGGAGGCGCCTTCGCTCAGCGCGGGGCGCAGCCGCTGCCTGCTCATCTCCATCAGGCCGAACTTGCTGATGGTGCCGAACTGCACCCGGGCACGGTCCTGCCGCAGCGCGTCGCGCAGCCGGCTTTCCACCTCGCGGCGGTTGCGGCTTTCTTCCATGTCGATGAAGTCGATCACGATCAGGCCGCCGAGGTCGCGCAGGCGCATCTGGCGTGCCACTTCGTCGGCGGCTTCCAGGTTGGTGCGGGTGGCGGTCTCTTCGATGTCGCCGCCGCGAATGGCGCGCGCCGAGTTCACGTCCACTGACACCAGGGCTTCCGTGTGGTCGATCACGATGGCGCCGCCGCTGGGCAGCTGCACGGTTCGGGCGTAGGCCGACTCGATCTGGTGCTCAATCTGGAAACGCGAGAACAGCGGCGCGTCGTCGCGGTAGCGCTTGACCCGGGCCGCATGCTCGGGCATGACGTGCGCCATGAACTGCTGGGCCTGGTCGTACACGTCGTCGGTGTCGATCAGGATGTCGCCGATGTCATGGTTGAAGTAGTCGCGGATCGCGCGGATCACGAGGCTGGATTCCTGGTAAATCAGGAAGGCGCCTTTGCCGCCCTTGGCCGCGCCGTCAATGGCGGTCCAGAGCTTGAGCAGGTAGTTCAGGTCCCACTGCAGTTCCGGCGCGCTGCGGCCGATGCCGGCGGTGCGCGCAATGATGCTCATGCCATTGGGGTATTCGAGCTGGTCCAACGCCTCCTTGAGGTCGGCCCGGTCTTCGCCCTCGATGCGGCGCGACACGCCGCCGCCACGCGGGTTGTTGGGCATCAGCACCACATAACGGCCGGCCAATGAGACAAAGGTGGTCAGCGCCGCGCCCTTGTTGCCGCGCTCTTCTTTTTCCACCTGAACCAGCAGTTCCTGGCCTTCGCGGATGGCATCCTGAATGCGGGCCTGGTTGGCGGCGACGCCGGGCTGGAAATACTGTCGCGAAATTTCCTTGAACGGCAAAAAGCCGTGGCGGTCTTCGCCGTAGTCGACAAAGCAGGCTTCGAGCGAGGGTTCAACCCGGGTCACCACCGCTTTGTAAATATTGCCTTTGCGCTGCTCGCGCCCTTCGATCTCGATTTCGTAATCAAGCAGTTTTTGTCCGTCGACAATGGCCAGGCGGCGTTCTTCAGCCTGCGTGGCGTTGATCAGCATCCGTTTCATGGGTAGCGTTCCTTCAGTTCAAATCATTCAACCGGCTCATAACGAGCCATTGATACCGGAACTGACGCTTTGAACTGAGGAGGAATTGCCGGAGAACCAGGACTCAAATGAGGAGTCCGGGCGTAGGCGCGTGGAGGGGAGCAAGGAGCCTGGGTTGTGGAAGTGCTATTGCTGAAATAGCTGGCTGCGCCCAACAGGTGGACGCTGATGGCCGCCCCATGCCAGACGACGGCGCGCATACGCGCCGCAGGCACAAAGGGTATCGGCTCATCAACACAAACATCTCGCTTCAATCCATCCACAGACATTGTGGTCTGCGGACTTGGGGTATTCCGTATCAGTGGTTCAAGGCGTCGTCTTGACCGTATATGGTGCAGACCACTGCAGGCAACTGGCCTGTGGTTTGAGTGCATCATGCTCGGCGGTATCGACCTGCCAGCGGGGCTGTGGATGGCGTGTGGACTAAACTCCAGACAAATCAACCACTTACAGCTCGGCGCTAGTGAAACACATTATAGGGGTCAATCCGGCTGTGCCGCCGCCCCAGGCGAAAACCCTGAAGGTTGACGACGACAGCGCTGGTCAGCGGCTGGATAACTACCTGCTGCGTCACCTCAAAGGTGTACCTAAAACCCATGTCTACCGCATCATCCGCAGCGGCGAGGTGCGGGTCAACAAGGGCCGCGCCGGCCCCGACGACCGGGTGCAAGCAGGTGATCTTGTGCGTTTGCCGCCGGTTCGGGTGTCGGAGCGCGTGGCCGAGAAAGCCCAGGACATGGCGACCGCCGCGCTGGCCGCGCCCGCCCGCAAGTTTGTGGTGCTGTTTGAGGATGAGCACCTGCTGGCGATCGACAAGCCCGCCGGGGTGGCCGTGCATGGTGGCTCGGGCGTGAGTTTTGGTGTCATCGAGCAGCTGCGCATGGCGCGGCCGCAGGCGCCGTTTCTGGAACTGGTGCACCGGCTGGACCGCGAGACCAGCGGCATCCTGCTGCTGGCCAAGAAGCGCTCGGCGCTGCGCCAGCTGCAGGACCAGTTCCGGGAGCGCGAAACCGGCAAGACCTACCTGGCGCTGGTGGTAGGCCAGTGGCCCGCCAATCGCAAGGTGCTTGACAAGTCGCTGCACAAGTACCTGCTGCCCGACGGTGAGCGGCGGGTGCGGGTGGTGGCCAAAGACGATCCCGACGCCATGGCTGCCTTGACCCTGGTCAAGGTCAAGCACCGAGGCGACGGCTTTACGCTGCTGGAGGTGACCATCCGCACCGGCCGCACCCACCAGATCCGGGTGCACCTGGCCAGCGAAGGTTTTCCGATTGCCGGCGACGACAAATACGGCGACTTCGAATTGAACAAGGCGCTGTTGCGCGCCCCGGGCGGCGCGTCGCTCAAACGCATGTTTCTGCACGCCTGGCGCTTGGAATTCACGCACCCGGTCAGTGGCGAGCGCCAGACCCTGCTGGCCGATTTACCCCCCGAACTGGACGCTTTTTATCACCATGTTGCCCCTGTCACCGCCTGAACCTGCCACCCGGCCCCGGCAATTCGACTTGATCGCCTTTGACTGGGACGGCACCCTGTTTGACTCCACGGCCATCATCGCGCGCAGCATCCAACTGGCGGTGCGGGATGTGGGCGGCACCGTGCCGAGCGACCGCGATGCCGCCTTTGTCATTGGCATGGGCCTGCGGGCGGCGCTGGCCCATGCAGCGCCGGATGTGCCCGAGGCGCGTCACCCTGAGCTTGGCGAGCGCTATCGCCACCACTACATGGCCGATCAGCATCGCATTAGCCTGTTTGAGGGGACCTTGAGCATGCTCGCCGCGCTCAAGGCGCGCCAGCACCTGCTGACGGTAGCCACCGGAAAAAGTCGCAGCGGCCTGGATGCGGCCCTGCAGACGGTCGAGCTGCGCGGCCTGTTTGATGCCTCCCGCACCGCTGACGAGACCGCAGGCAAGCCGCACCCGCGCATGCTGCATGAACTGATGGCCGAGTTTGGCGTCACGCCGGAACGCACCCTGATGATCGGCGACACCACCCATGACCTGCAGATGGCACGCAACGCCGGCTGCGCCAGTGTGGCGGTGAGTTACGGCGCGCACAGCCCGGAGGCGTTTGGCGCGCTCGGGCCGCTGTTTGTCGCCCAATCGGTGCCGCAACTTCACCAGTGGTTGCTGCACCATGGCTGATGCCGGGATGTGACCATGCCGAACACCGAAGCGATTGCGCTGTGCGGCTCGGCCGATTTGACCAATGGTGGCCTGGCAGTGCCGTTTGACGTGGTGTTTGGCGGCCAAACCTGCCGCGCCTTTGCCATTCGCTACCAGGGCCAGGTGCACGGCTACCTGAACCGCTGCGCCCATGTGGCTATGGAGATGGATTTCCAGCCCAATCGTTTCTTTGACATCAGTGGCGACTGGCTGATCTGCGCCACCCACGGCGCGCTGTACCAGCCGCAGACCGGCCAGTGCCGGAGCGGCCCTTGTCGGGGCGGCCTGATCAAAATCACCTTGTCCGAGGGCGACGGTGTCGTCCACTGGCATACTGCCCACAACCTCCAACCCCTTGAGTTTTGAATGAATGACCCTCTGAGCCCCGAGCCCGGTACGACACCTTCTGCTGGATCCGATCCATCAAATCAGCCACCAAGCCTTGCTGGTATTGATGGTGGCGCTATAAAAAATGAATCAAGCGTCGCACAGCCGGCGGCGCCGGGCTGGGAGCGCGCCACGTTGGAAAAACTGGCCTTTGCCGCGCTAGAGGAGCAGCGACTGGCGCGACGCTGGCGCAACGGTGTGCGCTTGGCCTGGCTTGGTTTTTTGGTGGTGGTAGCCTGGATGGGATTTAGCCAAAATGGCCCCACTCGCGATGTGTCGCAGCCCCACACGGCGGTGGTTGAGATCAAGGGCGAGATCGCCTCAGGGGCTGAGGCCAGTGCTGACGCGATTGGCGCCTCTCTACGGGCGGCCTTTGAGGACCAGGGCGCACTGGCCGTGGTACTGTTGATCAATTCACCGGGCGGCAGCCCGGTTCAGGCCGGTATCATCAATGATGAGATCCGCCGCCTAAAGGCCAAGCACCAAAAGCCGGTCTATGCCGTGGTGGAAGAGTCTTGCGCCTCGGCAGCTTATTACATTGCTGTGGCGGCCGACAAGATATTTGTCGACAAGGCCAGCATTGTGGGCAGCATTGGTGTGCTGATGGATGGCTTTGGTTTCACCGGGCTGATGGACAAGCTGGGTGTTGAGCGCCGACTGATGACCGCGGGTGAAAACAAGGGCTTTCTCGACCCGTTCAGCCCGCAGACCGACAAGCAGCGGTTGTTTGCCCAATCCATGCTGGACCAAATTCATCAGCAATTCATTGCGGTGGTGCGGGCCGGACGCGGTGCGCGTCTGAAGGAAACGCCGGAGACCTTTAGCGGCCTGTTCTGGAGTGGCGAGCAGGCGGTGGCGCTCGGTCTGGCAGACCAATTGGCCAACCTTGACTATGTGGCTCGAGAAATCGTCAAAGCCGAAGAGATCGTCGACTACACCCGTCACGAAAACGTGGCTGAGCGTCTGGTCAAGCGTTTTGGTGCCTCCATCGGCGAGGCGGCGGTGCGCACGCTCGGCCACAGCGTGCTGATGCGCTGAAAGTCCTCCGAGGGGCTCAGCGGCCGATGGCAAACACGGCAGGTGTGTGCTTGTCCAGTGCGGAACTTTGCTGGCGCCACTGCTTGACCGTGTGGCTGTGACACTGTGCGCTGGCGAGCGTCAGGCCGCTACAGATGGCGAGCCGGGTGTTGTGCTCCAAAGTTTGTAGCAGGGCCTGCAACATGGCTGCATTGCGGTAGGGCGTCTCGATGAACAGCTGGGTTTGGCCTGTTTTGAGGGCCAGTGATTCCAGCTCGCGGATCCGATGGGTTCGCTCGCCGGCATCCTGCGGCAAGTAGCCGACAAAGGCAAACTGCTGGCCGTTGAGGCCGCTGGCCGCCAGCGCCAGCAACAGCGACACCGGCCCGACCAAGGGCACCACCGTCAAGCCCAGGTCATGGGCCGCGCGCACCACCGAAGAGCCCGGGTCAGCCACCGCGGGCATACCGGCCTCGCTGACCAGGCCCATGTCGTGGCCGGCCAGCGCTGGCGCCAGCAGGGGACGAGCGTCAAAGTTGCCGTGGTGATCGCCTTTTTTGTGTACTTCCCGCGGTAATTCCTGCAACTGCAAGGCCTGGACCGGCTGCAACAGGGGGACCAGCTCGTCCACGCGCTTGAGGTAGGCGCGTGTCGATTTGGCGTTTTCGCAAATCCAGTGGTTCAGCCGCGCCGCCACTTGCAAGGTGCCTAGCGGCAGGCTGTCCTGCAGTCGGGTTGGTGATTCGCAACCAAAATCGAGTGGCGCCGGTACCAGGTACAGCTTGCCGGGCACTGTGCCGCTTGCAGGCAGTGGCCCAGTGCTCATGCCCTTAGCAGCCGCACACCGGCGGCTGTCAGCATGCGGCAGGTGCGAATCAGCGGCAGCCCCACCAGCGCGGTAGGGTCGTCGTTGTCGATGCGCTCCAGCAGTGCAATGCCCAGCCCTTCGCTTTTAGCGCTGCCGGCGCAGTCATAGGGTGTCTCGGCCAGCAGGTAGGTTTCGATCTCAGCGTCGCTGACATCCCGGAACAGCACCTTGACCTGTGCCAGGTCCATCTGCGCAAAGCCGCTGGCCTGGCAGACCACCGCCACAGCAGTCTGGAAGATCACGGTTTGTCCCCGCATCTGCCGCAGTTGCGCCACCGCGCGCTCATGGTTACCGGGCTTGCCCA
>CALPLW020000201.1 GCA_943324505.2 Comamonas sp. lk
CATCGTGGTGGCGATTGATGCCAAACGTCGCTTTGGCGACGACCTGCTGGCCCGTGGTGAGGGCTGGGATGTCTACAGCCATGGCGGGCGTAAAAACACCGGCCTGGACGCCGTGGCCTGGGCCCGCCAAATGGCCGAATATGGCGCCGGTGAAATCCTTCTGACCAGCATGGACCGCGACGGCACCAAAGCGGGCTTCGAGTTGGCACTGACCCGAGTCGTGAGCGATGCGGTCGACGTGCCGGTGATTGCTTCGGGTGGCGTTGGAACCTTGGATCACCTTGCCGACGGCATCCGTCTGGGCGGCGCCGACGCGGTGCTGGCGGCCAGCATCTTCCATTACGCAGAGTTCACAGTCGGACAAGCCAAGGCCCACCTGGCCAGCTGCGGGATCCCGGTGCGCCTTTAGTTCGCTGGGCCTGCCGACACGCCCGGCCGATGCCTGCCAATCGGCGACAATTCCTGCATGAACTGGCTGGACGAGATCAAATGGGATGGGCAGGGCCTGGTGCCGGCGATTGCGCAGGAGGCTGCCACGGGCGACGTGCTGATGTTTGCCTGGATGAACCGCGAGGCCCTGCAGGCCACGGTGGACACCGGGCGAGCGGTCTATTTCAGTCGCTCACGCGGAAAGCTCTGGTTCAAGGGGGAAGAGTCCGGCCACGTGCAGACCGTGCATGAAATCCGCCGCGATTGCGATCAGGACGTTATTCTGCTGCGGGTTAGCCAACTGGGCCACTCGCCTGGCATTGCCTGTCATACGGGGCGTCACAGCTGCTTTTTCAGTGTCTATGACAATGGCCAGTGGCAAACCCGGGAGCCGGTCTTGAAAGACCCGCAAACCATCTACAAATAAGCCGCGATGACCCAATCCCGTTTGCCCCCTGACACATTGGCCCGCTTGGCTGAGGTGATTGAGAGCCGCCTGCCGCAACACGGTGGCGACCCGGACACCAGCTATGTCGCCCGCCTGCTGCACCGGGGGCCGGACGCTTTTCTCAAGAAAATCGGCGAGGAAGCGACTGAAGTGGTGATGGCCGCCAAGGACGCTGATCACGGCGCGGAAACCTCAAAAATTGTGGCCGAGGTGGCAGACCTCTGGTTTCACTGTTTGATTGCGCTGGCGCACTACGGCCTGCACCCGGGGCAGGTGCTGGCTGAACTGGAACGACGCGCTGGCACCAGTGGCATTGAGGAAAAAGCACTGCGCAAGGCCTTGGCGCGTGAAGGTGCTGGTTTATGAACCAGCCGGTGCCATCGCCGGCATGCTTTGCATGAACCAGGGCCAAGCTATGGAGGACTCGCCATGAGCGCGTTGATTGCGGGCTCAGACCCGAACTGCCTGTTTTGCCGTATCGTGGCAGGTCAGATTCCGTCACGCTTGGTGTACCAAGACGATGACATTTATGCCTTTCACGACATCCACCCCTGGGCGCCGGTGCATTTTTTGTTGATTCCTAAAATGCACATACCGTCTATGGCGCAGCTGCAACCTGAACATGAGGGCCTGCTCGGCCGTATGATGGTCCTGGCGCCCAAGCTGGCCTTGCAGGAAGGATGCCGGCCTTACCCAGAAGGTGGGTTCCGGCTGTTGAGCAATACGGGTGCCGATGGGAAGCAGGAGGTACACCACCTGCACATTCATGTGATGGGTGGCCCGCGGCCCTGGTTCAAGGGTTAAATCTGGGCCTTGCGGAAATGTCTGCAGTGCCGACTAAAATGTTCACATTCTTAGGAGAAAGTCATGGGTTCCTTTTCCATTTGGCACTGGCTGGTCGTGCTGCTGATTGTGGTGATGGTGTTTGGCACCAAGAAGCTGAAAAACCTTGGGGGTGACCTGGGGGGTGCGGTCAAGGGCTTCAAGGACGGCGTGAAAGACGGCGGAGCCGCAGCGGATGACAAACCCG
The DNA here is from genome assembly GCA_943324505.2 of Comamonas sp. lk. Classification (GTDB taxonomy): domain Bacteria; phylum Pseudomonadota; class Gammaproteobacteria; order Burkholderiales; family Burkholderiaceae_C; genus Rhodoferax. The sequence goes on from CALPLW020000201.1 coordinate 1,908, forward strand.
CTGCAGCGCCATCGCAAGTGACGGCGGCCAGCGGCGCCGAAAAGGCAACGATCGACGTTGAAGCCAAACAAAAGTCCTGATGCTTGCCCGATGCCCTTGCCGGCGCCACCATGATTGACCTGGGCGTATCCAAAATTGCCCTGATTGGAGCAGTCGCGCTGATCGTGATCGGGCCGGAGAAACTGCCCCGCGTGGCACGTACCATCGGGACCCTGCTCGGCAAGGCCCAGCGTTATGTGGCAGACGTCAAGGCCGAAGTCAACCGCTCGATCGAGCTTGAAGAGTTCAAGAAGATGAAAGAGTCGGTGGAGGGCGCGTCCAAAGAGGTAGAGAGCGCCATCCAGACCCAGGCCGGCGATTTTGAAAAAACCTGGGCTGAAGTGACTGACACGGCCAGTCATGCGCCCGTTGCTGAAGGCTTGATTTCGCATCCAGCCTACAGCCACCCTGGCAAGAAATGGCGTGTCAAGCAGGGGGCGACGCCCACTTGGTACAAGGCTCGCTCAGGTATTCGCACCAAGGCTCTGTCGGGCGCCGCCCGAGTGGCGCGTTATCGGCCTCAAAAGTTCAATTAATGACTGATTCCTCCACCAAAAAAGACGAACTCGAGGGCACCGAACAGCCTTTTGTGCAGCACCTGGTGGAACTGCGTGATCGCATGGTCAAGGCGATGGCGGCCATTGGCATTGCGGCTGTCCTACTGGCCTTGTTCCCTGGACCCGCCGCCCTCTACGACTTGCTGGCGGCACCGCTGGTGGCCCACCTGCCAAAGGGCAGCACCCTGATTGCGACCTCGGTCATTTCTCCGTTCATGGTGCCGCTCAAGGTGCTCATGATGGCAGCGTTTCTCATGGCTCTGCCGGTGGTGCTGTGGCAGGTCTGGGCCTTTGTCGCCCCCGGACTGTATTCCCATGAAAAAAAGCTGGTGATGCCGCTGGTAGTGTCCAGCACGGTGCTGTTTTTTATTGGCGTGGCGTTTTGCTATTTCTTTGTTTTCGGGCAGGTGTTCAGCTTCATCCAGAGTTTTGCGCCCAAGAGCATCGCGGCCACGCCAGACATTGAGGCCTACCTGAGCTTTGTGCTGACCATGTTCCTGGCCTTCGGGCTGGCGTTCGAGGTGCCCATCGTGGTGGTTGTGCTTGCCCGTATGGGCATTGTGTCAATTCAAAAGCTCAAGGATTTCCGGGGTTATTTTGTGGTGCTGGCCTTCATCATTGCGGCCATTGTGACGCCGCCCGATGTGGTGTCGCAACTGGCGCTGGCCATTCCCATGTGCCTGCTCTATGAGGTGGGCATCTGGGCAGCCCGCATCTTTATCAAGCACACCCAGGCGCCCGTCGACGCCGCTGACTCGCCCCAGCCTTAAGCGGCTACTGCAGCCGTGGCTTGGATTTGGGTTTGGGCCGCACGCCCGGCGACACCATCAGCTCCAGTTGCTGATCACCGCGCAGCAAGCGGAAGGGCGCTGCCTTGGCAGGCTTGAGCCCGGCGACTCGCGACAACAGTTCCGCCACGTTGGCCACAGGCTTGCCAGCCACCGCCGTGACCACGTCGCCAGGACGGATGCCAGCCATGGCAGCAGGGCCGTTTTGCAGCACGCCGGTAATGATCACACCGGTGCGCGCTTTCACGCCAAAGGTCTCGGCCAATTCGGGCGACAGTTCATTGGGTTCCACCCCAATCCAGCCCCGGGTTACCTGGCCATCCTGAACAATGCCTTCGAGCACCAGTTGCGCCGCCGACGCGGGGATCGCAAAACCGATGCCCATACTGCCGCCCGAGCGCGAGTAAATGGCCGTATTGATGCCCAATAGGTTGCCTTGGGTGTCGACCAGTGCTCCACCAGAGTTACCCGGGTTGATGGCGGCGTCGGTCTGGATGAAGTTCTCAAAGGTGTTGATGCCGAGCTGGTTGCGCCCCAGTGCACTGACAATGCCGCTGGTCACCGTCTGCCCCACGCCGAAGGGGTTGCCAATGGCCAGCACCTGGTCGCCGACCTGCAAGGCGTCGGAGCTGCCCAGCACGATCACCGGAAGGCGGTCCAGGTCGATCTTGAGCACGGCCAGGTCGGTATCGGGGTCTGTGCCAATGACTTTGGCCCGGGCATGACGGCCATCGTTCAGAATGACTTCGATTTCGTCGGCACTCTCAACCACATGGTTGTTGGTCAGGATGTAGCCGCTGGCGCTGACGATCACGCCACTGCCCAGGCCGACCTGGGGCTCGTTGTCCTGTTCGCCAAAGAAAAACTTGAACCAGGGGTCGCCGCTGTTGGGATGCTGGCGCGCTGCCTTGCTGGTATTGATACTGACCACCGCAGCCGAGGCTTTTTGCGCGGCCAGCCTGAAGCTGCCCGGTGGCACCGCAGCGGGGTCGCCGGCCGGCGCCTGCAGCACCGCCACCCCGCCCGAGCGCCAATTGCGCAGGCCGCCCCAGTCTGGCTTGAGCGTGCCGACCACAAAATAAGTCGCCAGCAGAACAGTGACAGTTTGTGAAAACAACAACCAGAAGCGTTTCATGACGGGGCAGGGCGGTCAAGGCCGTGTTTTTTATAGGGGGGGCGCGGGACGCTGTGCGTAAATTGTAGGCGTCATGTCTCGTTGCAGGTGGCCATTGGCGAAGTAAAGTCGACCAGTTCATGTCAAAGCTAAGCCACGTCATCGCCATACAGTCCGCAGCGCCATGCCAGCGCCGACGCCGCACCGATAAACGCAACGAAAAACCCACCGACAATGTCAGACGGTGCGCCGGCCCGGGCGCCCAAACCAGACACTCTGCCGCCACCTGAACCATGACCGATCGCCAACAGCTCGTCCAGACTTTGAATGCCCTGCTGCAGCCAGAGCGCTTCAAGGACTACTGCCCCAACGGCCTTCAGGTCGAGGGCGCGGCACAGGTGCGCCGCCTGGTCTCTGGTGTGACCGCCAGCCGTGCCTTGATCGAAGCGGCCATCGCGGCGAAGGCCGATACGATTCTGGTGCACCATGGGCTGTTCTGGCAGGGGCAGGACGCGTGCGTGACCGGCTGGATGAAACAGCGGCTTGCGCTGCTGCTCGCGCATGACATCAACCTGCTGGCCTACCACTTGCCACTCGACGCTCATCCGGTGCTGGGTAACAACGCGCAGCTTGGGCGCCAGTTGGGCCTGGTGACGCACAGCCAGTTTGGTGACCAGTCGCTTGGGTGCATCGGGGCGCCTGTTGAGGCGGCCGGCTTTACGGACGCCGGGGCCTTGGCCCAGCATGTTGAATCCAGACTAAATCGGGCTGTAACCCTTGTCGGGCCTAGCGTTTCAGCTATCAAAAAAATAGCGTGGTGCACTGGTGGTGCGCAGCGTTATTTTGAGGCGGCGATCGCCGCGGGCGCTCAGGCCTACATCACCGGCGAAATCTCCGAGCCCCAGGCGCATTTGGCGCGTGAGTGCGGCGTGGCCTATCTGGCTTGTGGTCACCATGCGAGCGAGCGCTATGGGGCGCGGGCGGTCGGCGAGCATCTGGCCGAGCAACTCGGCTTGGTGCATCAGTTCATTGACATCGACAACCCGGCCTAAGCCACGTGCCTGCCATGCCACGAACCGCCAATCTGCCCTTGATTGCCATCACACTGGGTGACCCAGCCGGCATTGGGCCGGAGATTATTGCCAAAGCCTTTCGTGATTCGCCTGAGCTGACCCGCGCTTGTTTTGTGGCGGGTGATGTGGCCGCGCTGCGGCGCGCGACGCAGCAAATCTCCTCGGGTGAGCCGGTCTTGCCTGTAGCGGTTCTTGGTGCGCCAGAAGACGCGCGCGAGCTGCCGCCGTGCTGCCTGCCTGTTTTGCAGGTGGTGGCGCCGGCGCCGCTGGTGACCATGGGTACAGTGAGCGCCAGCGCCGGCCGGATGGCCGCGGAATGTGTGGTCTGGGCGACCCAAGCTGCTTTGCGAGGACAGATCGGCGCCTTGGTCACGGCGCCGCTGCACAAGGAGGCACTGGCACTGGCCGGCGCGCCGCACAACGGCTACCCGGGGCACACCGAAATGCTGCAAGCCCTGGCTGCCGCCCATGGTCGGCAAACTGTGGCGGCGATGCCGGTGCGCATGATGCTTGCCAATGACGAACTGCGGGTGGTGCTGGTCAGCATTCACCTCTCCCTGCGCCAGGCGCTGGACGCGGTCACCTTTGATCAGGTGCTGCAGACGCTGCAGATCACGCACCGGTCATTGCAAGCCATGCTGGGCCGTGCGCCTCGCATCGCTGTGGCAGGGCTTAACCCGCACGCGGGCGAAGGGGGCTTGTTTGGCCGTGAGGAGCTTGACATCATCGCGCCGGCCGTGGCCGCGGCGCAGGCGCAGGGCTTGCAGGTGCTGGGGCCCTTTGCGCCTGACACCGTGTTCATGCGTGCCAGGGCCAGCGCTGGCCAACCGGCGTTATTTGATGTGGTGGTGGCGATGTACCACGACCAGGGGCTGATTCCCGTGAAATACTTGGGGGTGGAGCAGGGCGTCAATGTCACGCTGGGCCTGCCTTTGGTGCGCACCAGCCCGGACCACGGTACGGCTTTTGACATCGCCGGCAGCGGGCAGGCTGACCCGGCGAGCCTTCTGGCGGCCATTCGTATGGCACGCCAACTGTCGAATTCCCAAAAAAATAGCCATAATTAATGGCTCTAGCCCTTGCTGTATAAGGGTTTATTGCTACTAAAAAAATAGCAATTACTTTTTCAGGCTATCCCGGATCTCTCTGAGTAATGGCACGTCTTCCGTCGGTGCTGCGGGCAACACTTGCGCCGGGTCGACGGGTGCATTCTGTTCCATTCGGTTGATCCGCTTCACCATCCCGGCACGAATGGCCCAGCCACTGTCCGGCCATAGCGGTCAGTTACAATGCAGGGCTTACCCTGTAGTGATGTTTTTCATTGAGGATTTCCATGAGTGAGAGCCTAGTTGAGCCCGGTCAGATGGATGCCAGTAAACGCACCTGGCTGATCGCGTCGAGCTGCGTGGGCGCGGTTGGTGGCATTGCCGCTGTCGTGCCTTTTGTCAGCAGTTTTCAGCCCTC
>CALPLW020000202.1 GCA_943324505.2 Comamonas sp. lk
ACCTGCTGCGCAAGTTGGACATCAATCGCGCCAACCAGGTCTGGGCGCTGGACACGACCTACATTCCCATGGCCAAAGGCTTCGTGTACCTGACGGCATTCCAGCGTGTACTTAGCCCGTTTTCTCGTTTCACTCATTGCGTTCTCCTTGAACTGATTTTTAACCATCAGCTAAGCAGTACGTTTTCCGGGGGCAAGATCAAAATCAAACATACAGATTCAAGATAAATTCATTTAAATCATTTATTATCTTTTGCATTATTTACCATAAATATATCTATCGGACGTTGCGGAACTACATGCCGTTGTAGCCCAATCAAAACAAGGTACATCATTAGTTTTACCAATAAATGCACCTTTGGTAAGAACATGAAGCGTATGAGGAACAGAAGTTCCAGAGTCCACATAGTTTTCAACAGTGTGGGCATGCATATGGTAGCCAACGTCTCCATGGATATGGCCACCAAATCCGTCTAAAGCTGTACTGTATCCAAGCATCGCAGCATCAGTAATTGGTCGATATTTTCCGAATAGTGCTAAACCGTCGTAAGTAAATCCAATGAGAGGTGGGTGGGTTTTTCCAATATAGTCTTCTGAGTTGTAAAGGTAAGTTCCAGGACTGGTATCGAATCCATCAGCGTGACAGTGGGGTCCACCGCCGCCAGCACCAGACCCGATGTGGCATCCCCAGGGTGAAAGTTCTGCTAAGGACTGTGACGAAGCAAGATTATTGTTGTAGACAGGAAATAGAATAGTGCTATCAATCAGAACGCCAGTTTCTCCACCACTGGCATAGTTATAGACGGTTGCCGTAGCTGTTGGTGTCTTGGATCCACTGAGCAAGGTTGATTTCATGATATTCTCAGTTACAGCAGTAACAATACCATAGTCCTTCATTGGTATTTTTTTAATTCCCACACCTATGCTTGGAAATCTGCCAACGGGGTCGGTCTCCCTGTTTAGACCTACAGACGGCGGATATACTGTATCAACAAGGCTGTGTGGAAATGGATGATTTGCATAAGTAACTATCACCATGAAAGGATGGTAATTTCCACTGGTATCCTGTTCATTTGAAAACCAGACGTAGGGTACTAGATTTTTACCAGGATTCAAATCGGCAACAGAATCACTTGCAAGAACAGTCGCGAGCAAGCCATCTCTAAAAGCTGAATAGACGGCTGTATCGTAACGAATTGATTCACCTTTGGATGCCAAGGTTGACTTAATGCTCGCCAACATGGCATCTGCAGCGGTCTTTGTTTCTGCATTAGTGCCAACTGATGCAACCTGCGCTTGCATTTTGCTAGCCATTTTTCGATAAATAATCCCGTCTAGCCCTTCGTAATTTGCGGTCAAATAATTAACCCCGAATGCAGCAGCAGGATTTGTGGCGTAAGCAATATTACTGGGATTGAAATCGGATGGTATCCCTAATGAAATTGGAGAGTTGTACAAATAAATTTTTGTCGCGGAGGTTGCATCGGCGACCAGTTGAAATGAACCGTTAACTTCTTTTAGATAGTAACCTGAGGCACCAAACGATGTCTCCTCTGTATATGTGGCGGCATAAGTAGTTTTATCATAAGTATAAAGGTATCTCTTCTTGGCCTGCAATAAATTATTTATAGAATTGTAGGAAAAAGTAACATAACCATAAGTGACCGAAGCTTTGCCAAAGTTATTTCGAAACTTCAGCTTATTGGAATCGCTCGTGTCACAGTCCAGAGAATTATTCTGGTGAAGGTGGGAATCAAAGCGAAAATTCCCATTTGTATCGGCAACAGCCAGCAATAGCTTGCTTAAATATGTGTTGTAAGTTGAACTGTTGTTGATAATACCTGATTCGGCGGTATAGCCTGTGGTTGCATCAAAGGTCGATCCAATAGAAAGAAATTTTGATGATGAACTAAAGCTTGACGAATCAGAAAGCATGTATCGGCTTCTGTTTGTGAGGGAACTGGCCCTTACAAGGCTACTTGCGATATAACTTCTGTTGAGTACCGTTGCGAATGTGGCTGCTGGATAGTATTGAAGATTTGTTGAGCTTGTTTTTAATGCAGCGTAGCAAGTGGACACACCAAAACATGATCCCCCTACACTCAGAACCTTTCCCAGAGTGATGACAACGTTGTAGTAGACACTTGATCCTACGCTTACCACTGGTATGGTCAGCTGATTCTTTGACGAGCTGTACGTATCATAGGAGTCAGTTACTGAAGAAGTTCCAACGGATTCGACACTTCGAACAATGACTCTGACATCTGTATAAAGAATGTCTCCAACGGCTACGCTCGAAACTGTTAAAACGCTAGTGGCTGCGTCGTAAGTATCGGCAGCCCAAGCTTTTATGGTGACGAAACATACTACTAAGCTCAAACAAACGGTACGAAGACCTGGGATTAATTTAATAAATTTCATTATTAAAATCTACCATTTTCAAAGATAAAAAGACCCGTATTTTTCTACCGGGTCGAGGTATTCTTGGACAATTTTTTTCACAGAATTTTAATCCATTTGATGGGCAAGACCTGTTCGCCCGCTGGCTTGAGGGGTTGAAGGACCGGCAGGCACAAGCCCGTGTTGCTGCTCGACTGATCCGGCTGAACGATGGTAATTTTGGGGCGGAGCCAGTCAACAGACATTGCCTGGGCGATTGAACGATGGAAAGAATGGCAGCAAAGGGCAAAGAAATGACCGCAACCGTGATTCAAGACACTCAGGCCTGCAAGACGAAAGCGTAGCCGCCCACCAAGCCCGCAAAGCCGCAGGGCTTGCCGACACCATCGGCACAAACATCCCCGCCAGCGTCGTGTTCACCGAGTTGGTGGCGTCCAGCAAGGTGTCAGGGCTTAGCCCTAGGCAGCCGGGGTTTCAAATCTGCTCATTTGGTGCCACGATTCAACCTATCAAAATAATAGGCTCTCGGTGTGGCTAAACCATCTGATCGGTAACTTGAAAAGAACATCAAGCAAAGCGCCCAAGATTCGGGACACGTGGTTTTTACCACCCATGCGAGACAAAGGATGCGCCAGCGGTATCTCAACGATCCGATGGTTTTGGAAGTTCTGAGGCAAGGTGTCTTGGCTACAACGCCTGATCCGGACATGAAGCACCAAAGCTTCCCTGCTCACGGGCGCTGAGTTTCGCTACATCCGCAGTGCTGGCATGCTGCTGTCGCAACCGGCCTTGGGCAAACTCATGGGTATTGACGGCCAGTCCGTCGCGCGTTGGGAAAAGACCAGCAAGGTCCCGCGGTGGGCAGATAAATTGGTGCGACTGCTCTACACGGCCCAAGCTGAGGGCAACGAGCCCATTGCCAACGCGGTCGAGCGCATCAAAATAGTCGAGAGATTGGTCAAGCAAAAAATCGTTGTCAAAGAATCGCGCGGCCAATGGCTCCCAAGCCTGCAAGACGAAAGCTTAGCCGCCCATTAAGCCCGCAAAGCCGCAGGGCTTTGCACTACCCGTGCGCAGCGGCAGGCGACACCTTGGGCAGGTTAGGGCTATGGCGTGCTTGCCAGAGGTCATGCGCGACTTGCATACGCAGCCAGACGTCCGCAGTGGCACCCGACAGCCATTGCTCCAAGCGAAGCGCCAAACTTGGGGAAACCGGCGAATGGCCATGCAGAACGCGCGAGAGTTGTACGCGGGAAACGCCCAGTTGCCTAGCGGCCTCAGCAACTGTCAAGCCCAGCGCAGGTAGGACGTCTTCCCGCAGCGTTTCGCCGGGGTGTGGTGGGTTATGCATTTGAGTCATGTTCAACCTTCTCAGTGGTAGTCTTGATAATCGACAAGGACTGCGTCCTCGCCTTCAAAGGTAAAGGTCATCCGCCAGTTGCCATTGACCCAGACCGAGTAGTGCCCAGCAAGATCGCCCGTCAAGGGGTGTAGGTTCCAGCCATGCACCTTCATATGCTCCGCGACGGATGATTCATTGAGTTGGCCGAGTTGTCGCCTCAGCTTGCTGGGATGTGCCGGATTAATTCCAGCACGGCTACCGGTCTTGAAGAAGGCTTCTATACCCTTATGACGAAAGCTCTTAATCATGTGTGTATCTTATCATGATACACATTTTCTGAGCTAGGATTGCTGGAGTGCACCGGAAGTGGTGGCGTGGTATGCCCCTACACCTCTATGCACATCGACATGTACCTGAAGGCGGCTTGAGCGTCTAAGCTGCCAACTGAGCCGACACCATCGGCACAAACATCCTCGCCAGCGTCGTGTTCACCGAGTGGCCCACACGCATACCCGCACTGGTGGCCATGTTCACCAAAGCGTCGAGGCTAAAGATTTCAATCTTGCCTTTGAGCAGTTGGTTCAGACGTGGCTGTGTGACGCCTAGCGTCTTCGCAGCCACAACCTGCGTCAGGCCGCTGGCGTTAAACCATTGAACCAGAGCGACCATAGTCTGAGAGCGCAGCAGCAGGTTCTGGGATTCTTGAACATCAAAGCCAAGGTCTTCAAAAACGTTGGCGCTACCTTTTGTGATTTTCAGATCTGTCATTTGGCGTTCCTCGCTCTGATCAATGCCTTGTTTCGTTCGGCGGAAAGATCGATGTCACAAACAGGTGCTCAGTTTTCGGTCAGAGTTTGCAGTTTCCAGGCTTGCCGTGTCTCAGAATTGGAGGAGCAGTTTTCCCAGCTGAGTGATCTCTTGAGATGGACAGGGCTGCCCCCGCCCCCTTTCTGTGTTGACGTTCCAGCGGTCAGGCATAGGGAATTCAAGGCAACAGGATGAATTTGTCCGTTTGCGTTCCAAACTACCGCATTCGTGTTCCCATTGGGACATGAGCCCAAGGTGACAGGGCTACCGGCCTGAACCCCAGTGCCGATGACGCACACTTTGAAGTAGGGGAAGCGGAGAACGCCTTTTGAGACGTCAGCTGATGACACACCCTGGTCGACGGCGATACTGCCTTGATAGCCGTAGCAAGTGTGAGTCTGTAAAGGGCTGTTCGTCTGGGCGGTTTGCTTGCTTCCGGACATATCGACGCAGTAGCCACGAGGTTCATCAAGGGTGGTCACCAGCTTGATCTCACCGTTTCTATCTGCAGCTGATGCAGCGGCGAAGGAAATGACCGTAGCAAGGCCAATTGAGGTGGCGAGGGTTACAAGGATTTTCATCACGCGATGTTAACCTTGGTCTCACGACTTAGCCAAGGCCCTGCGAGCAGCGCCACCAGCTCACGGCAAACCGTACAACTGCGCTTTTATAATCAGGGCCCTCCCTGTAAGAGACAGCTCAGCTTTCCATATGCGCAATCCATTTTTTGCCTTGCTTTCTTTGTCGTGTCTTGCTTTGCTGTCCGGCTGTGGTGGTAGCGGCCCTATACCCATCGTGTCTGACATTCAGGCGGCCAACTCAGGCACACCAGGCGCCTTGCTCACCTATGGTCAGCCAGTTCAGTTCAGTATTTCTGGCTCTTTCCTTGACGGTGGTTTAGGCGTAGAAGCCTCAGGGTGCACAGGCTTGGTATCTGTTGGCGTAATTTCCGGAACAGCCGCCACTTGGCGCTGCACCGCCGACGCCGTTGGTTCAGGCGCTGTGAGTGTAAAAGTCACCACCGACACAGGGACCGTCTTGCTTGCCAAGGCATTTGACACAGCGCCGCCCGCTGCGCCAGTCGTTTTGAGCATCAAGGCAGACAACTTGATGTACTCCAAGACCACGCAGTTGACCATGACGGGCTACTCGCTTGAAAAAGAATTTAATGTGTCCGTCCAATACTGCAAAGGTTTGGCCTTGGTCAGTGGGGGCTCATCCACGTCCAAATCTGTCACCTGTAAGGTGGCTGCTGCAGGTGTGGGTGCTATCAAATTTGAAGCCAAACTAGCCGATGGCACCCCTCTCATGGTGCGCTCGTTTGATGTCCCCAACCCGCAAGTGACCATGGTGACCAGTTTGGGCACACTGGCCCTGGAGCTCAACCCAACGGCTGCGCCCCTCAGCACAGATAATTTTCTGCAATACGTGAACGACAAGTTCTACGACAACACCCTCATCCACCGTATCGTGAAAAGCGGTATTTTCGTAGCCCAGGGCGGCTGGCTCACGCCTACCCCAGCCATTCAAGCGGGCCAAAGGGCAGCCATTGCCCTGGAAGTGGGCAAGGGCCTGAGCAACGTCAAGGGCACGGTTGCAATGGCCCGCACTGCTGACCTGAACTCAGCCACGTCGCAGTTCTTTTTTAACCTGTCAGACAACACTGCCTTGGACACTGCAAGCGGCGGCTACGCGGTCTTTGGCAAAGTGGTCTCGGGCACAGAGGTGCTTGATGCGATGTCTAGCACACCGACCTCAACGCAGTATGGATTGGCTGATTTTCCCAGCCAAAACCTGCTGGTTCAGTCCGTGTCGCAATCGAAATGACCTTGACCATGTGCCGGCGCTAACTGCACAAACGGCAGCACCCGTTTTACAAACGCATCCATCTTGGCCTGCTCTGGTGGCTTGAAGTACTTCAAGGCATCGCCATACGATTTGGGCACTGACCTTGCCCGCGAAAAACGTATCCATTACTGAGTGGTCAACATACATAAATTTGTATAATTGAGTGATGAAATCAGTCCAGTTCTGTGGAAAATCCCTAGATGACTTGAGATCGTTTCCGGCCACTGCCATGCGCGAGGCGGGCTTTCAGATCGACCGGATTCAGCATGGCTTTGCGCCTGATGATTTCAAGCCTATGCCCAGCGTGGGGAGTGCCGTTGCTGAGATTCGGATTTGGGACGAATCGGGTACGTTTCGGGTGATCTATGTCGCCAAGTTTGAGGATTGTTAGCGGGCTTTAGCATCCGCACAAATATGGGCTTGAGACCACGCCATGGCCGATGGGCGACACGGCCGTCAATTAACGATTTCAGAAGGGAGCGTCGCCGTCCTTGGTGTCAGCGTGCTTTAGTCGCGTGGTGGTGACACGATCCT
>CALPLW020000203.1 GCA_943324505.2 Comamonas sp. lk
ACGTGCTCGTGCCGCACCACTGAATCCCAACCTTCCTACCTGACGGAGCATCTACATGGGCAATATTCTCAATGACAAGCTGCTGGCGCGCGACCACCGCCACCTGGTGCATTCATTGCACAGTGAAAAAACCCATCTGGACGGCAAAGTCTGGGTCAAGGGTGAAGGTTGCGAGCTGATTGACGCTGACGGTCACCGCTTTATTGATGCCATGTCCGGCCTTTGGAACGTCACCCTGGGCTACAGCCAGCCCACGCTGGTGGCGGCTGCGGCTGCTCAAATGGGAACACTGGCCTATGCCTCGGGCTACTCGGGGAGCAGCAACCTGCAGGCCATGGCGCTGGGGGAAAGGCTGGCAGGGCTGACCTACCCCAATATCAACCGGTTTTTCTTCACCTCGGGCGGCGGTGAATCCACTGACAGCACCATCAAGACCGCGCGCTACTACTGGAAAGCCATGGGCAAGCCAGGAAAGGTGAAAACCATCAGCCAGATGGGCGGTTACCACGGCACCACACTGGCCGCCATGTGCGCCACAGGGCTCCCCGCCTACTGGCCAGCGTTCGAGCCGCGCATGCCCGGCTTCGTGCACATCCCCAACTACGATCCCTACCGCTACCCGGTCGCGCCAGGGCAAGACCCAGCCACAGCCGCCGCCGACGAGCTCGAGCGCGCCATTCTGGCTGAAGGCGCTGATACCGTGGCCTTGTTCTTGGTTGAGCCGGTATGCGGTGGAGGGGCCTATGTGCCGCCGTCAGGCTACTTCAAACGCATTCGCGAGATTTGCGACAAGTACGACGTGCTGCTGGCGGCCGACGAGGTCATCACTGGCTTTGGCCGCACTGGTCACATGTTTGCGCTAGACCATTGGGGTGTGCAGCCCGACCTGATGCAATTCGCCAAAGGCATTACCAGTGGCTACGTGCCTCTGGGCGGCGTCGGTCTGTCAGACCACATTGCCGATGTATTTGACCGGGCTGGCTCCGACCCCTGGATGCACTGCTACACCTACAGTGGGCACCCGGTCACCTGCGCCGTGGCGTTGGCGGCGATCGATGTCATTGAGCAGCAACACCTGGTGCAGGCCGCCGCCCAGAATGGCGCCAAGTTTTTGGCCGACCTGCGCGCTGCACTGGGCAACCATGTGCATGTGGGCGACGTGCGCGGCCTGGGCCTGATGGCCGCCGTTGAGCTGGTCGAAGACCGGGGCAGCAAAGCGAGCTTTAGCGCCAGCCGCAAGATCGGGCCCACCGTGATTGCAGAGGCCCGCCGCCGCGGCCTGATCACCCGTGGCCGCGGCGACACCGTCTACCTCGGCCCAGCGCTGGTGATGCAGCCCCCCATGATCAAACGCGTGGTGGAGATCATCACCGAGTCGGTGCACGCGGTGGTGGGCGCTGGCTGAACCGATGGACGCCGGGCTCGGGGCCGGGCTCATTTGCGAACCGCTGGCACCTCCAGCGGCAGGCCCTCGCCCCGCCAGGTCAAGTAAAGCGCCAGTTGTCGCATTTGGGGGTCTCCCCAAGGGGGTGTTTCGGCTCGGATACCGGCGTAACAGCTGCGCAGGCGTCGCTCTAATGAGCCCAGGGTCTGCCATTCCAGCCTATAAACCGGATAACCATTTGGCTGGCCTTGGCTCAAGCGGTCCGAGTACAGCCGGCGGCCTTGCTGCTGGTCATGACACTGTGCACAGGACAAGTTAAGCTGACCCTGCTGGCGCTGGAACAGGCTGGCGCCAGCTTGCAGGTGCACCGCCAGTCGAGGGTCCGGCGATAGGCGCAGCGGCAGGCCCTTGGACGCCTCGGTCACGTACAGCGTCATGGCCAGCAGCCCGTCCGATTCAAACCCCCAGTCACTCACACCCTGGCGCTGGGTACGACAGTCTCTGATCTGGTCTTCAAGGTTGATCAGCGAGCCCGATCCGGTGGGGAGCTTCGGGTATTGCACGGCCACGCCCTGCATAGAGCCAGCCTTAAGGCCATGGCAATCCTGGCAAGACAGGTTTTGGGGCCCGACGCGCTGGCCCCAAAGCGACTCGCCCCGGGCCAGCCAGAGCAGGCCAGGGTTGGCAAACGCATCAGCCTGCAGGCTTTGTACGTCAGGGCCGGAGAATGTCAGCCCTGAGCGAAGTTGGTCCGGCGCCAGGGTCCGGGGCAATAGCGGCTGCTGTGACAGCGCACCCGCGCCAAACAGCAGCCAACCCGCCATGACCAGCAGTTGTAGGGCCCTGCTCATGGCCCCGGCGTCTTGCGCTCCACCACCACCATGCGTTGCTGCCATTCGCCGGCCACGCCCAGGTCATCCTGCCAGCGCACGACCATGTCGGCACTGGCAAGAGCCCTCACAAAAAACTCAAAGTAGGGGTTGGCGGCGATGCCGGACGAGGGCTCCACCCGAAACACCTGCTGCTCACCCAGCGTGCAGGTCAGCCACAGCAGCACATTGCGCGGGATGACGCTGCCTTGCATGTCTTGCTGGTAGCCGGTGTGCATGGGGTGCTGGACCAGCAATCGGACCTTGACGACATCACCGGCCACGATGTTCTGCGGCCATTGCAGTCGCGCCAGGCCCTGGGTCATGAGGCGTCCATGCAAGCTGACTCGGTGACGATCACCTCCGCCACCGCGTAGCGACATTCGCCGCTGGACAGGCGTGCGAGCGCCAGCAATTGCTGGCTGCCCGCCAGCCTGACCCGGGTGCTGATCTCGGCACGGCCGGACCAGGGCCCCAGCACAAACGCCGCCACCTGCATCACCGGGTTGCGCGATGACAGCAGGTAAATATGGGTCACATGGTCTTGTTCAGACATCGGACTGACCGCCTGCACTGAGACCGGTACCAAGGTGCCGTTGTCGGCCAACGCCGTCACGGTCAGGCTGACGCCGAGTTCGCGCACCGAATTGCCACCCACCAGCACCTGCAGCATCTCGGCCACCGTGCGCTGCTGGTCGAAGCCGATTTGCTGCGCTCGCACGTGGTCGGGGGCAAGTGCGGTCAATCCGGCCCCGGCGGCATAGGCCAGCCGTAGCCAGTCTCGTCGCCCCATACGCTGTTTGACGGGCGGCCGAGTGATCATCGTCGTGCCCCTTCCGGCTGCATCAGGTAGGCCAGGATGTCGTCCAGCCCTCGCTCGCTCAGGATGGTTTTGTCTTGGTAGGCCCGCGCCACGTTGTGGAGGCCAGTCAGGCTGAAATAGGGGGGCATGATGGTCATTGGATTGAACCGCCGGGGGTCCACCACGCGCTCGCGCACCGCTTGTACATTGGCTCGCTCGGCCAGCCCATGCAAAGAGGGGCCGATGTCGCCCCCCACGGGAAGGCCCGGAATACGGTGACACAACACGCAGCCAGACTCCTGGCGCTGCCGCAGCAACTGCTGACCCCGTTGCGCGGCATCGGACAAGTCAATCGTTTGCCCAAGAGCCGCGCCCTGCGGCAGGCCAAAAAAGATGACCAGAGCTGCCAGCAGCGCCTTGGGTGCCCAATCAGCAGACATGCAGCGCGTCAAACGATGCGCAGGCCTTCGCGCTGCAGGGGCAATTGCCGAACCGGCTTGCCGCGCGCCGCTGAGATGGCGTTCATGATGCAAGGTGCCACCACACAAATGGTCGGCTCCCCCACGCCGCCCCAGAAATCATAGGTCGGGGCGATCACGGTTTCCACCTGTGGCATCTGGTACATGCGGGCAATCGGGTAGGTGTCAAAGTTCTTTTCAGTGATGCGGCCGTTGAGCACGGTGGACTCACTTTGCAGGGAGTCCATGCCATAGGCCACCGAGCCTTCTACCTGCGCCGCGATCTGGTCTGGGTTGAGCGGGTGGCCGCAATTGGTGGCCAGCACCAACCGGTGCACCTTGACATCATTGCCCTGCACCGACACCTCGGCCACGCCGGCGGTGTAACTGCCGTAGCCCATGAACTGGGCAATGCCGCGAAACACCCCCGCCGGCAGTGGCTTGCCCCAGCCGGCCTTGTCGGCCGCAGCGTTAAGCACCGCCAAGTGCTTGGGGTGTTTGGCCATCAATGCACGGCGAAACTCCAGCGGATCACGCCCTGCCGCGCGTGCCACCTCGTCCATGAAGCACTCAAGGTAAATGCCGTTTTGGTTGGTGTTGACGCCACGCCAGGCACCCACTGGAACATGCGTGTTGCGCATGGCGTACTCGATCATCAGGTTGGGCACGGTATACCCCAGCTGGGCATCACCCGCTTCCGCGTAGTAGCCCTGCAACTGTCGGCGGTCACGGCCATTGCTGATGTTGTGGGGCGCAGAGAACGCGTTGATGGACTGGCCACTCACCCGCAGGCGAAGCGCCTCCAACTCACCTTTGTCGCTCAGACCAGCTTCCAACTTGCACCAGCCAATGGGCCGGAAAAAGTCGTGCGCCATGTCTTCCTCGCGGCTCCAGATCAGCTTGATCGGCACGCCCGGAAACTGCTTGGCAATCGCAGCCGCCTGGCGCACGTAATCTTGCGCGCCACCACGACGGCCAAAGCCGCCACCCAAGGGTGGGTTGTACGCCTCACATTTTTCCAGCGGCAGGCCCGACACGCTGGACACCACCGCCAGGGCCGCCTCAGCGTTCTGGCTAGACACCCAGACCTCAGCACGCTCGGCGGTGATACGGGCCGTGCAGTTCATGGGCTCCATGCAGGCATGTGACACAAAAGGCGTGCCGTAGACCGCCTCGACGCGGCGGCTGGCGGCGGCGATGGCCTTGGGTGCATCGCCGATCGCAGTGTCAGCAAACACATTGTCACTGGCGGTCAAGCCGGCCTGCAACCTGCTGGCAATGTTCGCGCTGGACTCCTGGGCATGGGCACCTTCGTCCCACACGATGGGCAGATCTTGCAATGCCATCTTGGCACGCCACCAGCTGTCGGCGACCACCGCCACCGTACTGCCATCGACCCGGACCACAGCCTTGATGCCGCGCCGAGCGCTGATGGCCGCAGCGTCAAAGCTCACCAACTTGCCGCCAAAGACCGGGCAATCCATGATGGCCGCGTACTGCATGCCCGGCAACTGAGTGTCAATGCCGTAATTGACCTGGCCATTGACCTTAGCCGCCGTATCAACCCGCTTTATGGGCTTGCCCGCGATCTTCCAATCTTTGGGCTGCTTGAGCACAATGGTTTTGACATCTGGCGGCGTCAGCTTGGCTGCAGCGGCTGCGACCTGCCCGTAGCGCAGCTTGCGCCCGCTGGCAGTGTGCTCAATCACGCCTTTGTCAACCCGCAGCTCCGCCGCGGAAACACCCCATTCGGCCGCAGCCGCTTGCAGCAGCATCATGCGGGCCGCAGCACCACCCTGGCGCACGTAGTCCTGAGAACCCCGGATGCCCCGGCTGCCGCCGGTGGACATATCCCGCCAGACCCGTTTACGAGCCAGATTTTGCGCTGGCGTGACGGTTTGGGTGACTACCTTGGCCCAATCACACTCAAGCTCTTCGGCCACCAATTGCGCCAGACCGGTGTGGGTGCCCTGCCCCATCTCGGCCCGCGCCACCCGCACCACGCAGGTGTCGTCGGGTTGCACCACGACCCAGGCATTCACCTCCTGGCCCGATGCGTTGGGCACGGCGGCGTTTTGGGCCACAGTCGGCATGTGAAAGCCAAGCGCCAGTCCACCAGCAGCAGCGCCGGCACCCACCACAAAATGGCGCCGTGTCAGACCTTTGGTTACGGTACGGGCGCTCATGCTTTTGCGCCTTCCAAGTTGCTGCAACCGGCGCCACAAGCCCGGTCCGGGCTCAGGCCAGCCATGTGGATGATCGAGCCCACACCCTTGCCCGTGCCCGCTGCCAGATGAATGGCGGCCCGCACCCTTTGATAGGTGCCGCACCTGCAGATATTGGTCATGGCCTCATCAATGTCGGCATCAGTTGGTTTGGGTTTGGCTTCCAGGAGGGCAGCAGCCGCCAAAATCTGGCCTGACTGGCAATATCCGCACTGCGGCACGTCCAGCGCCTTCCAGGCCATCTGCACCGGGTGCGAGGACGTTGCGGATAAGCCCTCGATAGTGACCACCTTGCGACCCTCGGCGACCGATGCCGGGTAAGAGCACGAGCGCACCGGCTGCCCGTCCAGGTGGACCGTGCAGGCCCCGCACTGGGCGATACCGCAGCCAAACTTGGTGCCAGTCAGCCCCAACTGCTCGCGTAAAACCCACAACAGTGGCATCTCGGGCTCGACATCGACCTGATGGTCCCGACCATTGACGTTTAAAGACAGCATGCGCAACTTTCCTCAATTAAATGACATAGACATAGACCAAATACACTTAGGAAAAATGATCAGCGATTTCTTGACCGCAGTCAAGAGTAAATCCCCGGAGGCCGAGGCTCTCAAAGGGACACCTCGACCTGACCGCTGAGCTCCGCGCCTTTGGCCAATGGCAAGTTCAAGCCTGTAGCGGCAGTGAGCGCTGGCGCTTGCCGGTCAGTGCAAACAAGGCGTTGCCCAAGGCCGGCGCCAAAGGCGGCAAGCCCGGCTCGCCAACGCCTGAGGGCGCCCGGGTGCTGGAGACCATCCAGGTTTGCACGAACGGCGCCTGCGCCAGTTGGACCATTGGGTAGCTTGGAAAGTTGTTTTGTTGCACTTCGCCGGCCTTGATGTCAATTCGGCCATAGAGCGCCGCACTTAAGCCAAATACCACTGAACTCTCCATCTGCTGGGCCACTGTGTTGGGATTGATCACCGTGCCACAGTCAATGGCGCACACCACCCTGTGCACACGCGGTGCCCCATTGTGCAAAGACACCTCGACCACCTGCGCCACGATAGAGCCAAAGGACTCGTGCAAGGCGATCCCTCTGGCATGGCCTGCCGGTAATGCGCTGCCCCACTGCGCTTTGTCGGCAGCCATTTTCAGCACAGCAAGATGGCGCGGTGCCTGGGCCAG
>CALPLW020000204.1 GCA_943324505.2 Comamonas sp. lk
CCTGTCGGAAGTCACTCTGCCGGCGTAGGGGCCAGATAAATTTCAGATAATCCAGCACTTACCCGAGGAATCCCCATGCCCGTTAATCTGAGCCCCCCCAACCCCGCCCAGTTGTACCCGATTGCCGGTGTGCGTCTGGGTGTTGCCGAAGCCGGCATCCGCAAAGCGAAGCGCAAAGACCTGACCGTGGTCTTGCTGGAGTCGGGTGCCTCGGTAGCCGGCGTCTTCACGCAGAACCGCTTCTGTGCGGCACCCGTGCAAATCTGCCGTGAGCACCTGGCCAGCGCCGGCGCTGGCATCCGGGCGCTGTTGATCAACACGGGCAATGCCAATGCCGGCACCGGCGCCGATGGCCGGGCCCGTGCCCTGAGCACCTGTGCCGCTCTGGCCGGCAAACTGGGCCTGAGGCCACAGCAGATCCTGCCTTTTTCTACCGGCGTCATCATGGAGCCCTTGCCCAACGAGCGGATCGAGGCCGGGCTGGACGCAGCACTGGCCGACGCGCGGGAAGACAACTGGTTGCGCGTGAGCGAAGCCATCATGACCACCGACACCTTGCCCAAGGCCTTCGGTGCGCAGCTCGACATCGGCGGCAGCCGGGTCAGCATCACAGGGGTCAGCAAGGGCGCCGGCATGATCCGGCCCAACATGGCCACCATGCTGGGCTTCATCGCCACCGACGCCTGCGTCAGCCCGGCCCTCATGCAACAACTGGCGCTGGAACTGGCCGAAGCGTCTTTCAACCGCGTGACGGTGGATGGCGATACCTCCACCAATGATTCGCTGGTGGTCATTGCCAGCAACCGCGCCTCACACGCCCCCATCGATTCGCTGGCCAGCGCCGAGGGGCAGGCCCTCAAGACCGCCATGCTGGGCGTTGCGCAGCAATTGGCCAAGGCCATTGTGCGTGATGGTGAGGGTGCTACCAAGTTCATCACCGTTGCGGTCGAGGGCGGCAAAACCATGGCCGAGTGCCAGCTGGTGGCTTATGCGATTGCGCATTCGCCGCTGGTCAAGACCGCTTTTTTTGCCAGTGACCCTAACCTCGGCCGCATACTGGCCGCCGTGGGCTACGCCGGCATTGCCGATCTGGACCAGTCCTGCATTGACCTGTACCTGGACGATGTCCATGTGGCGGTCCAGGGTGGGCGTCACCCCGCCTACCGCGAAGAAGATGGCCAGCGGGTCATGAAGCAGGCCGAGATCACCGTCCGTGTGTTGCTGGGCCGTGGTGATGCCGCCGACCGGGTCTGGACCTGTGACCTGAGCCATGACTACGTCACCATTAACGCCGATTACCGATCATGAACCTACCCTTTGAACAACTCATTCTGCGTGCCGAGCAGCTGATCGACCGCCTCGAAGCGGTGTTGCCAAGGGCTCTCAGTGCCCCCGACTGGACGGCCGCCGTAGCCTGGCGTTACCGCAAACGCAGCAGCGGCCACGGTGTGTTGGAGCCTGTGCGCCACCTTGGGCCCATGCGGCTCGCTGATCTTAAAGAGATCGACCCGCAAAAGGAAAAAATCGAGCGCAACACCCGGCAGTTTGTGGAGGGCCGGCCGGCCAACAACGTGCTGCTGACCGGTGCGCGCGGCACCGGCAAGTCCTCGCTGATCAGGGCCTGCCTGAATGAATACGCCAGACAGGGCCTGCGCCTGATCGAGGTCGACAAGGCCGACTTGGTCGATCTGCCTGACATCGTGGATGTGGTGTCCGATTGCCCAGAGAAATTCATTGTGTTTTGCGATGACCTGAGCTTCGAGGATGGTGAGCCCGGCTACAAGGCGCTCAAGTCGATTTTGGATGGCTCGGTGTCTGCCACCTCGCCCCATGTGCTCATCTACGCCACCAGCAACCGGCGCCATCTGCTGCCCGAGTACATGAAGGAGAACCTCACCTACACCCATACCGAGGACGGTGAGGTGCACCCGGGCGAGGGCGTGGAAGAAAAAATATCGCTGTCTGAACGCTTTGGCATGTGGGTCAGCTTTTACCCATTTACCCAGGCCGAGTACCTGACCATCGTGGCGCAGTGGCTCAGCTGGTTTGGTGTGGCGCCCGAGGCGATTGCGGCAGCCCGGCCCGAGGCCCTGGTGTGGGCGCTGGAGCGGGCCAGTCGCAGCGGCCGGGTCGCCTACCAGTTTGCGCGCGACTACGCGGGTACGCACGCTGGCACAGCATGACCACAGCGCCATTGGTGGCCGACGCCGACCAGGCCCGTGAGGGCGGGCTGAACAGGGCCGTGGTGGATGTGGCGGTGGGTGTGCTGATCCGCCCGGACGGTGATTTTTTGCTGACATCACGCCCGCAGGGCAAGGTTTACGCCGGCTACTGGGAGTTCCCCGGCGGCAAGCTGGAGCCCGGTGAAACGGTGCTGCAGGCCCTGCAACGCGAGTTGCAGGAAGAGCTTGGTATTACCACCCTGAAAGCGGCGCTCT
Source organism: Comamonas sp. lk (assembly GCA_943324505.2). Taxonomy (GTDB): domain Bacteria; phylum Pseudomonadota; class Gammaproteobacteria; order Burkholderiales; family Burkholderiaceae_C; genus Rhodoferax. Next base: position 2,439 of record CALPLW020000204.1, read on the forward strand.
GGCGTACCGAACTGGTGGACTACCCGCATGCGCTGGTGCGGCTTAATTTCTGCAAAGTGTCAAAGTGGCGCGGCGAACTGCAGATGCGTGAGGCTCAGCAATTTGCCTGGCAACGTCTGCCAGTGCAGTGCGTGCCAGTGTTGCCTGGGACGGTGCCCGTGCTGACTTGGCTGGCGCTGGAACGAGGATTCACGGATGCTACACATTCAGTAGCATAAAACCTAAGCAGGACAAGGGCTAGAGCCCTTTTTCTCTTGGATTAATTGGGCTCAGCCAGACCCTCTGTGAGCTCGTCGCCAGTGTCCTTGGCCGGCATGCGAAAGCTTTCACTGGCCCAGGCCCCGAAATCCATGTTTTTGCAGCGCTCGCTGCAAAACGGCCGGGACGGGTTGCTGCTGGCGTACAGGCTTTCGCCGCCGCAACCAGGACAGGTCACCAGGGTTGGCCTGATGGGCGCTGGGTCAATATCCCCGTTCATGCGCACAAGGCGAGCTCAAAACCAGTGTCTCCGCCACTCAGCTGCAGCCGGTCGTCGTCGCCCTGTTGCATCAGCCGAATCGATACCAGCAGGCGATTGCCGCTGATTTCGGGGATCAGCCCCAGCGCTGGGTCTATAGCCAGCCGTACCAGCTGGAAGGTGCGGCCTTGTGGCAGGTTTTGCTGGAACTGGCCGCCATTGGCCATCACCTTTTGCGGTGCGCCTGAATCACGCAGCAGTTTGAGCAGCAGTTCGATCGAATCCGCCAGGGGCATCAGGCTGGCAACCCAAGTCGACAGGTCTTGTTGCCGCTGAGCTGCCGGTTTGAATTGCCAGGCATAGTAGGCAGGCAGGTCAAATTCACAGGTCCCACCCGGGATGCCGATACGGCTGCGTATGCTCATCAGCCAGTCGTTTTCTGTCAGCGCCTGCCCGGCTTTGCCCGGCAGGCCGTTCAGCGCCTGAAAACAGATGTCAAGCTGTCCGATCACCGCGTCAAGCACACCCTCGGCAATGGCCGGGTTGCCGCGGTAAGCATCCAGATGGGCTTTTTGCTTGTCCAGATCTTTGAGGACATCGGATTTGAGATCGGCCCGTGCGCCCACATCCATGATCTCGAAGATGGTGGCAAGCGCAAAGTGGTGGTCCATTGCCGACTCTCGAGCCAGTAATTGGCTGAGTCGTACGAACAGGTGTTCCAGTCGCAAATAGGTGCGAATGCGCTCGTTAAAGGGGTATTCGTAGAGGATCACGCGAACAGTCAATAGGGCTAAAGCTACCCGGATGATAGCCCGAAGACAGGGGCCAATCGCTTCACCTCAAGCGCCAATTGCGTCAAGCTGAGCTGCTCATTGAAAATTACAACATCGGCCGCGGCCAAGCGTCGTTGCCGCGTGGCTTGGGATGCCACGATGGCCTCAACCTCCGCCCGTGTGAGCTGGCTGCGGGCCATGACACGCTGGCACTGCACTTCCGCGCTGCAGTCGACCACCAGCACCCGGTCGACTTTTTGCCGCCAATGCGCCGATTCAACCAGCAGCGGGATATCAAACACGGCACAGCGCCGCCCACTGTTTTGCGCTTCAGCAGCCTGGGTCTGCACCTGCAGGCCGACCAGGGGGTGAATGATAGATTCCAGTTGCTTGCGTGCGCCTGGGTCGGCATAAGCCAGCGCCCGCATGCGGTCCCTGTCCAGCGCGCCGTCCGGCGTGATGAATATTGGCCCAAACTGCTGGGTGATCGCGGCGATGGCCAGTCCGCCCGGCGCCGTCAGTTGCCTGGAGATGGCATCGGCATCGATCACGGCCGCGCCACATTCGGCCAGCAGAGTCGCAACAGTGGACTTGCCACTGCCAATCCCCCCGGTCAGGCCCAGCCGTATCATGGCCGTCACCCCTCAGAGCCCGACAGCGCGAAGCATGGCGGCTGGGCTGAATACCATTGCCGTCAGGCCGGCGCCCGCCAGAAAGGGCCCGAACGGCACGTAGCCACCCTCTCGCAGGCCACTGGAGAACTTCATGGCAATGCCGACGATCGCACCCAGGACCGACGCCATCAGAATGATGGGCACCAGGCCTTGCCAGCCAAACCAGGCCCCCAGCGCCGCAAACAGCTTGAAGTCGCCATACCCCATGCCATCCTTGCCGGTGACCAGCTTGAACGCCCAGTACACCAGCCAGAGTGAGACGTAGCCGGCCATCGCGCCCCAGACTGCGGCTGACAGCGCCACGGGTGTCCACTGCATCAGGGCTGCCATCAGACCGGCCCACAGCAGAGGCAAGGTGATGTCGTCGGGCAACAGCGTGGTGTCCCAGTCAATCAGTGCCAATGCCAGCAGGCTGGCGCAAAAGCCGCTCCACGCCAACGCGGTGGCTGTGGCACCCCATTTCATGCCGCAGTATGCAAACAGCAGGCCAGTGAACAATTCCACGACCGGGTAACGCAGCGCGATCCGGTTGGCGCAGGACGAGCACTTGCCACGCAAAAAAACGTAGCTCAACACCGGGATGTTTTCATGCCAGCCGATTTGGTGGCCACAGTTGGGACAGCGCGAGCGTGGCACGCTCAGGTTGAAGATCTCGGTGGTCTTTGCTGCTTGCCCCGACAGTTCGGCGCACTCGCTTTTCCACTGGGCGTCCAGCATGCGCGGCAGCCGGTGTACGACGACATTCAGAAAACTGCCGACTGCCAGGCCCAGTACCGCCAGAATCCCTACGTCAATCCAAGGTGAAACCAGCATCAGACCACCTGCCCCAGTTTGAAAATCGGCAAATACATGGCGACCACAATGCCGCCAATGACAGTGCCCAAAACGACAATAATGATGGGCTCCATCAGGCTGGAAATGCCGGCGATCATGTCGTCAACCTCGGCCTCAAAGAAGTCTGCCGCCTTGCCGAGCATGTGGTCGACTGAGCCTGACTCCTCCCCAATGGCGCACATTTGTAGCACCATGGAGGGGAAAAGCTTCACGTTCGTCATGGCCTCCGTCAGGGCAGTGCCCGTCGACACTTCCTGTTGTATTTTGACGGTAGCTGCCCTGTAGACCGAGTTTCCCGCAGCACCCCCCACCGAATTGAGCGCTTCGACCAGCGGCACGCCGGCAGCAAACATGGTGGCGAGTGTGCGGGTCCAGCGGGCAACACAGGATTTCTCGACCAAGGTGCCAAAAATGGGCATGCGCAGCAACACCCGGTCCATGACCATTTGCAGGGCCTTGCTCCGGCGCCAAGCCTGCATGAAAAAATAGAAGCCGCCGAACAGACCGCCAAAAATCAGCCACCAGTACTGAACGAAGATCTCGCTCAACGCGATCACAAACAGGGTGGGTCCAGGCAAATCAGCACCGAAGTTGGCGAATACTTCCTTGAAAGCGGGTACCACGAAAATCATGATCACCGCAGTGACCACGAAGGCCACGATCAGAACCGAAATCGGGTACATCAGCGCCGATTTGATCTTGGACTTCATGGCTTCGGTCTTCTCCATGTAAACCGCCAGCCGATCCAGCAACTGGTCCAGAATACCAGCTGCCTCGCCCGCTTCCACCAGGTTGCAATACAGATCGTCGAAATACCGCGGGTACTTGCGGAACGCCACGTTCAGGGAGGTGCCAGTTTCCACGTCAGTACGAATGTCATAGAGCAGGCGTGTCACGCTGGGGTTAGGGTTGCCGCGCCCCACAATGTCAAAGGCCTGCAGCAGGGGTACGCCCGCTTTCATCATGGTCGCCAGTTGCCGGGTAAAAATGGCCAAGTCCTTGGGCCTGACAGCCTTGCCCGAGCTCATCCTTCGCTTCTTGATCCGCGTCGCTGTAACCCCTTGCCGCCGTAGCGCGGCGCGGACCTGGATCTCGCCGACCGCTCGGGTTTCGCCGCGCACCTGCTTGCCGTTACGGTCCTTGCCTTCCCATTCGAACATGGCTTCCTTCGCGTCTTTGCTCTTGTCGGTGGCCATGGGCGGGTGGAGTCGACGGGGTCAGACGGGTAGAGTAGCCAGAATTGGTGAGTGCATGCCCCAAGAATGTACTACGTTAGCTGACAGAAGTGGTCGGCGCGCAAATTTGAACAATTTGTTAAGTGGAAACTCTGGGCATAAAGTTTGGCCGTGGACGGCTGACCAGACAGGAGTTTTGGCAAAACCCCAAGTCAGTGGCAAAACCCCAAGTCAGTGGCAAAACCCCAAGTCAGTGATGGTGAAGAAGTCAGCGCGCCGCACCCGGCGCACACACACGCCCGCGTTCAAGGCGCGGGTGGCCCTTGCCGCTTTGCGTGAGGACAAGACGATGGCCGAACTGTACAAGCAGTTTGAGCTGCATCCCAATCAGATCAGCGAGTGGAAGAAGCAGCTTCTTGAGAATGCCGCCAAACTCTTCGGCGGTCCGCCGGACAGGCCGAGAGCGTCGATCTGATGCCACTGCACGCCAAGATCGGGCAGCAAGCCTTGGA
>CALPLW020000205.1 GCA_943324505.2 Comamonas sp. lk
GGGCACTTTGATGCCGTATCCATCAGAGGATCCACCTCGATTGCTCGAGGGCTCACTTCCTGATAGACGGCTGTTCATGCTCTTGGCGCTCAACAGTCTCAATTCCTTGCCCGTAGGCAGGGAGGCATCCATAGCATCTCCGTTCGAGGCCGTTTGTATCGCAGGTATTTGCCCCGGGTTCAGCTTTTTACTTCAACCCAAGATATTAGAACAACTGCCATGGACGAGGTCATAGACTAGTTCAACTTTTACAATTTAAAGAGATTTGATTCACCGTTGGGCTACGTCGGTCCAATGACGTTTGAGTAACGCCCAACAGATGGCTGCATCTATTTTTTGACCAAAATTTGGTGCCGTGAAGAGGATGCCTGACTGGTTAGCCACGCGGCCACAGATTCTGGTTTGGACGGTCCGCCTAGGTTTGTGCTGGGGCAATGCAGCACCCAGCGCGACTTGAGCGGTGCGGGGCGTCAAGCGTCGCGCGCCATGTACGCTTGGCCGCCCTCGCGCTTAACCCATGTACCAACCGCCAGTGACCAATATGGTTTCACCGGTAACAAAACTTGCCGCGTCGCTGCACAGGAATGCGACAACGCTTGCAATTTCTTCAGGCTTGCCCAGCCGCTTTAAAGGTGTGCGACTGACGATCTCTTCGCCTTGTGTTGCGATGTTTCTGGCAATCATCGGCGTTTCAATTGAACCTGGCGAAACCGCATTCGCTCTGATCCTTGGACCAAGTTCCTTGGCCAGTGTCCTAGTGAATGCCAGAATCGCGCCTTTGGTCGCGCCGTAGTGCCCATGCGTAATGCTGCCGCCAAGGTGAGCTGCCTGAGACGCCATATTGACGATGGAACCTCCATCGCTCATCACGGCAATGGCCTGCCGGACAATGTAGAAGACGCCATTCAGGTTGACGTTGATGGTGCGCAGCCATTGCTCGTCAGCCATGTCCTCAATGAGATTTTCATCGTAGATCCCCGCGCAGGGAACCAAAAAGTCAATTTTCCCGAACCGCGACATACATGAGTCGACCACAGCTTTCGCATCAGCCGACTGACCCGCCTCGTATTTCATGCTGGCAACGCGCGCACCCGATGGATCCATCTTTGCCGCAAGCTCCGCAACCAAATTCGCGTTCAGATCGGCCAAAAACACCGATGCCCCGCAATTGAAAAAATACTCTGCTGTCGCTCTTCCGATCCCACTTGCGGCGCCCGTGACGAGCAGCACTTTTTCTTCGAAGTCGAACATTTCTGTATCCTATTAAGGTGTCTAACGCCGCTTACTAATTTACATCGACGAATTCGCACAACTGACGGCTGTCGCCACAAGTGGGGACCCCCGGTCGCCTGCAAGCCGGCCATTTCTCTGGGCTGCCAGGCCAGTCCAACTCAGGACCGCCAGTCATTATGCTTGCACGCAAGGCCGGATCACACAGAGCTTGGCAACAAGGCCGCACAGCTACTCGCGTTGGGCAAAAAATGGATCGTTCAGGTGCTGCGTTGGTCGTTACGCAGGCCGCGCCAAGACTGGTATGGCGTGTTTAGTGGCCGGCTCAGCCTGCCCACCGAGCTGGGCACGTGCTCTGGCAAAGCATTCAATGCCTGCGGGCAGTACGACGCCAGTCTGGGCGGACTCGGTCCAAATATGGCTTGTGATCTCAACGGCGTTGGGGTCGTCGTAGCAGCCGCGCGAGATGGCGCGAAGGTCCGGCCAGCGCTCAAATGTCAGGCCAACCGTCGTACCGCAGGATGGGCAAAAGTGAACGAAGACTTTTTTCTGGCTTCCCTCTGACACGTGCTCGTACCGCCTGAGCTCTCCATCATTGAACTGGACGGCATCCATGGGGAAAATCGATTCGGCGAAGAAAGAGCTGCCAGTCACCCGTTGACAAAATGTGCAGTGGCAGGCAAACGTGCGCAGGGGCGGCTGACTGGCAGTGAAACGAACTTTGCCGCAAAGGCAGCCACCTTCAAGTACAACGGGCATGGTGTCCATACTCCTGGATGAGTGACGGTGAATACAGTGATTCGCGCCTGATAACGTAGAGCTGTGTCACTGACACGCTTCAGCGTGCTTGGCAAAATTATTGAGGATGGCTTGCCATCCCTGACGCTGTTGCTCCGCAGAGTTTTCGGTTTCAGCATCGAACGTGACACGGACCGTGACCCCGTTGGCGCTGGGCATAAACTCGACAGCACAAGCCCGGTCTCCAAACGAATACTCAATCAACTCGTTTGGCACGACCTTGGTGTAGGTCCCTGTGAAGTCAAAGCCAAAGCTGCCGTCTTTGGCCTCCATGCGCGATGAAAACTCTCCACCCACCCGCAGGTCCACGGTAGCTTTGGTGGTGTGCCAATCATCAGACGCAGCATTCCACTGCGTGATGGCGTCTGGCGTTGTGTAGCCGTGCCAGACTTTGGCGACAGGCGCCTTGACGATGGTTTCAACAGTGATTTTCATGGGGTGACTCCTCATCGTTGGCGACTGCCGCTGGTCAAACGCGCAGATGTTAACGCTAGTGTTGGTGCTTGTGTTGGCTCTACTGCAACTGCGGCTGCGCCATGCTCTCCAGTATCACGCGGTCCTGCTCCAGCACCACCCAGTGGCGGGCTTCCAAGCGGTTGCGGTACAAAAAACGCCACACATTGCGCTGCCAGCCCTGCACGCGGCGGCAGCGCCAGAAGAACACCGCGCTCAGGTTGGGGGCTGTGGGCGTGTAGCTGCCAAACATGGCACCACCGCCAGCCACAACAACGTGAAGGAGGCCAGGACAGAGTGGTCAAGGTTCAGTGGCATTCGGAGTCTCGGGACGAACAAGGGCATCGCGTGGCGGTTCATGGCCGCCAGATGACAACGCCGTCGATGATAGCCAGCGTACAGTACAACCCATGACTCAGCACCTTGGACTCGTTTCAATCGTCGTGCGTGACTACGATGAAGCCATCGATTTCTACGTCAACCAACTCGGTTTTCGCTTGGTCGAAGACTCGCCGCTGCCCGAGCCCGGCAAGCGCTGGGTCGTTGTGGCGCCTGATGGCAGCGGGTGTGGTCTTCGTTCGCGAACCCGTGGTGGAGCCTTACGGCACCGTGGCGGTCTTCAGTGACCTGTATGGGAATCTCTGGGATCTGATCGGCCCCGCTGCGCCGTAAGGTGGGAGCAAAGCACAGGGGTGAAGCCTGCACTGCCAGCCATGCACATAGCGGACAGGTTGGGGCCAAGAGCGGTCACAGGCCGACCCTTACCGAAGGACTGCAAGAGACTGGGTCCGGTCAGTCGACTGTTCGATTTTCCTGCTCTAGGGCGGTCTTGGAGGGTACAAGACGGCTGTTGGCAGTGGGGCGATGAAATCGCTCGACGGACCGCCTGCATCGTACAGGAGTCGTCGGACACAGCCGGCGGCTTCGAGGCCAGCTCAAGACCATCGCGGAGATCTTGGAACAGCAGATCTTCGAAAGGATCCTCACGCAATTAGGTCTGCCGGCGCGGGCGCCGGCCCGTTGCCCAGCACTGCAAATGGGCTGAGGCCGATCAAGCGGTGACAGTTGAGGCGCCACGGCGAACAGGGCCGCTGAAGTCGGCTGCGTCAGAGGGATTTCGAGACCGATGCAAGCGCCCCGAAGGCAAGGGCTAACCCGCAGAAGGCGTCAGAGGGTCGATACCGCCGTCGCGCTCGAGTGCGCTCGCCTGCATGTGCAGGACAGGGCGAGTGAACTTGACGCAGTGATCGCCGCGACGGCAATCGTCCACGGCACGATGGTGATGAACCGCAAACTGGTCGATTAAGAGGCGAGCGGTGTGCCGTTGTTGAGTCTCTGGTTACCATGAGCGCCCACTGAATTGGGGTTGCGCTGTCACTAAGCGCCGGGAACCACACGCCTGCGGCTGGATTGATAGCTACCAGGCGCGGTATGTGGGCGGCCGCCGTGCTTCTCGGGTCACTGCCTTGCGGGTGCAGGAACCTGGTAGCTGCCCTCCAGCAGGGCCGGGCGAGGCAGGTAGGCACGCAGGCACAGCACAAAGCCGCCGCTGGGCGCCGGTAGCCAGTTGGAACGCTGATGCGCTGCATCGGGCGCGGCATGCTGGATCCAGATGCTCAGGCCGCCGTCGTCGTCGCGATGCAAATGCGGCGTCCGGTCGCCGATGGCGTAGCGGTTGATCGGATTGTCGACCAGCATCTTGTTTGCCGCATCGTAAAGCGTGATGGACCAGAACGCGTCAACAGGTGGCAGCTGGCCTGCGGGGAATCGAAGGCGATAGCGATGACTGCCATGGAGCGCCTGCCCCTCGCTGTCGGTGTCGCAGCGCGGGTAGATGGCTTCGGCAGGTTCGAGTGCGCCGATCGCCTGATGCGCGATGTGCGCGCGCCGCAGCATGTCGCCCCCAAAGGCCTGTGCCAGCGGCATCACGCTGGGCATCCATCCCCGCAGAGGTGCGTCCCGGCCCAGGCGATCGACGGGCATGTCCAGCAGCGGCGGCACATGGGCTGCCGCCATCTCCCAGGCTTGCTGCACCACCCCCCGCAGACTTGAGACGTCCTCCGGCTGGCCGGGTCCCAGCCCCAGGCCTTGCCAGGCCTGCAGCATCGAGGCATCGTGGGCCGGTGGTGGGCACAGCGCAAGTGCGTCGTTGACCATCGTCAGGAAATGCTTCCAGTCGAACGGACGCATGAAGTCGTGTCGCGCGTCGAAACGACGGGCGTGACCGGGGCGCCCCGCCTGCCAGTTGGCCAGTGTGCGCAGGCCAAGGCCGTCTTGCAGGGCCACGGCACCCGGCAGGTCGACATCGCTCTCCACCATGACCCGTCCGATCAGCCACACCCATGGTGTGGGCGCAACGATGTGGCGACCCGTTGCGCGAAACGGCTCAGGGACTTCGCCGCCCCAGTTGGGAGGCGTAACCAGAACCTGAGCACCACCATCGCCGGTGGTGCGCGTGCCGATGTGGGCAAACGGGTTGGTGTAGTAGTCGATCAGGCCCAGCACGTGGTAGCGCCCGGCACTGGGTGGCGTCTCCAGCACCAGTGGGCCTTCGCCCAGGTCGAGCCAGGCGTTGCTGTACAGCGTGTCGTTGTTGGGCATGACCACCCGGCTACCACCGGCTTTGAGGCGTTCGCGCGTGTGGGAGAACACGTTGCACCAGCGCCAGCTGCTCTGGGGGCTGTCACCGGCAAAACCATCGGCCTGCGTACGGCGCGGTGATGTGCCGCTGCGCATGCGCTGCATCTCGTACAGCGGCCAGGCCCACACCATGGCATGGGTGGCCAGGGCCTGCCAGTATGGAAGCTCAGGGTGGATGTCGGCCGTCATTCGGCTTTGATGTTGGCTATCCGGATGATCTGTGCCCAGGTATCGATGTCGCTGCGGATGGTCTGAGTGAACTGGTCTACGGACTTGACCGGCGAATCCGGCATGTTCAGCGCATTGAAACGCGTCCGGACTTCAGGCAGCTGGGAGATGCGGTTGATCTCCTGGTTCAGGCGCTGCACGATCGGGGCGGGTGTCCTGGCTGGCACAAACACGCCAAACCAGGCGTCGGCCTCGAACCGGTGCCCGGCCTCCGTCAAGGTAGGCACATCCTGCAGTTGGGGGCCTCGGCGGGTGCCTGAAATCACCAGGGGGCGCAATTTGCCGGAGCGGATGTGGGGCAGCGAGGTGAAGGGATCGATAAAGGCCACCTGCAACACACCGCCGAGCAGGTCGGTGATGATTTGCGGAATCGATTTGTAGGGCACATGGTTCATCTGCAGGCCCGCCGCATGCTTGATGAACTCCATCGACAGATGCCCGCCGGAGCCGACACCCCAGGAGCCGTAGTTGTATTTGCCCGGGTTGGCCTTGATGTGTTGCACAAACTCGCTGTAGGTTTTTGCGGGGAAATCCGGCGCCACCGCGAGCAGGGTCCCGGAGCCCCCCACCTGGGCCACGGGTTGCAGGTCCTTGAAAGTGTCGTAGGGCATCTTGAGCTGCATCGAGGGGTTGACCGCAATCGCCGCTGCATAACTGAACAGGACGGTGTAACCGTCAGGAGTTGCCTTGGCCGCCTGGTCATTGCCGATCAGTCCGTTGGCCCCGGCCTTGTTGTCCACCACAAAAGGCTGATTGAAGGTCTTGCTCAATTGATCGGCGAACAGGCGTGCGAAGGCGTCGGTCGGACCGGCAGCAGCCGAAGGGACGATCAATTTGACCGGCCGGTTGGGCCAGTCGGACTGCGCAAATGCTTGCGGCGCGATTGCGGACGCGAGGGCTGCGCACACGAACTGTCGGCGCTGCCAAGTGGGGCGTTGGGAAGTTGTCATGCGTTGTCTCCTTCAAGTTGAATCAAAGCATCGGCGGCGAAGACACCGTCTTCGTTCACCATCAAGGGATTGATTTCCAGGCTCTGCAGGGCCTCTCCTGCATGGGCGGCCAGCTGGCCGATCGCGCTGATGCAGGCCACCAGGGCATCGGGCGTCACCCGGGGGCCGCCGCGCCAGCCGTCCAGGCGGCGTGGTAGGTCTAGCCGCTCCAGCAGGGTGCGCACGCGCTGCGGGTTGATCGGTGCGGTGGCCATTGCAATGCGCTTGTGCCATTCCACGTCGGTGCCACCCAGGCCAAATGTCAATACAGGGCCGAACACCGGGTCCACCCGGCTGGCGACCACACATTCCAGCACCGGTCGCACCATGCGGGCCACGACCATGCCCTCGATGCGCGCCAGGGGTGCCTGCCGGCGTACGCAGGCGGTGATGTCTTCAAATGCAGCCCGGACGGCAGCTGCGCCCTCGACGTTGAGGCGCACCCCGCCCACGTCGCTCTTGTGGGCAATGTCGCAGGAGATCACC
>CALPLW020000206.1:0-6777 GCA_943324505.2 Comamonas sp. lk
GCCAGCTCCATCTTGCCGCCGGGCACCACGATGGTGTTGGCGCGGCTCATCCAAGAGCCGTCAATCATGCCGCGCAGGTACTGGAAATCGATGCCTTTGGGTTTGGCAAAGCGGATCACCACCATGCTCTCGTCGGGCGAGGGAATGTCGCGCGAGATAAATGGGTTGGAGGTGTCCACCATGGGCACGCGCTGAAAATTGACATGCGTGTGCATGAACTGAGGGCAGATGTAGTTCACATAGTCGGGCATGCGGCGCAGGATGGTGTCGGTCACCGCCTCGGTGCTGTAGCCGCGCTTGGATTTGTCGCGCCACAACTTCTGGATCCACTCCAGGTTGATCACCGGCACCACACCAATCAGCAGGTCGGGGTGCTGGGCGATGTTGACGTCCGGCGTCACCACCGCGCCGTGCAGGCCTTCGTAAAACAGCAGGTCGGTGCCGACGGGCACGTCTTCCCAGGGTGTGAATGTGCCGGGCTCCTGCTGGTAGGGGGCCGCTTCGTCCTGGTCGTGCAGGTACTTGCGGCGTTTGCCGCTGCCGCTGCCGGCGTAGTCGCTAAACAGGGTTTCCAGCTCGGCAAACAGGTTGTTTTCGGGGCCGAAGTGGCTGAAGTTCTTGTTGCCGGCGCGTTCTGCCTCGGCGGCCCTTTTTTTCATCTCCTTGCGGTCAAAGCGGTGAAAGCTGTCGCCTTCGATGATGGCGGCATTCACCCCTTCGCGCCGGAAAATGTTCTCGAAGGTGCGGGTGACCGAGGTCGTGCCGGCGCCGCTGGAGCCGGTGATGGCGATGATGGGGTGACGTTCAGACATGGGGCGCTTTCAGTGGTCAGTCAATGGGCTTGCTCAGTCCCGGAACAGGCTGCGCTCGGTGAACAGGGGGTTGTGCTGCGCTACGGCTTCGGGTTCAGCGTGGTAGCGCTCGATGCGCTCCACCTCGTTGCGGGAGCCAAACACCAGGCCGATGCGCTGATGCAGCGCGGTTGGCTGTACCCCCAACACTGCGGTGCGCCCGGTGCTGGCGCGGCCCCCCGCCTGCTCCATGATCATGCCGATCGGGTTGGCTTCGTACAGCAGGCGCAGGCGGCCGGGTTTGCTGGGGTCTTTGGTGTCCCGCGGGTACATGAATACCCCGCCGCGCATCAGGATGCGGTGCGCCTCGGCCACCATGCTGGCGATCCAGCGCATGTTGAAGTCCTTGCCGCGCGGGCCGGTCTTGCCGGCCAGGCACTCGTCCACATAGCGTTTCACCGGTGCCTCCCAAAACCGGCTGTTGGAGGCGTTGATGGCAAATTCCTGGGTCTCGGCCGGCACCTGGATGCCGGGGTGGGTCAACATGAATTCGCCCAGGTTCGGGTCGAGCGTGAAGCCGTGTACCCCGGTGCCCACGGTCAGCACCAGCATGGTGGTTGGGCCGTACAACGCGTAGCCGGCGGCCACCTGGCGGGTACCGGGCTGCAGAAAGTCGGCCTCGGTCACATCACGACCAGTGTCCGGACCGCGCAAGATGGAGAAGATGCTGCCCACTGTCACGTTCACATCAATGTTGCTGGAGCCGTCCAGCGGGTCAAACACCAGCAGGTACTTGCCACGTGGCAACTGGGCCGGAATCTGGTAAGGCACGTCCATTTCTTCCGAGGCCATGCCCGCCAGGTGGCCGGCCCATTCGGTGCGACGGATGAAGATGTCGTTGGACAGGACGTCGAGCTTTTTTTGGGTCTCGCCCTGCACATTGACGCTGCCGCCCGATTCAGGCGCGTGGTTGCCCATGGCCCCACCGAGTTCGCCAAAAGCAACGGCGCGGGCAATGGCCTTGCAGCACAGCGCCACGTCGAGCAGCAGGGCATTGAAATCGCCACTCGCATCGGGAAAACGGCGCCGCTCCTCGATCAGGAACTGGGTCAGTGTTGAGCGGCCGGACAGGGGCATGGTGGATCTCCGAGGGTTAGGCCGTGGCTAGGGTGTCGTAAGGGCGTGCCAGGCCTGCAGGTCGGCGACCGTAACGCCTTGCAGGTTGGGCAGCACCTTGAGCGCGGCGCTGAAATCATGGCCAGCCGTGAATTGGGTTGGGGTGATCACCGTGGCCAAACCGGCGCCGGTTGCTGCGCGCAGGCCGTTGGCCGAGTCCTCAAACGCCAGGCACTGCGCGGCGGGCAGTTGCAGCCGCTGCAGCGTCTGCAGATAGACCTGCGGGTGCGGCTTCTTGATGGCGGCGGTAGAGGCATCTTCCACAATGCCAAAAAACTGCCGCCAGTCGGAGCCGATGGCGCCGCGAAGCAGTGCTGCAATGTTCACGGGTGAGGTCGTTGTGGCAATGGCCAGGTGCAGACCGGCATGGCCTGCGGCGTCGATCAGGTGCAGCACGCCGGGGCGCAGGCTGACCGCGCCGTCGTTCACCATGGCCTCATAGGCGGCGGTTTTGAGCTCATGCAGCCGGGCAATGGTGTCGCGCACCCCGGCGCCATCCACATCGCGCACCTCGGGGTGGCGCTGTGTCCAGTAGTGCGTCAGGCGCTCCTTGCCGCCGGACACGTCAAGCAGTTGGGTGTACAGCGCCTCATCCCAGTGCCAGTCCAGGCCTTCTTGGTCAAACGCCTGGTTGAAGGCCGCGCGGTGGGCGGCCTCGGTGTCGGCCAGTGTGCCATCCACATCAAAAATCAGGGCTTGGAGCATGGTGGTTCTCGGTTGCGTTCAGGCGGGAGCTTCAGGCTTGGAACAGCCGGCTGGCCAGGATGTCGGGGGCCGCAATGGTGCTGAGGTCATCGGCGTTGAGGTGGCGCTCGCGGTCGGCAAACAGCCTGCTGGCCTGGCGTAGGCGGGCCCGGTCCAGCGCGTTGCGCACGCTGCGGGCGTTGGCAAAGTGGGGCTGCTGCAGGCGCAGCTGCAGGTAGCGCTCGAACGCCTCGGCAGCGCCGTCGCCGAAGCGGTAGTTTTGTTGCGCCAGCATTTGGCCGGCGATTTGTTGCAGCTCGGGCACCGCGTAGTCCGGAAAATCCAGGTGGTGGGCGATGCGCGAGCTCATGCCGGGGTTGGATTGGAAGAAGGTGTCCATGCGGTCTTTGTAACCCGCCAGGATCACCACCAGGTCGTCGCGCTGGTTCTCCATCACCTGCAGCAGGATCTCGATGGCCTCCTGGCCGTAGTCGCGCTCGTTCTCGGGCCGGTACAGGTAATAGGCTTCGTCGATGAACAGCACCCCGCCCATGGCCCGCTTGAGCACCTCTTTGGTCTTGGGCGCGGTGTGGCCGATGTACTGGCCCACCAGATCGTCGCGCGTGACCGACACCAGGTGCCCTTTGCGCACGTAGCCCAGCCGGTGCAGGATCTGCGCCATGCGCATGGCGACCGTGGTCTTGCCGGTGCCGGGGTTGCCGCTGAAGCACATGTGCAGGCTGGGCGCCTGGCTCGTCAGACCGAGGTTGACGCGCAGCTTGTCGATCACCAGCAGCGCGGCGATGTCGCGGATGCGTGCCTTCACCGGCTTGAGGCCGACCAGGTCGGCATCAAGCTCCTGCAGCACCGCCTCTACCTGCGAGCCGGCCAGCACCTCGGCCACCGAGCGAGCGCCGGCGGTCGGGTCACTGGCGGCAGCCGGCGCGGCGGCTGCGGCCGGCGCTGCACTGGGCGCCGGTGTGCTGCCGGGAATCGCGTACAACGGGGAGTTCATGGTCAAATCGCCTTCCAGCCCTTGTTGTATATGGGTTTATAGCTATCTTATCTGTAGCGTTCGCCTTCGGGCGAGGCACTGGCGTAGCCGCGGATGGTGTAGCGCTGCGAGCGGCCGTTCACCTCTTGCCGCTCCAGCGTGAATCCGGGCTCTACTGCCGGACGGTTGACGATGAAGCTCATGGCGATGGTTTCCACATTGCGCGTCGAGTCAAACGCCATCAAGCGGATGTAGTGGCGCGGAAAGGCGGCGCGGCAGGCGCTCAGCTCCTGCATCACGCCAGCGGCGTCGTGCAGGTCGAACATCGGGTTGCCGTACATGCTCCAGTAGGTGTTGCGCGGGTGCGGGTCGTCGGTGTATTCCACGCTCCAGGCGTAGCCCTTGCGCAGGCCGTACTCGATTTGCAGGGTGATCTCGGCGTCGGTCAGGTCGGGCAGGAAGCTGAACTGGCCTTGCGTCAGGCGGCCGGTCGGGTTGGTCATCATGGCGGGATTCTCCTTCGGAAGTGGGGTGTGGCGGGGCGCGTGTTGCTCAGGCCACCGAGGGCGTGACGGCGTAGTCGCTGCTGTCAGTACTCTGGTAGTTGAAGCTGATGTCGCCCCAGGTGTCGAGCGCGGCCTTGAGCGGGCTGCAGTGCTGGGCCGCCTGCTTCAGGATGGCCGGGCCTTCCTGCAGGATGTTGCGACCCTCGTTGCGCGCCTTCACCATCGACTCCAGCGCCACCCGGTTGGCCACGGCGCCGGCCTGGATGCCCATGGGGTGGCCGATGGTGCCGCCGCCAAACTGCAGCACCACGTCGTCGCCAAACAGGTCGATCAGCTGGTGCATCTGGCCGGCATGGATGCCGCCCGAGGCCACTGGCATCACCTTCTTCATGTCGGCCCAGTCCTGGTCGAAGTACAGGCCGCGCGGCAGGTCGGTCTTGGTGTAGCTGTCGCGGCAGACGTTGTAATAGCCCTGCACCGTCATTGGGTCGCCCTCGAGCTTGCCCACGGCGGTGCCGCAGTGCAGGTGGTCGCAGCCGGCCAGGCGCAGCCACTTGGCAATGACGCGGAAGCTCACACCATGGTTCTTCTGGCGGGTGTAGGTGCCGTGGCCGGCGCGGTGCATGTGCATGATCATGTCGTTCTTGCGGCACCAGTTGGCCATGGACTGGATGGCGGTCCAGCCGATCACCAGGTCCACCATCACGATCACCGAGCCCAGGTCCTTGGCGAACTCGGCGCGCTCGTACATGTCTTCCATGGTGGCCGCCGTGATGTTCAGGTAGCTGCCCTTGACCTCGCCGGTCTCGGCGCTGGCCTTGTTGACGGCTTCCATCACAAACAAAAAGCGGTCCCGCCAGTGCATGAAGGGCTGGCTGTTGATGTTCTCGTCGTCCTTCATGAAGTCCAGACCGCCCTTCAGCCCCTCGTACACCACACGGCCGTAGTTGCGGCCCGACAGGCCCAGCTTGGGCTTGGTGGTGGCGCCCAGCAGCGGGCGGCCAAACTTGTCCAGGCGTTCGCGCTCCACCACCAGACCGGTGGGCGGGCCCTTGAAGGTCTTGACATAGGCCACCGGGATGCGGATGTCTTCCAGCCGCGCCGCCTTGAGCGGCTTGAAGCTGAACACATTGCCGATCAGGCTGGCGGTCATGTTGGCGATCGAGCCTTCTTCGAACAGGATCAGGTCATAAGCCACATAGGCAAAGTACTGGCCCGGGTTGTTGGGCACCGGAATCACCTTGTAGGCCTTGGCGCGGTAGCTGTCGCAGGCCGTCAGGCGGTCGGTCCATACCACGGTCCAGGTGGCGGTGCTCGATTCACCGGCCACGGCTGCAGCAGCCTCTTCCGGGTCCACACCGTCCTGCGGCGTGATGCGGAACAGGCACAGGGTGTCGGTGTCCTTGGGCACGTAGTCGGGCATCCAGTAGCCCATCTGTTTGTACTTGAGCACGCCGGCGCTGTAGCGTTTTTTGGCATCTGTGATCTCTGTGGAAGCGCTGGTCTCGGTCATCGTCTGCTCCAAAAAATGGGTGTCGGTGGGATGTGATGAACTGTAAAAGTCGCTTGAAATAATGTAAATTCACATTTATTGCAATCTCGATTAAGGTTTAACTTATCTTCACCTTGTCATTTATGTCGGGTTTGGTTGGAATTGATCGGGCGCAGGTGACCGTTGTGGGTGAGCTGCGGGGGCCGACCGGGTGCCGCCGCTCGTGTCCCCCGCCCTGCGGGCTCCTCCTGATATTGTTATTCCCGCTCCCGATGCGCTGAAGGGAGCCTGAGCGGACGACCCCGATCTCCCCCTTGGGACACCAATCCCGTGGTCAAGACTGGGGCGCCGCTCGGATTCGACGCAATAGCTCGAACGGTGACTTGGGGCGGCGCTGGTCTTTGGCCAGCGCCGACCTCGCATATCAGGGTGTGCAAGTCGGATACAGCGTTGGTTTGTCTTTATGGGGACAGCAATGACTCTCAATCTGGGAATCGATGTCAGCAAAGCGAAGCTTGACGCAGCTTTGCTCACCTTGAACGGGAAATACCGATCCAAGGTATTTGTTAACGATGCGGCTGGCTTCAAAAGCCTGCTGGTTTGGATAAAGGAAAATGTTCCCGCTGGTATGGCTGGCGTGCATGTCTGCATGGAAGCCACCGGCGCGTACCATGAGGGGCTGGCGTTATTCCTGTCAGACCAAGGCATTGCGGTGTCGGTGGTGAACCCGCTCCTGGTCAAGCGCTTCATGGAAGTTGATCGGGTTCGCAACAAGACCGATCAGGGCGATGCTAAGTGCCTGGCGCGGTTCTGCCAGACAACCCAGCCTGAGCTATGGGAGGCGCCCTCCGTGGGAGTGCGCACCCTGCAGGCGCTGGTGCTTCGTCTCGATACCCTGCAGGAAATGCGTCAAAGCGAGCTCAACCGGTTAGGCGTGGCCCATGCGTCGGTACAACAGTCGATACATGATGTCATCGCCGATCTGGAACACTCCATTGATGCGGTACGCAAACAGATCCAGAAGGCCATAGACGATGACCCGGACTTGAAGCAGCGCCAGGGCCTTCTGGCAACGATTCCCGGCCTTGGGGAGAAGACCATTCCCCAACTGCTGGCCTACATCGGCAGGCCCGA
>CALPLW020000207.1 GCA_943324505.2 Comamonas sp. lk
ACAGCCGTGGCTGTCATGAAGAGTGCAGTTGCTGCCGCGAGCAACGCCTTGGAGTCCGTGCAAAAAGCTGTCAAACAAGCCACGGATGTGGCCGAAGCCAACTTTAACGCTGTTGCCGCCACCGCCGTCAACGCCACCAAGCCAGTGAGCAAAAAGCGCTAATCAGGCGAACTGATTCAAGCAGATAGACTATTTTTGGACACTTTCAGTGCCAAATTAGTGTAAACCCTGATATGCTCACTATCAGTCAAGATTTACGGAAAGCTTAATTTCCACAGGTTGTCTCCTCGGGTCCTTTCGAAACCTTTTGGTTCAGGGATCCCTTAAGGGCTGGTCGCAAGATCAGCCCTTTTTTTTGACCCTTGATGGATGAACTATCTGGTCTTGGTGCTGATAGCAGCACGGAGCAGCGGCAACAGTCGGGCCATCGCTGTGCGACCGGCCTCGATTGACTTTTGGCGGGAAGCAAAGTCTGAACTGCCAATGGCGTTGAGTTCTGGCCGAACGACCACATCGGCATCACGCAACTCAAAGTAATTGATGCTTTTGCCCATGATGGAAAAGGTCTGCAGCAGAATTTGCAAGCTGTCGCCAGCGGCGTTGGCCTCAGGCGCGCTGGAGATGTCAACCGCAACAATGAGCTCCGCGCCCATTTGCCGCGCGTACCGCACCGGTACTGGTGACACCAGCCCCCCATCCACATAGTCTCGCCCGGATATCCTCACCGGCTGAAACAGGGCGGGCACTGCACTTGATGCTCTAACGGCAGTTGCGGTGTCGCCACGCTGAAACATCACGCCGAGTCCGTTATTGAGATCGGTGGCCACAATGCCCAAGGGCATGCCCATGTTTTCAATCAGCTTCCCGTTGACCTGAAGGCTGACATAGCGTCCGAGCGCCTCACCCCGCAATAGGCCTCGACTGAAAATGGGCAGGGTCCAGTCGGCGAAGGTCGCCTCCTCCATGCTTTCTGCGATGTGCTGCAACTGTGCGCCGGTCTTGCCACTGGCGTAGAACGCCGCCACCAGACTGCCCGCAGAAGTTCCCACCACCAGATCGGGCCGGATACCCGCCTCTTCCAAGACCTGAATCACCCCCACATGTGCAAAACCGCGTGCGGCACCGCCTCCCAATACAAGCCCGATGCGTGGTGGCCGCTTGGGCGTCACCATCACCGCAGGCAATTCCGGAGGCGCAACCGGCGGAGGCGTAACCGCACAGCCGGCAAAAAAGACCACGCTGGCCACGCCAATCAGGCGAATCAATGGGTGTGTCATGGTTGATTCTTATTGATAATGATTCTTATTTGTGTTACAGTACGCATCATCAATTTGAAACCTTAGAGCAAACATGTTTTTTAAGAAAATTCAACTGGCCTGCGCCCTGGTCTTGATGGCCTCTGCAGCGTCGGCGGCCGAGCAGACCCTCAATATTTATTCGGCCCGCCATTACCCGACGGATGAAGCGCTGTATGCGAACTTCACCAAAAGTACCGGCATCCGCATCAATCGGGTGGATTCTGATGATGCAGGTATTCTCGCTCGGCTCAAGGCCGAGGGTGCCGCATCCCCCGCCGATGTGATTTTGCTGGTCGATGCGTCGCGCTTGTGGAAGGGTGAATTTGAGGGTCTTTTTCAACCGGTCAAATCCAAATCCTTGGACGATGCTATCGCGCCCCAGTTCCGCGGCAAGGCCAGCCCGGATGGCGGAACGCCCTGGTTTGGTTTCTCGACCCGCGCCCGCATTGTGGTCTACGACAAGACCGCAGTCCAAAAATCAGATGTCGACACCTATGAAGCGCTGGCTGAACCCGCCAACAAAGGCAAGCTGTGCATTCGGTCAGGCTCCCACCCGTACAACCTGTCCCTGTTTGGCGCCATCATGGAGCACTTGGGTGAAGCCAAGACGCAGACTTGGCTTAAGGGTCTGGTCGTCAACATGGCCCGAACACCCAAAGGGGGTGACACCGACCAGATCAAGGCCGTCGCTGCGGGCGAGTGCGCCATTGCTGTGACCAACACCTACTACCTGGCCCGCATCATGCGCTCTGACAAAGCTGACGACAAGGCCACGATGAACCGCCTGGGCATCGTGTTTCCGAATCAGTCCAGCTGGGGCACACATGTCAATATCGCTGGGGGCGCTGTGGCCCGCCATGCCAAAAACCCGGCTAGTGCTGTCAAATTTCTGGAGTATCTGGCCACGCCTGCTGCACAGGCCCATTTTGCCGACGGCAACAACGAGTGGCCAGTGGCCAAAGGCGTCACATTCAACAACGAGGCGCTGCAAGCCATGAGCGGCGGCGGCTTCAAAAGCGAAACCATTCCAGTTGCCGTGATCGGGATGAACCAAGTCAAGGTCCAGCAAATGCTGGACCGGGTTGGCTTCCGCTAAGACAGCGCCGCCAGCGTACTACAAAAGTAATAGCTAGCAGCCCATAGCCCACGGGGCCTAGGCTGCTTTTTCGCTTATAAATCAGCCCGCAGTAGCTTCCTGCGGCTCTGGCTTGGAGCGGCCTTCTTTCTTCGGCAGAGGTTGAATGTCCAGCAAGACCTCCGTCTTGCTTTCGTCCTTGTCGTCAAGGTCTACCGTCAACCGCCCACCATCGGTGAGCCGCCCAAACAGCAGTTCATCTGCCAAGGCACGGCGGATAGTGTCCTGAATCAGACGTTGCATAGGGCGCGCACCCATCAAAGGGTCAAAGCCTTTCTTAGCGAGATGTTTACGCAACTTGTCAGTGAAAGTAACGTCGACCTTCTTGTCGGCCAGCTGTGACTCCAGTTGCAGCAGGAACTTGTCCACGACCCGCAAAATGACCACTTCATCGAGCGCCTTGAAGCTCACCACTGCATCCAACCGGTTGCGGAACTCGGGCGTGAACAGGCGTTTGATGTCGGCCATTTCATCGCCGGCTTCCCGTGGGTTGGTGAAGCCGATCGTAGCCTTGTTCATGGTTTCCGCACCGGCATTGGTCGTCATGACAATAATCACGTTACGGAAGTCGGCTTTACGGCCATTGTTGTCGGTCAAGGTGCCGTGGTCCATCACCTGCAACAGCACATTGAAGATCGCCGGGTGGGCTTTCTCGATTTCGTCAAGCAGCAGCACACAGTGTGGCTTCTTGGTAATGGCCTCGGTCAGCAGACCACCCTGGTCAAAACCCACGTAGCCGGGGGGCGCGCCAATCAGGCGGCTCACAGCGTGCTGCTCCATGTACTCGCTCATGTCAAAGCGAATCAGGTCAATGCCCATGATATAGGCGAGCTGCTTGGCCGCTTCCGTCTTGCCGACGCCGGTCGGACCGCTGAACAAGAAAGAGCCGATCGGCTTGTCGCCCTTGCCCAGGCCAGACCGTGCCATTTTGACGGCCGAGGCCAGCATATCGAGCGCTTTGTCCTGCCCGAACACCACGTTCTTCAGGTCCCGCTCCAGGGTCTTGAGCTTGCTGCGGTCATCATTGGAGACGTTGGCTGGCGGAATACGGGCAATCTTTGCCACAATTTCCTCAACCTCGGTCTTACCAATGATTTTCTTGCGTTTGGACGGTGCCAAGATGCGTTGCGCCGCGCCAGCCTCGTCGATCACGTCAATCGCCTTATCGGGCAAATGCCGGTCGTTGATGTATTTGGCGCTCAGATCAGCAGCGGCTTGCAGGGCAGCCACGGCGTATTTGACGTTGTGGTGCTCCTCAAACCTTGACTTGAGGCCCTTCAAGATGTCAACGGTCTGCTCAATCGTCGGCTCAACCACATCAATTTTCTGGAAGCGCCGAGACAGTGCCGCATCTTTCTCGAAAATACCGCGGTACTCGGTGAAGGTGGTGGCCCCGATGCACTTGAGCGCGCCGGAACTCAAGCCCGGTTTGAGCAGATTGGAGGCGTCCAGCGTACCCCCAGAGGCTGCCCCAGCACCGATCAGGGTGTGAATTTCATCAATGAACAGCACCGCATTGGGTTTGTCCTTAAGGGATTTCAGAACGCCCTTGAGGCGCTGCTCAAAATCACCCCGGTATTTCGTCCCGGCCAGCAGCGCGCCCATATCCAAGGAGTACACCACCGAGTCGGCCAAGATTTCTGGCACATCTTTTTGAGTGATGCGCCAAGCCAGGCCCTCAGCGATAGCGGTCTTGCCGACGCCCGCCTCGCCCACCAGCAGCGGGTTGTTCTTGCGCCGGCGGCACAAGATCTGAATGACGCGCTCCACCTCATATTCGCGCCCGATCAGCGGGTCAATCTTGCCGTCCTTGGCCATCTGGTTCAGGTTTTGGGTGTACTGCTCAAGCGGCGACGCTTTTTCGTTCTTTTCAGCCGAGCCGTCTTCGGCCTCGGTCGGCGCTTCTCCCGACTTGGCGGGTTCAGGCGGATCGTTTTTCTTGATACCGTGCGCGATGAAATTCACCACGTCCAGCCTGGTCACCCCTTGCTGATGCAGGTAATAGACGGCGTGCGAATCTTTTTCGCCGAAGATTGCGACCAGCACGTTGGCGCCCGTCACTTCCTTTTTGCCGCTCCCCGTCGACTGCACATGCATGATGGCGCGCTGGATCACACGCTGAAACCCAAGGGTCGGCTGGGTGTCAACATCATCGGTGCCAGCCACTTGGGGCGTGTTGTCCTTGATGAAATTGGCCAGTGACTTGCGCAAATCGTCAATATTGGCCGAACACGCTTTCAACACCTCAGCCGCACTGGGGTTGTCCAGCAGGGCCTGCAACAAGTGCTCGACTGTGATGAACTCGTGGCGTTGTTGCCGAGCCTCGACAAATGCCATGTGGAGGCTGACTTCCAATTCCTGGGCAATCATGTAATTTCCTTTAACGCCGTGCTATGAGGTTTGACTGTAATCCGATTTAAGGATCAGTTGGG
Source organism: Comamonas sp. lk (assembly GCA_943324505.2). Classification (GTDB taxonomy): domain Bacteria; phylum Pseudomonadota; class Gammaproteobacteria; order Burkholderiales; family Burkholderiaceae_C; genus Rhodoferax. Next base: position 4,866 of record CALPLW020000207.1, read on the forward strand.
TTTAGGTGATCCCATTTCCTTAGAAATCAACAGGCTCGCTCAGACATTTGAGAGGATGCCCGGCCTTGGCTGCGGCATCGAGCACCTGATCGACCTTGGTAGCCGCCACATCGCGTGAGTAAACGCCACAGACGGCCTTGCCGTCTAAATGGATCTTGAGCATGATCTGGGTCGCGGTCTCCAGATCCTTGCCAAAAAACTCCTGAATCACCACCACCACAAATTCCATGGGGGTGTAGTCATCATTAAGCATCAGCACCTGGTACATCTGCGGCGGCTTCGCCTTCAAAGTACGACGCTCCATCACTACGGCGCCGCTGCTGTCGTGCTCAGGCTCTGAATTCGGCCCGCGCGGGGGAATTTGGGGGGATTTTGTGGCCATGTACCCATTCTATCCAGCGGACCCAACAGTTGCCGACCGTATCCTGGCAAGGTCCGTTGACGCAAAAAATTGCAACTTTGTGTCAACCCTTCTTGGGAGCAGGCCGTTGTGGTTGAACCTTCCAATATATGGGAGGAGTCCTCCCAATAACGCTGTCCCTAGGAAATTGAAAATGAACAAACTTATCGCTGCCCTGATCGCTGGTCTCTTCGTCGCTGCTGCCTCAGCCCAGACGGCTGCCCCAGCCAAGGCTGCCGCCTCGACCGCTGCTCCTGCTGCAGCCGCTGCCCCCGCCGCAGCTGCACCTGCACCTGCACCTGCCAAAGCTGAAGCCAAGGTAGATGCCAAGGAAGAAAAGGCCGCTGCCGCCAAGAAAGCCAAGGAAGAAAAGGCCGCTGCCGCCAAGAAAGCCAAAGAAGACAAGGCCGCTGCCGCCAAGAAAGCCAAAGAAGACAAGGAAGCCGCCAAAAAAGCCAAGGCTGAAGCCAAGCCTGCCGCCAAAAAAGAAGAAGCCAAGAAGTAATTCTTGACTGATTAGAAGAAGCCCGCAGCAGCGGGCTTTTTTTTGTCTGGCATGACCTTGGGGCAAAATCTACCCATGAACCCAATCGCCATCGTACTAATCAGTTTGGCTGCCCTCTCGGGCCAGCTCAGCCATGCGCAGACCGCGCCGCAAATGGACCTGCCGCGCGCCAAGCTGTCGGCGGGCATGCACCTTATTGACGCTCAAGTGGCTGCAACACCAGAGCAACGCTCAACCGGCCTGATGTTCCGCCGCGAGATGCCGGCGGCTGAGGGCATGTTGTTTGTGTTTGAGCAAGCCAGTCCCCAATGCTTCTGGATGAAAAACACCCTGCTGCCTTTGACTGCGGCGTTCGTCGCCGACGACGGCACCATTGTCAATTTGGCCGACATGAAGCCACAAACCACCGACTCACATTGCTCCGCTCAGCCCGTTCGCTATGTGCTGGAGATGAACCAAGGCTGGTTTGCCAAGAAAGGCATCAAGGCCGGATTTAAACTGGCAGGAAAACCCTTTGAGAATCGGTAATGCTATATTTTAAATAGCAATGAACTCTTGTAAAGCAAGGGTTGGAGACCAAAATCAATAAAAAAACCGCCAGCCAGGGCGGTTTTTTCATAACGTGGGCGACGCTCAGGCGAAGTTGGCTTCGACAAAACCCCAATTCACCAGCTTGTCCAAGTAGGTCTCCACAAATTTGGGGCGCATATTGCGGTAGTCAATGTAATAGGCGTGCTCCCAGACGTCAACGGTCAGCAGGGCTTTATCAGCCGTCGTCAGTGGCGTCCCTGCGGCACCCATATTGACAATGTCAACGGAGCCGTCAGGCTTTTTGACCAGCCAGGTCCAGCCCGAGCCAAAGTTACCGACCGCCGACTTGACGAATGCTTCGCGGAAGGCTGCATAAGAGCCCCACTTGGCATTGATGGCCACGGCCAAGGCGCCGCCGGGTTCGCCGCCGCCATTGGGCTTCATGCAATTCCAAAAAAATGTGTGGTTCCAGAT
>CALPLW020000208.1 GCA_943324505.2 Comamonas sp. lk
CGTTGCCAGGGTGCGGCCGCGCGCAGGGTCTCCAGCACATTGAGGCGCTGGCCGGCGCGCGGTTCGCCTTTGCGGGCACCCACGGGTCGGCCGCGCAAAGCGTTTTTTTGCATGGCGCCGGCGCTGCCGGAGCTCGGTGTCTTGGTTCGCTGCAACCGCGAGATTTTGAGTCGAGCCAGCAGGCCCGCTGGAATGGCCGCCTGTGCCGCTTCGAGCACCCGCTCGCCCAGCGTCTGCCCGGCCTGTGGTTCTCCCTCGGGCGCTTCGTCACTGTCACCGTCTTCGCCGTCTTGCGCCGGGTCCGGCTCAGAACCTGGTGGTGGGCTGGAAGGTGGCTCAGTTTGGTTTTCCTGGTTTTCTGGGGGTTCGGGCGGTGGCTCTTGCGCCTCGGTCGAGTCCAGGGGTGAGGCTGGCGGCAAGCGGGTGGCCCGCGGCGCCAGCACCAGCCGGGCGGCGACAGCGGTGTGCTCTTCCTCCACAGAGTCACAGCCGGCCAGAGCCGCTGCGGCCCGTGCCACCCTGGCTGCGAACACACTGGCCCGCAAGGAATCAATGCCCAGTGCCAGCGCTGCCGCACACAGGGCGCTGGCCTCATCCGGCGGCAAGTGCACCTGCGCCAGTCGTGCTCGTGCGGCCAGTACTTCCTGGGCTGTCCATTGGGGGCCTTCTTCCTCGTCAACCCTTTCGCCCATCAGCAGGCGAAAAGCCAGGCGGTCGGCCAGGCTGGCGGGCATGTGTTCGTCGTCGCTGGCACCTTCGTCCAGCGCGACCATGGCCAGCCGAGAGGTGTAGACGCTGTCAAGGCCGTCGCGTTGCAGGTGCACGCTGCGGGTGTCCAGGACGCTGCCAAAGCGCGCTGCCGCGGCGGCTGTCATGCGCTCCGCCATGGCCAGCAGCAGCACGCCGCCATCGGCCTGCGCCAACAGCCCTTGCAGCGCCACGGGGCGCCCGGCTTGCAGCGTCGCCCCCAGATCCAGCCCGCCAAGCAAAGCCGTGTCGCTGATGTTGAGCGGAACCCGCCGCAGTGGCGTGTCACTCGGCAGCAGGTCACGCAGCAGCGCCAGCCAGGCGTCCCGCTCCGCGCACGCGGGAGCGCGCAGCGCCACACCGCCCAGGCCGACCGGGTCAACGGCCAAGAGTGCGGCAATGGTGGCGGCCTCGCCTTGCATCTCAGGGTTTCGCTTTGGCCACTGACGCACTCAGTTCGGCCAGTGCCCGCTCCACGCGCGTCGATGAGCCCGAATCGTCCAGGGGATTGCGCCGCAACCGGTGGCGCAAGGAGGGCGCCGCAACGCGTTGCAAATGGGTCTGTTCTACCGTGGCATCGCCCTGCAAGGCCGCCAAGGCCCGGGCGGCGCGCACCAGTGTCAAATCGCCGCGCAAGCCGTCAGTGCCCAGCGCCATGCAAAGTTGCGCCGCAAATGACCGGGCCGCATCGGGGATTTCCACTGCGGCCAGACGCTTGCGCCCGGCGACGATGCTGCGGCGCACCCGGTCGTCTTCCTTGGTCCAGGCCTCGCAAAAAGCCTCGGGCCCCTGCTCAAAGGCGTCGCGGCGCTTCACCACTTCGACCCGCTCGGCCAATGTGCCGGGCGTCTTGACCTCAACCGACAGGCCGAAGCGATCCAGCAGTTGGGGCCGCAATTCACCTTCCTCGGGGTTACCGCTGCCGACCAGCACAAAGCGCGCCGGGTGGCGCACGCTCAGACCCTCGCGCTCGACCACGTTTTCCCCGGACGCGGCCACGTCAATCAGCAAATCAACCAGGTGGTCCTCCAGCAGATTGACCTCGTCGATGTACAGGTAACCCCGATTGGCGCGGGCCAGCAAGCCCGGTTCAAACGCTTTGACGCCTTGCGACAAGGCGCGCTCCAAGTCCAAGGCACCCACCACGCGGTCTTCAGTGGCGCCCAGGGGCAGGTCGACCACCGGTACGCTGACCAGTTGGCTTGGCGGCGCCTTGCCACTGGCCTTGGCCAGGCAATCGGGGCAGCGCGCCGCAGCGGGGTCGCAGCCGTAGCGGCAACCGGTGACCACGCGCATTTTGGGCAGCAGTGCAGCCAGCGCCCTTACAGCAGTCGACTTACCGGTGCCACGGTCACCCAGTACCAGCACACCGCCGATGCTGGGGTCGATGGCGGTCAAAACAATGGCCAGTTTCATGTCGTCCTGGCCGACGATGGCGGAAAAAGGAAAGGTCAAAGCCATGGCGTCATTCGTGAAAAGTAGGTTGAAAGCTGCGGCGATGTTAGATCGATGCGCTGTCCGTCAATTGTTCGCTCAGCGTCCACAGCGTAGCGGAGCGCTCGAGGCTGATGGCCTGTTCCGATAATGGCTGGGCAAATGGCGCTCGGCCGGCGCGCTGACGGTTCCCCCAGCTCCAGTGCAGACCCGACTGGCCGAACTCTGGGTCAGCCACCACTTGCGCCACCCGGTCGCCGGCCAGTTCCTGGCTGACATAACCTTTGGTGATATTTTTCTGGAACCAGGGAAATATGGTGCGGAACAAAGCGGGAGTATCCCGAAACAAGGCGGTGTCGGCCACGCAGCCTGGGTAAAGCGTGTTGAACACAATCCCGGTTCTGTCGTGGTAACGGCGGTGGAACTCACGGCTCATCATCATGTTGCAGAGCTTGCTGTCTTTGTAGGCCTTGCCGGGTTTGAAAGGCCTTCCGTCGATCATCGCCACTGGGGCCAGGAAACCGGCTTTCAGGCCTGATAAATCACCCAGATTGGCGGGCGCCGGGATCGGCACCTTGCCGCCAAACTCTTCCGAATTGGCTGTGACTGTGCCCAGCGTTTCGCAGGCGCTGCGGGTTTTGTCCAGGTCGCGGCAGGCCATGACCACATGCCAGCCGCGCGCCACCAGGGACTGGGTGGCATACAGGCCCACCCCTGAGGATGCGCCGGTGACGATCACAGTGGGCAAATCAGTCTTCAGCATCGGTCTACTTCGTCAAAAATTGCATTACCGCCGGCAGGGCTTGTTGCGGATTTTCTTCCATCGGCAGGTGACCCATGGCCTCCAGCGGCACCAGGGTAGCCTGGGCCAGGGCGCGTTGGTAGTCGGCCGCGTTGCTGAAAGGAATCATGGCGTCGTCGCGCCCCCAGACCAGCAGGGTGGGCGCGGTGATGCGCTTGAGCAGCGGCACCGGATCGACCAGCACTGTTTGCTGCAGGCGCGAGAGCATCGCCTGGCGTGCGCCGGGCGCGCGCATCAAATCGTGATAGCGCTGAAGCGTGTCGTCGCTCAGGGCCTTGGGCTCGGCATAGCCGGCGGCCAGGTTCATGCGCAGCAGCCAGCGCGGCAAGGTCCAGCGCATCAGGCCCAGCGTGGCGGGCACCTCGGGCGCGACCCCATAGGCAAAACCCGGGCTGGCAAACCCGTCTGGGGCCAGCAGCACCAGTTTGTTCACGCGTTGCGGATGGGTGGCTGTAAACGTCCAGGCGATGCGCCCGCCGATCGAGTGACCGACCACATGGGTTTTCTGGATGCCGCGCGCGTCCAGCAGGGCGCGGATCAGGGCGACGCTGCGCGCGTCACTGTAGTCCTGGCTACTGTCGGGCGGGCTCAGCCCGCTGCCGGGAAGGTCTACACGTATCATGCGCAAGCCGGCTGACAACGCTGGAGTCCAAGTCTCCCAGGTCTCCAGGCTGGAACCAAAACCATGCAGCAACAGAACGGCAGGCGCGTCTTTGGGGCCACTCTCACGCACGTGCAATGGGGTGCCCAGCACCTGAACCATGTCGCCGGGGGCCTGTAAGTAGCGTTGCTCCAGCGCGGTGCGATTCAGGTCTGGTGTCCATAAGGCCCAGGCGGACATCGCCAACAGCGTCAGGGCGATCACGAGCGCGGCTTTCATGGCTGGTTTTGACAGTGGGTCATCCTCGCATCCTAACCAATCCGGCGCGGCCAGGAACGACGTGTCCGATTTTGATGACGGCCTGCTTTGTCAACCAAAACCCAGCTCTTGGTGCTAAGCGGCCGACCTAAGGGCAGGATCCGCCACGCAGGACGATTGGATTTTTGATATTAAAAATATAGCAAACTATTCAATAACCACGGGGCTTAAAGGCATATTTAACCCATTTTTTTCAGCGCAACAGCCGCGGGTCAAATGCCTGAGCGCTGCAATTTGTGGGGCGAGGCCACACTTGCACTGAAAATACGTCAAACAACGTGCCAGCGCTTTTGCTGGGGCAACTGGGCCAACAATGACACCTTCAAGCATTTGCCGAAACCTGTCTGCGGCAGTACTCGCCATGTGTGCCGGTCACGCAGTCGCTGCACCCAAGGAGCAGCTTTACGGGAAAGGCCCCAACACGGCTTTTGAGGCGGGCTGGCCTTTGCGTGTCAATCCGCCCAACCGTCTGGCAGCACTCAACGGCGAGGCCTTGCAGGCTCTATTTGCAAAAAAACCCGTTTGGATCGAACCCGCCGCAGAGGGTGCTGGGCTACCCAAGGCGGTGGTCAAGTTTGGCTTTTTTCATGACCCCGCCGATCTGCTTCAAAAACATCCCATCATGGCGATGGTGTTGGGCAAGGAAGGCAAGCTTGTTTTTGAGCGGTACCAGTTCGGCACCACGGCCCAATCACTGTTCGACAGCCAGTCGATCGCTAAAACCCTGACCGCCCTCAGTATCGGTGTTGCCATTCAACAAGATTCGAGCATTGACCTGAACGCCAAAATGGCGGAGATGGTTCCCAAACTCAAGGGCTCGCCGATAGGAGAGGCCTCGCTGAGACAAACGCTGCAAATGCAGTGCGGTCATGCCTTCAAATGGCTGGATGACGGTGCCGAGTCAAGTGCTGCCCAGTACGCGAAAACGCGTTTTGCTGCTGCCGACAAAGGTAGCCGGGACCTCTACCAATACTTCAAGGAATTACCTGCCAACACGCCAGGCAAAACTTTTGCCTATGACCCTCATTGCACAGAGGCCCTAAGCATGTTGATCACCCAAAAAACAGGCATGCCTTTGCGCAACTTTTTTGAGCAGACGGTGTGGAAGAAGATGGGAGCGACCAGCAAATCCGCCTGGCTCAGCCCAACGCGCAACCCCGAGTTGACCAGCGGCCCCAGTGCCTTCTATGCCACGCTGACCGATTACGCAATATTGGCGAACACGATGGTCAATGGGGGCGTGTCCAACGGCCAAGCTGTCATTCCAGCTCGCTGGCTTGAAAGCATGCAGACTGACACGGTCGCGGTGGGCAAAAGTGAAAACGAAAATTTCGCGCGCTACGGTTATCAGGTGTGGGTCAGACATGACAAACCGGACAGCTGGTTTGCGGGTCTGGGCAACTACGGGCAACGCTTTTACTTGGATCCCAAGAACAACAGCTTCATGGTGATTTTTGCCTTGGACTTCGATCATATCAAAGACTCGGACAAGTTTTGGGAGTGGTTCCGAACCACGCCCATGGACAAACTGTGAGTGACCCTGTCGATTGGAAACGCCAGCGACGCCCGGCCCCCTCACGGGCGGCCGCGCGGCCAGCCAGATCTAACGGCTCAGCCCCAGACCTCTTGCGCGGTTTCGATCACCATGCGCAATTTGTTGCGCTGGTCTTCCACGGCGATGTTGTTACCGTGCACGGTGGAGCTGAAGCCACATTGCGGTGACAGCGCCAGCTGCTCCAGTGGGGCGTATTTGGCGGCCTCGTCAATGCGGCGCTTGAGGGCGTCCTTGTTCTCCATCTGGCCAAACTTGGTGGTCACGAGACCCAGCACCACGGTCTTGCCTTTTTTCAGGAAACGCAGCGGGCGGAAGTCGCCCGAGCGGTCGTCGTCGTACTCCAGAAAATAGGCGTCGATGTCCATGTCGGTCAACAGGGCCTCGGCCACCGGCTCGTAATCGCCACTGGCGGCAAAGGTGCTCTTGAAGTTGCCCCGGCACAGGTGCATGCCCAGCAGCATGTCTTTGGGTTTGTAGGCCACCACCTTGTTGATGAAGGCGGCGTAGCGGCGCGGCAGTTCGTTGGGATCGTCACCGCGCTGGCGCGCTGCTTCCCGCATTTTGGGGTCGCAAAGGTAGGCCAGGTTGGTGTCGTCCATTTGCACATAGCGGCAGCCGGCATCGTGCAGCGATTGCAGCTCGGCCCCGTAGGCGCGGGCCACATCGTCATAGAACACGGGGTCAAGCTCTGGGTAGGCCTGCCGGCTGATGCCGGCGCGCCCGCCGCGGAAATGCAGCATGGTGGGCGAGGGAATGGTCACCTTGGGCATGCTGCCCGGGCCGACCTGCGACTTGAGGTACTCAAAATCGGCGCGCTGGATGTCGCGCACATGCCGGACCTGGTCCACCACCTTGATCACGGGCGGCGCCAGCTCCTGCGAACCGTCGGGCTTGATAAAGGTCATGGGGATGTCGGTTTTGACGCCGCCCAGCTGGTCCAGAAAATCGATGTGAAAGTAAGTGCGCCGGAACTCGCCGTCGGTGATGCTCTTCAGGCCCACGTCTTCCTGAAACTTGACGATGTCGGCAATGGCGCGGTCTTCCACCAGCCGCAGGCCTTCGGCAGACAACTGGCCGGCGGCCTTTTGTTGTCGGGCTTCGAGCAGGTAGGACGGGCGCAGAAAACTGCCGACGTGGTCGTAGCGGGCGGGGAGGTGCAACATGGCGAATATCCTTTCAGGCTTGGGCAAAGAATCATCATAAGAGATCGAATCCAGTCTTTCATGTATACCAAAAATTGGTACTTACCCTAGCATTCGGGTCAAAAGTGTCAATTTGAGTCATTCATGTATACAC
>CALPLW020000209.1 GCA_943324505.2 Comamonas sp. lk
GATGGCCTGTCGGTCAACCCGCAGGAAACCTATTCTTACGCTGGCAGCAAGGCTGGGTTGGTGCACCTGACACGGCGCATGGCGCTGCGCCTGATTGAGGACAACATCGCTGTGACCGCGATTGCCCCGGGCGCCTTTGCCTCCGAGATGAACCGCGATGCGCGTGACCGGGCCGACGAGGTGTCTGCCCACATTCCGGCCGGCCGTATCGGCACGGACGAGGACATGGCCGGTGCCGCCATCTACCTGGCGTCGCGCGCGGGTGACTACGTGGTGGGCGAAACCCTGGTGGTGGACGGCGGCGTCACACTCAAGCGCTGATTGCTGCGTCGGGGTCGTGCAACTGGTGGCGGCTGATCAGCGCCTGGCGCTGGCGCGGGTCGAAATTGATGCGGGACGCATCGCGGCCCACCGTCTGCAACAGGCGCGGGTCCATTACGCGCCGCCATAACGGTGGAAAGTAGGCAATGCTGAACATGCCGAAGTAGCCGTTGGGCAGGCGCGGCAAGTTGTCAAAATGGCGCAAGGACTGGTAGCGGCGCAGCGGGTGGGTGTGATGGTCTGAGTGGCGCTGCAGGTGAAACAGCGCCCAATTTGAAAAAATGTGGTTGCTGTTCCAGGAGTGATGCGGCTGGCAGGGCTCATACCTGCCGGGGCTGATTTCCCGTCGCAACAGGCCATAGTGCTCGACGTAGTTGGCCGCCGTGAGCTGAAAATTGGCCCAAAAGGACGCAACCAGCAAGAAAGGTAGGATTTCCGCACCCAACCAAATCATTAACCCGCTCCACAGCAGCAGGGTGATCAGTGCGGGTTGGATGATCTCGTTGTTCAGCGACCACACCGCCAGACCCCGCTGGCGTAGTCGGGCAGTCTCAAGCTGACAGGCACGGCGGAATGCGCCGGGCATTTCACGCAGCACAAAGCGGTAAATGGACTCGCCCATGCGCGATGACGCCGGGTCGGCCGGGGTGGCCACATCTCGGTGGTGGCCCCGGTTGTGCTCGATGAAAAAATGACCGTAGCCGCTGGGCGCCAAAATGATTTTGGCAAGCCAGCGTTCCAGTGCCGTGTTCTTGTGGCCTAGCTCATGCCCGAGGTTGATGCAAAAGCCGCCCACGGTGCCGCAGATCAGCACCATGGCGGCCACCCCGTGCCAGGGAAGCGCTTGCGTGGCGACAAACCAGGCACTGAAAATGAAGGATAGCCAGAGTACCGGCACCAGCAGGTAGGTGATCCAGCGGTAATAGGGGTCGGCGTCCAAGGCTGGCACGGCGCTTTCTGGCGGGTTACTCAGGTCTTCGCCTAGCAAGCGGTCTAACAGTGGGGCCAGTCCATAAAAGAACACGGCCGGGAGCCACAGGGTCCAGGCCTGGCCGGTGAGCAGCATCAACGTCGGGCCTATGCCAACTGCGCAGGGCACCAGCATAGACAGCAGCCAAGCGTAGCGCTTGCGGTCGCTATAGGGTTTAGTCGTCAGGGCCGAGGCATCAGGTGAACGCATAGTCGGTTGATTGAAGGGTCAGAGGCATAGCCTGACCCCCGATTTTGCGGTAAAAAGCTGGGCGCTTGTTAGCTCGCCCGAAATGGGCTTAGTTCAGCAGTTCGCTGCCTAGCGTTTCAAACTCTTCGGCGTCGATGGCGGCGTCGTAGGCAGCCCGGCTGTCGATGGCCTGTTGGGTGTAGGGGATCAGTGGTTTGTCCAATGGGCGCAATTTGTGGCGGCGCAGGCGGCGCAGTTGCTCGGAGCGCTCCATGGTTTGCAGGACCAACTCAGGCTCCATCATCAGGCTGAACGGGTTCAAGGCAATCTCGGTGGTTTTCATCAGGCTTCTCCGGTAAGTTCAAGGCGCTTTTGCGCTTGAGGGAACTTTAGCCCCGGAGTTGGCCAACTGAAGTCAGCAGTTGGCTGTATCGATTGTCAGAATTTCCCTTACAACAGCATGTGCCGGTGCGGCGCCAACGCCAGCGTGGATAAATCAGAGCAGCCGGACCTTGACGCCTTTGCCCTTGATCTTGCCGGCATTGAGCTTGTGCATCGCTTCCAGGGCGATGTCGCGCTGTACGGCGACAAAGGTGGTGAACTCGGTCACGTTGATTTTGCCAATTTGCTCGCGCGTGTAGCCGGCGTCTGCGGTCAAGGCGCCAAGTACATCGCCGGGGCGGATTTTTTCCTTGCGCCCGCCCAGAATCTGCAGCGTGACCATGGGCGGTTGCAGCGGGCCCTTGCCGCTGGGCGTCAGGCTGCCCAAGGGGTGCCAGACCGATTCGCGGTGCTGGTACTGCTCAATGCGACCTACGAAACCCATCTCGTGCAGGCTGGCCAGGCTCAGGGCCAGGCCAGACTCGCCGGCCCGGCCGGTACGGCCGATGCGGTGCACGTGGACTTCGGGGTCGGGCGTGATGTCGACGTTGATCACGGCCTCCAACTGGCTGATGTCAAGCCCGCGCGAGGCCACGTCGGTGGCCACCAGCACCGAGCAGCTGCGGTTGGCAAACTGCGCCAGCACCTGGTCGCGTTCGCGTTGTTCAAGCTCGCCGTAGAGGGCCAGCGCGCTGAAGCCCTGACCTTGGAGTGCGCCGACAAGATCCTTGCACTGCTGCCGGGTGTTGCAGAATGCCAGTGTGCTGACCGGGCGAAAGTGGTTCAGCAGCCTGGCCACGGTGTCGAGCCGGTTGTCGCGGGTGACTTCGTAATGGCGTTCCTCAATCAGGCGTTCGGCCGCAGGCGCCTGAACCGTGATTTGCAGCGGGTCGCGCATGAACTGAGCGGCCAACTTGCCGATACCCTCGGGGTAGGTGGCCGAGAAGAGCAGGGTTTGACGGTCTTTGGGGCACTGCTTGATCACAGTCGCCATGTCTTCAAAAAAGCCCATGTCGAGCATGCGGTCGGCCTCGTCGAGCACCAGGGTGTTGAGCGCTTCCAGGTTCAGGTAGCCGCGCGCCAGGTGGTCCATGATGCGGCCTGGTGTACCCACCACCAAATGGGCGCCGTGCTCCAGCGATGCACGCTGGCCGCGCAGGGCCACGCCGCCGCATAGGGTGACGACCTTGATGTTTTCTTCAGCCCGCGCCAGACGGCGGACCTCGACCGCCACCTGGTCGGCCAGTTCCCGGGTCGGGCACAGCACCAGGGTCTGCACGGCAAACCGGCGCGGGTTGAGGCGCACCAGCGCCGCCAAGGCAAAGGCGGCTGTCTTGCCGCTGCCCGTCTGGGCCTGGGCGATCAGGTCGCGGCCGGCCAGCGCCGGCGGCAAGCTGGCGGCCTGGATCGGCGTCATTTGGTGGTAACCCAGACTATCCAGATTGGCCAAGGTGCTTGGGCTGAGTGCCAGGGTTGCAAAGGCCGCTCCCTGATTCAGGGTGAAATTTGAAGCGGTGGAAGCGGTGGAGGCTGTGGGAGCTAGGGGCGCGGTGTTGGTCGTGGACATGGCAGTAGGTCGGTCCCGATCTGATTCGGGAAATGCTATAAATTATATAGCTTAAACCCTATATTTCATAAGGGCTGGAGCCCGATTTTGCCTAAACTTAGGGTGGTTCTCGGGTACCGATTGTCAGGCGTAATACTGCGCCACAAAGCCTTCAAAACTACCCTGTTCGTGGGCTTCTAATTGCGATTGCCGGGCAATTGACGCTTGCACACTGGTGTCGAACTGGGCCTGAGTGTCGCTGTCAAGCGGCTTAGCCAGTAATTGCGCCTGGTGCTGGCGCGCCAAAGCCATGCTGTAGCTGCTAAAGCCACCGGCCTGGCGTATGCCATCGAGCACCTGGGCCGAGGGGGTGAGCTCGGGGTGGTCGATGCGCTCGCGCAGCAGGCGCAGCGTGTCGGCGTACTGCGTGCCGCCGTAAGCGCTGTCCAGCATCTCGGCAAACGGCAGCATGTCGTCAAACAGGCTGTGTGCCAGTGGACGCATGGCTTGCTCACGGTTGTGGGCCAGCAAATGCAAGTCCGGGGCGCGGCCGTGGTTCACCACGCGTCGCTTGTTTTCGTCGTTTTCGGCCTGCTCCCTGCTGCTGATCGGCGGGCTGTCTCGAAACAGGCACATGAGCAAAAACATGTCGGCAAAGGTGCCCTGTTCCGGTGCGATGCCGATGTCGATAGAGGGGTTGAGATCGAACAGGCGCACCTCGACGTACTCCACGCCATAGCGCTGCAGGGCCTTGGCCGGACGCTCGCCGTGTGGCGCCACCCGTTTGGGCCGGATGCCCGCATAAAACTCGTTTTCGATCTGCAGCAGGTTGGCATTGAGCTGCTTCCAGCGCTCACCGTCGCGCACGCCAATGGCCTCATAGAAGGGGTCGGGCGTACGAATGGCCGACTCCAGGGCCTGGGTGTATTCGGCCAGGGAGTTGAAGCTGACTTGCAAATTGGCTTGGGCCCGGTTCTGGTAGCCGAGGTCGCTCATGCGCAGGCTGGTGGCGTCTGGGCCGTAGAGCGTGCCGGGCACCAGCGTCAGCAGCTCGGACTTGCGGCCCTGCAGAAACGACTCGCACAGCGCCGGCGAGGCACCAAAGAGGTAGGGGACCAGCCAGCTGTAGCGCAAAAAATTGCGAATCAGGCCAAAGTAGCGCTCACTGACAAAGTCCAGCTCGGGCTGGGTGGGCGGACACAGATCCTTCAGAATGGCCCAGAACGCTTGTGGCAGGGACCAGTTGTAGTGGGCGCCAGCAATCGTCTGCATGTGGCGACCGTAACGCAAGCCCAGTCCCTCGCGATAGACTGACTTGAACCGGGCGGAATGCGAGTGGCCGTAATCGGCAATCGGTATATCGGCCTCAGCGCCGAGTTGACAGGGCATGGAGCCGGCCCACATCAGCTCCTTACCGAGCTGATGTGCGCTGTAACGGTGCAACTCCCGCAAAAACGTGAGCGGAAACGCGCTGTCCTGCGAGGGCGGTGTGATGAACTCCAGCAGCGCTTCGGAATAGTCCGTGGTGATCCAGGGGTGGGTCAGCTTGGCGCCAAGCGCCAAAGGATGTGGTGTGGTGGCCAACTGGCCGTTGGTGTCCACGCGCAGGCATTCGCGCTCGTAACCACGCGTGATGCCTTGCAGGACTTGGGCCTGTCCGCTACCGGCAAACTGGCGCGCCGCGTCGCAGCAGGTGAATGTCAACATGGGTTCGCACTTCCTCTAGAAACGGCGCGAGTATGGCAGTTTTAGCCAAGGTCTGCCCGTCGTGGATCAATCGCGTGGGTCAAGAGCGGGGTCGGCAGACCATGGACAATAGCGCCATGCCCTACCTGCCTGACTTCATTGCCCCCGCCCGTTTCAGCGACCCGGCCGCCGCGCTGGCCAAGGCGCGCGAGATTTACGACGGCAGCCTGGCCCACCTGCGAAGTGCCATGCGCCGGTTTGTGGCGGGTGAAACCTTGCCAGGGCATGTGCGCGCCTGCTACCCTTTTGTGCGGGTGCAGACCGACACCGTTTCGCGCACGGGCCTGCTGAAAAATGCGGGCCTGAGCTACGGTTTTGTTGCGGGCCCGGGCCGTTTTGAGACGACGCTGACGCGCCCCGACCTGTATGCCGACTACTACCTGGAGCAATTCACGCTGCTGATTCAAAACCACCGGGTTGAGCTGGAGGTGGGCACCAGCTCGCAGCCTATTCCGGTGCATTTTTCTTTTGCCGATCAAGACCATGTCGAAGGCAGCCTGAGCCCCGAGCGTCGCCAGTTGATGCGCGATGTGTTCGACCTGCCCGATCTGGCCGCCATGGACGACGGCATTGCCAATGGCACCTACGAGCCACGCCCGGGTGAGCCGCAGCCGCTGGCCCTGTTCACCGCACCACGGGTGGACTATTCGCTGCAGCGCTTGCGGCATTACACCGGCACTGCAGCCCAGTACTTCCAGAATTTTTTGCTCTTCACCAATTACCAGTTCTACATCGACGAATTCGTCCGGCTTGGCCATGAAGCCATGGCAGACCCTGCCAGCGAGTACATCGCTTTCATTGAGCCGGGCAATGTGGTAACCCGGCGTGTCGGCAGCGACGCCATGGCAGCCGACGCCCTGGGAAAATTGCCACCACGACTGCCGCAAATGCCGGCTTACCACCTGATGCGCGGCGACCGCAGTGGCATCACCATGGTCAACATCGGTGTCGGGCCCGCCAACGCCAAGACCATCACCGACCACATCGCAGTGCTACGGCCGCACGCCTGGATCATGCTCGGCCACTGCGCTGGTTTGCGCAATTCGCAGCAGCTGGGCGACTATGTGCTGGCCCATGGCTATGTGCGCGAGGACCATGTATTGGACGAGGAACTGCCGCTGTGGGTGCCGATACCGGCCCTGGCCGAGATTCAGGTGGCGCTGGAGGCAGCGGTGTCGCAGGTGACGCAACTGCAGGGCGCCGAGCTCAAGCGAGTGATGCGCACCGGCACCGTGGCAAGCACCGACAACCGCAACTGGGAGTTGCTGCCCGACAACGGGCCGCAACGCCGCTTTAGCCAGAGCAGGGCGGTAGCGCTGGACATGGAGAGCGCCACCATTGCCGCCAATGGCTTCCGGTTTCGGGTGCCCTATGGCACCCTGCTGTGCGTCAGCGACAAGCCTTTGCATGGCGAGATCAAGCTACCGGGTATGGCCGACCATTTTTACCGGGAGCGGGTGGACCAGCACTTGCGCGTGGGCATCCGGGTGCTGGAGTTGCTGCGAAATCAGGGCGTGGACCAGTTGCACAGTCGAAAGCTGCGTAGTTTTGC
>CALPLW020000210.1 GCA_943324505.2 Comamonas sp. lk
CCTGGTGACAGCTGTGGCGTTGATGGAGACCGGACGCGAACTCGGCATGTCGGCCGAGAGCATGCGCAAGTGCGAGTTCGTCACCGCTGGCATGTTGGAAGGGTTGGAGCACATGCGCGCGGCCGGCGTCAAGGTGGCCTTCGGCACCGACCTGCTGGGCCCCCTGCACCGGCAGCAATGCCGCGAGTTCACGCTGCGCAGCCGCGTGTTCACGCCTGTGGAGGTCTTGCGCCAGGCCACCTCGTTATCGGCCGAGGCCTTGATGATGAAGGGCGAGATCGGCTGCGTGAGCGCCGGTGCCTGTGCCGACCTGATCCTGGTCGACGGCGATCCGCTACAGGACATCAACCTGCTGGCCCAGGACGGCCAGCGCCTGAGCCTGATCGTGCGCGCCGGCGAGATCATTCGCAACCGCCTGTAGCGCACCAGGGTGGCGCCTTGGCGGTGACAACTGGCCCCCGGTCACGACGACCCGTTGCACACTGCGCTGACGGCAGTCCTAACGCAGCACCACAAAAAGTCAGTAGCCCGGCCACGGCCATGCCAAAGCCATCGTGGCCTACCGCCTTGCCAAAGCCGAGCGGTGCGGCTGAGCTCGGCCTAGTTGCTCAAGCGGGTGTTCGACCTTGACCTGCAGCGCTGCCCGAACTGCGGTGGCGATCTGAGCATCATCGCGACGATCCGGGAGCCGCCGGTGATCGAGAAGATCCTCACGCTTCGATACCGAGTTCGGCGTACCGTGAGGAAGGAAAAGGGCGTTTGAAAAGCCTATCCTCTTACTCGTCCAGGCTGATGCCATGCTTGAGCTTGGTGGCCCGAACCGCCGCCTGCACCGCCAAAAGGCAGTCGTCGCGGTAGCGCTCCAGATCGGCGATGGAATGCCGGCCCAGTTGGACCGCCGTGCCGTCGACCACCTCATCAATCAAGCCGTCTGTCAGCTCGGGGGCCTCCAGCTTGGTCCAGGGCAGTTTGAGCGCCGGGCCGAACTGCGCCATGAAGTGCCGCATGCCAGCGTCACCGCCGGCCAGGGTGTAGATCAAAAAGCTGCCCATGAACGACCAGCGCAGGCCGGCACCGTAGCGGATGGCGTCGTCGATCTCACCGGTGGTGGCAATGCCGTCATTGACCAGGTGCAGCGACTCGCGCCACATGGCTTCGAGCAGCCGGTCGGCAATGAAACCGGGGATTTCCTTGCGCACGTGCAGGGGCTTCATGCCCAACGACTGGTAAAAGGCCATGGCCGCCTGGATGGCGTCGGGCGAGGTTTTGGCGCCACCCACCACCTCCACCAGCGGCAGCAGGTAGACCGGGTTGAACGGGTGGCCCACCACACAACGCTCGGGGTGCTTGGCCTTGGCATAGAACTCGGACGGCAACAGGCCCGAGGTCGATGAGCCGATCAGCACATCGGGCCGGGCGGCCGCGCCGATCCGTGCGTGCAGGTCAATCTTGAGGCTTAGGGTTTCTGGCGCGCTTTCCTGGATGAAATCGGCTTCGGCCACGCACTCCTCAAGGGTGGCGACAAAGCGCAGACGCTCGGGCGACGCACCGGCCTTGAGGCCCTGCTGTTCCAGCGCGCCCCAGCACTTGGCAATGCGGGCGCGCAGCTGCGCCTCGGCACCGGGCGCTGGGTCCCAGGCGACCACATCCAGCCCATTGGCCAGGGCGCGTGCCACCCAGCCGCTGCCAATAACGCCGCTGCCCAGCGCGGCAAAGGTCTTGATATCCGTGACGAATGACATAAAGCGACTTCCCTTCAAAAAGCGGCGATCAGCCGCGGGCCTTCAGTCCCATCTTGGCGCGCCCGGCGGCCGGGCTCATGGGCCGGGCACCCATGCATTCGATCAGCTTGATCACCCGCTCCACCAAAGAGCCATTGCTGGCGGGCACGCCTTTGTCTAGCCACAGGTTGTCTTCCAGCCCCACGCGCACATGGCCGCCCAGCAACACCGCTTGAGCGGCCATCGGCATTTGCATGCGGCCAATGCCGAAGCCAGCCCAGGTGGCACCCGAGGGCAGGTTGTCCACCATCGCCTTCATGGTGGTGGTGTCCGCCGGCGCACCCCAGGGGATGCCCAGGCAGAGCTGGAACAGGGGGTCGCGCAGCAGGCCCTCCTTGATCATCTGGTTGGCAAACCAGAGGTGGCCGGTGTCAAAAATCTCCAGCTCGGCCTTGACGCCCAGCTCGGTGATGCGTTGGGCCCCCGCGCGCAAGGCCGCAGGGGTTGAGACGTAAATGGTGTCGCCGTCACCAAAGTTCAGGGTGCCGCAGTCGAGCGTGCAGATATCGGGTAGCAGTTCTTCCACATGCACCAACCGCGCCAGCGGGCCCACCAGATCAGTCGCCGGGCCAAAGGCCAGTGGCGTCTCGCCGGCGCCGATTTCCAGGTCGCCGCCCATGCCGGCGGTCAGGTTGACAATGATGTCCACGCCGGAATCGCGGATGCGCGCCACCACCTCGCGGTACAGCGCTGGGTCGCGGCTGCCTTTGCCCGTGTCGGGGTCACGGACATGGCAGTGCACCACGGTCGCACCTGCTTTGGCCGCCTCTACCGCCGCCGCCGCAATCTGCGTGGGCGTGACCGGAATAGCCGGATGCTTGTCCACCGTATCGCCCGCGCCAGTCAAAGCGCAGGTGATCATGACATCGTGGTTCATGGGCGAGTACTCCTTTATTGATGGGGTCGGCTGGCAGATCAGGCCACACTTTAACGCCGGCCAGAAACCAACTGCCGCCCGGGCACGACACCGTCTTGAATGCAGACGACGCCTTGCCGCGCCATTGAGGGTCGCAAAACGAACCGTGCAGCATCGGCCAATGTGGGAGACTAGCTGCCGCTTTGGCTTGTCCCTGTGCCGAGGCTCCATAAGGAAATGCGTTGAATCAACTGTTGCTGCCGCTGGCTTCTCTGCTGAGTGGCGTCAGCATGCTGGTCGTTGCCACCGGGCTGCTGTTTTCGGCCATCGGCGCACAGGCCGGCTCGGCCAAATTTTCCGGCCTGGTGACCGGGCTGGTCATGTCCGCCTACTTTGCTGGCTTTGTTTACGGTACCTATGCCTGCCCGGCCATCATTCGCCGGGTGGGGCACATCCGGGCCTTTGCTGCCATGGCGTCAATTGCCTCGGCGCTGCCGATTCTTCACGCCTTGTGGCTTAACCCCTGGTTCTGGGCTGGGCTGCGTTTTACCAGTGGGGTGTGCATCGTCGGGCTCTACATCGTCGTGGAAAGCTGGCTCAACGTGGTAGCCCAGAGCCATCAGCGCGGCAAAGTGTTTGCGGCCTATATGGCGGTCAGCGGCGTCTCGCTGGCCATTGGCAATTGGCTGATCCTGGTGGGCGACCGCTTTGGCTTTGTGCCATTTGCGCTGGTGTCCATCCTTTTTTCTTTTGCCCTGCTCCCTCTCACCCTGACGCCGGTAGAGGAACCCCAGCCCTCCGACGCGCCCAAACTGGGCCTGCTCAAGCTGTTTGCCATTTCGCCGATCGGCGTCATCACCGCCATCGGATCAGGCTTGTTGAGCGGCGCGTTCTACAGCCTGGGCCATGTGTTTGGCCAGGGCGTGGGCTTCAGTGAAGGCGGTATCGCCACCTTCATGGCCGTCACCATTCTGGGGGGAGCCGTGTTCCAGTGGCCGGTGGGCCACCTGTCGGACCGGCGCGACCGACGATGGGTGCTGTTTTGGGTATGTGTCACCTGCGCCATCGTGGCGGGCTCCGGTTTCTACCTGGCGCGGGAGTATGAAGGTGCACTGATTGCCCTGGGCGTGGTCTACGGTGGGCTGGCCTTCACCATTTATGGGCTGAGCGTGGCCCATGTCAACGACCTGATTGACCCGTCACAGGTGCTCGAGGTCACTGGCGGCTTATTGCTGCTGTACGGCATTGGCGCCACCATTGGCCCGATATTGGGCGGCAGCATGATGGACTGGCTGGGGCCGGAGAGTCTGATGCTGTACTTTTGCCTGGTGCTGGCGGTGCTGGCACTGGGCATCTGGCGCTTTGCTGGCAGTACCTTGCAGGGCCTGGGCGCGCTGCCACAAAAATCAGACTACGTGCTGATGGGCGGGGGTTCTCAGGCCGTGCTGCAAATGGACCCACGCCGTGGACAGGGCACACCAACGCCAGCGGCTTCCATGGCCCCCCCGGTCGCATCTCACGACTGATCATCGGGCTGAAGTTCAATGACTTGGATTGACCGAGACCCACTGGCCAAACCTTGGCGGTGGCTGCCCTACACTTCGTCTGCATTACCCGCAAACCGTGCGGTGAACCAATCCATAAAGGTGGCAAGTGACAGTCGATGAATACGACTACATCGTGGTCGGCAGCGGATCGGCCGGGTGTGTGCTGGCCGATCGGCTCAGCGCTGACGGCCAGGCCCGGGTGCTGGTGCTGGAAGCCGGCGAGCACGACCGCCGGCTCTGGATCAACATGCCCATCGGCTACGGCAAATCGTTCTACGACCAACGGGTTAACTGGAAGTTTGAGGCGCAGCCAGACCCCGGCCTGAACAAGCGCCAGATTTACTTCCCGCGTGGGCGCGTGGTGGGCGGCTCCAGCTCCATCAACGCCATGGTGTACTGCCGTGGCCTGCCGCAAGACTTTGACGACTGGTCGGCCTTGGGCAATCCCGGTTGGTCCTGGCGCGATGTGAAGCCGGTCTATGAGCGCTTTGAGCGACCGGTCGACGCCACAGGCCGGGCCAGCCCCAAGGGCCAGCTGTTTGTCAGCGATGTGCGCCGGCAGCTGCACCCGATGGAGCAGGTGTTTTTTGATGGTGCCCGTCAGGCCGGCCTGCCCTTCACCGACGATTTCAATGGCACCGAGCCTGAGGGCGTGGGCCGCTACCGGATCAACACCCGCCAGGGCATGCGCTGGTCTGGGGCGGATGCCTTTTTGCGCCCGGCGCTGCGGCGCGGCCAGGTGAGGCTGCTCACAGGCGCCATGGCCAGCCGGGTGCTGTTTGAAGGCCGCCAAGCCGTGGGCATCTGTTACCACCAGGACGGCGTGGAACACCAGGCCCGAGCCAGGCGCGCCGTGGTTCTGAGTGCTGGCGCAGTGCAAAGCCCGCAGGTGCTGCAGCTCTCTGGCGTAGGGCCTGCCGACCTGCTGCGCGCACATGGCATCCCGGTGCTGCTGGCCAACGATGCCGTGGGCGGCAATCTGCAAGACCACCTGGCCATGAGCTACTACTACAAGGCCACCCAACCCACGCTAAACAACGTGCTCAGCAGCTGGCTGGGCAAGCTGCGCGTTGGTCTGCAGTATGTGACGACGCTGTCCGGGCCGCTGAGCATAAGCGTCAACCAGTGTGGCGGCTTTGTCCGCTCGCACGCTGGCGCCGCGCGCCCGGACCTGCAGCTGTACTGCAACCCGATCACCTACACCCTGGCGCAGTCCGACACCGGCACCCAGATCGTGCCCGACAAGTTTGCCGGTTTCATCCTGTGTTTTCAGCCCTGCCGGCCCCTGAGCCGGGGCCGGATTGACTTGGCCAGCCCGGATGTGCACGCGGCGCCCCATATCCAGCCCAACTACCTGTCTCACCCGGACGATGCACGCGTGGCACTGCTGGGCGCCAAACTGGTTCAGCGCCTGAGCCAGACGCCGGCGCTGCGCGGCCTGATTAGGGAAGCCATTGCACCGGCGCTGGACACCCTGGACGACGCCGGCATGCTGGCCGATTTTCGTGACCGCGCCAGCACCTGCTACCACCCGGTCGGCACCTGCATGATGGGATCAGACCCACAGACATCGGTGGTCGATCCCCAGCTCAAGGTGCATGGCCTGGACCGCCTGTATGTGGTGGACGCCTCGGTGTTTCCCACCGTCACCTCCGGCAACACCCATGCGCCCACCACCATGGTGGCCCACAAGGGGGCTGAGGCCATCCTGCAGGCTGCCCGCTAAATTTTCGGAAACACTCAAGGAATCAACCCATGAAACTCGAATCGATCAAGACCTTTGTCGTCGCCAACCCACCGCCCGGCTTTGGCGGCAAGTACTTTGTATTTGTCAAAATCCGCACCGCCTGCGGCATCGAGGGCGTGGGCGAAGCCTATGCCGCCACCTTCAGCCCGCACATCATTGCAGCGATGGCGGAAGACCTGTTTGCCCGCGTGTTTGCCGGTGAAGACCCGATGCAGACCGAAACCCTGTGGCGCCGCGCCTACGGCGAAGGCTTCTCGCTGCGGCCGGACATTTCGTTGATGGGTGTGCTCAGTGCGCTGGAGATGGCCTGTTGGGACATCACCGGCAAGGCGCTGGACCGCCCGGTCTACAGCCTGCTCGGCGGTCTGGTCAACCCGCGCCTGCGCAGCTACACCTACCTCTATCCCGACGAGACCGAGGACGACTCCTTTTACGGCGACCCGGTTCGCTCGGCAGAACGGGCAGCGGTCTATGTGCAGCAAGGGTTTACTGCTATCAAATTTGATCCGGTGGGGGGCTATTCGGTGTTTGACCCGCGCCAACCCACGCTGGAGCGCATGGACATGTCGGAGCGTTTTTGCAAACTGATCCGTGAAGCGGTGGGCGACAAGGCCGACATCCTGTTCGGCACCCACGGCCAGTACACCGTGTCGGGCGCCAAGCGCATGGCGCGCCGGATCGAAAAGTACGACCCGCTGTGGTTTGAGGAGCCAACCCCGCCAGAGCGGCCCGAGATGATGGCCGAGGTGGCA
>CALPLW020000211.1 GCA_943324505.2 Comamonas sp. lk
GCAAGCCTTGGAGCTGGATTTTTTAAACAGCGCGCTCACCAAAGCGGGATTGCTGAGTGCAAAGTCATGATCGACCGTCAGCGCGCACTGTCCGTCACCCGCCAGGCCAAGTTGCTCAAGGTGAGTCGTGGCTCGGTGTACTACCTGCCCAAGCCCGTGAGTGAGGCCGATCTGGCGCTCATGCGCCGCAGCCTGGTACCAGCAAGGCCGCTCTTAGCAACAAGATCTACCCCTACCTGCTGCGCAAGTTGGACATCAATCGCGCCAAGCAGGTCTACGAAAACCTGCTGCCCAAGCTGGCCGAGGTTGCATAAAATGAAATCCCTGGTGCGCCCCGAGCTGCCCACCGCGTCGGTCGGTTCGTCGCAAGCGACCACCGCAGCCGTGGACAACTCTGCACCTTTGGCAATCCGCCTGGAGTCCACTTAAAACTCGGGGGTAGGTTGTTCAAAGAACCGGGGCCACTGCAGGTCGCTATCGCCGGTGCGTCTCACCATGGCAGTCGATTGGCTGAACGCAGGCAACAAAAAACCCACATTCCAAGACTGGAAGTGGGTTTAATCAAACGAAACTTGGTCGGGGTGAGAGGATTCGAACCTCCGGCCTCTACGTCCCGAACGTAGCGCTCTACCAGGCTAAGCTACACCCCGATGGATTTGATCACCCGCCAGGTCAGCGGCATAATCTTTGCAGCGGCAAATTCTAGCAAACAGAGCGTACAAGGCCCCTGGGCAATACCATGCCAAGGCACTCCAATCTGGGTAGCCATAGGCCCTGCCGTTGGCGTTTGCGGTGTACCATGCGCGCAGTTTTTTCCGTAACTGCCTTGCTCAAGGATACCTTTTGCACCCCCGCCTGCCCATGAACCTGCTCCGCGCTCTCTTGCTTGCCATATCGGTATCAATGCTCGGCGCTTGCGCCGTGGTCGCAGTGGCTGACGCTGCAGTCACCGTTGCTGCAACAGGCGTCAAGGTGGTGGCCAAGACTGTCGGGGCCGTCGTGGATGTGGTGACGCCTGAGCCGAAAAAGTAGCGTTACCCGCCGAGCCAGCAAGGTCGACGCGCCTGGCGTGCGGCTTAGGGTTCAGGATTGCCGTTGCAACAGGGCGGTTGCCAGTTCGATCAAACAGTCTGCGTGCGGGCCGGGTGGTAATTGCCTTGCGGCTGTCACGGCCCGGGCCGCCTCCGCGCCAGCGGCTTGCCGCGCCACGTCCAGTGCGCCGGTGCGGTGCACAATCTTGATCACCTCATGGAGGCGACCGCTTTCGCCGGCCTCAATGGCGCCTTTGATCAATGCTCGCTCATCTGGCGTGCCGCGCTGCATCGCGACGATCAGCGGCAGTGTGGCCTTGCCTTCACGCAGGTCGTCGCCCAGACTTTTCCCCATCACCTCGCTGTCGCCCGCGTAATCGAGGACGTCGTCAATGACCTGAAAGGCCGTGCCCAAGGCCTGGCCGTAATCCGCGCAGGCGGTCTCCAGCTGGGGCGAGCCTTCTGACAAGATAGCGCCGACGCGGGCGCTCGCCTCGAAAAGTTTGGCGGTTTTTGACCGGATCACCTGCAGGTAGCTGGCCTCGTCGAGCTCGGCGTTGTGCATGTTCATCAACTGCAGCACTTCACCCTCGGCAATCACGTTGGTGGCATCGGCCAGCACGGCCATGATGCGCATATCGCCGGCCTCCACCATCATCTGGAATGCCCGGGAGTACAGAAAGTCGCCCACCAGCACACTGGCTGGGTTACCAAACGTCTCATTGGCGGTGGCGTTACCCCTGCGCAGGGCCGAATCGTCCACCACGTCATCGTGCAACAGGGTGGCCGTATGAATGAACTCGACCACGGCCGCCAGGTTGAAGCGCTGCACCCCCGTGAAACCCATGGCCCCACAGCACAGCAGCAGCAAGGCGGGGCGCAGCCGTTTGCCGCCGGCGGCAATGATGTAGCGCGACACCTGACCCACCAGCGGCACACCGGAATTCAGCCTTTGGGCAATAACGCGGTCGACCTCGCGCATGTCATGAGCGATGATCGTCATGGAAGAAGCGGGCGAGGGGGATGTGGAATCGGTTTGCACGGTCTGTACGGGGTCAACTCGGTGATTATAGGAAGGTGAGTGCACCTGACCGATGCTCTGAAAACGGGCGGACGCCACCTGAACTCACTGTGCTATAGTCATGGGCTCTGTGAAAATCCGTTCCCAGAGCAAATGAGAAGAGGTCAATATGTACGCGGTCATAAAAACCGGTGGCAAGCAATACAGAGTTGCTGCTGGTGAAAAAATTAAAGTAGAACAGATTGCTGCGGACGTAGGCCAAGAAATCGTATTCGACCAGGTTCTGGCCGTCGGCAACGGCGCTGAACTGAAAGTGGGTACGCCCTTGGTGTCCGGCGCAACAGTGAGTGTCACAGTCTTGGCACACGGCAAGCACGACAAGGTCAGCATCTTCAAGATGCGTCGTCGCAAGCACTACCAAAAACGGCAGGGTCATCGTCAACAGTTCACTGAACTGCTGATCGGCGCCATTGCGGCATAAGGGGAACAGGTCATGGCACAGAAAAAAGGCGGCGGCTCTACGCGAAACGGGCGTGATTCCAAGCCCAAGATGCTCGGCGTGAAGGCATTTGGTGGGGAGTCGGTCAACGCTGGCGCCATCATCGTGCGCCAACGGGGCACCAAGTTCCACCCTGGCGTGAATGTCGGTATCGGCAAGGACCACACTCTGTTTGCACTGGTGGACGGCCATGTGGCGTTTGCCGTCAAAGGCGCGCTCAACAAGCACACGGTGAGCATCACCACAGCCTGAGCTGCGGTAAGTTCACCTGAGAGACCCTGCGCGCTGCGCGGGGTTTTTCGTTTATAAAGCCTGAAATCATGAAGTTCGTTGACGAAGCCTATATTGACATCTCGGCTGGAGATGGCGGGGCCGGTTGCGTCTCGTTCCGGCATGAGAAATACAAGGAATTTGGCGGCCCCAATGGCGGGGACGGCGGTCGTGGCGGCCACGTTTTTGCGGTGGCTGACCCTAACCTGAACACGCTGGTCGATTACCGTTTTTCACGCCGGCACGATGCCAAGCGCGGTGAGCACGGCATGGGCTCAGATATGTTTGGCGCGGCCGGCGACGACATCACGCTCAAGATGCCGGTGGGCACCATCATTTCCGATGCGGAAACCGGCGAGGTGCTGTTCGAGCTGCTGACACCAGGTGAGGTGATCACCATTGCCAAGGGTGGTGATGGCGGTTTTGGCAATATGCGCTTCAAAAGCGCGATCAACCGGGCGCCGCGCCAAAAAACACCGGGTTGGCCCGGTGACAAAAAAAATCTCAAGCTCGAGCTCAAGGTGCTCGCCGACGTCGGCCTGCTGGGCATGCCCAATGCGGGTAAATCGACACTGATCACCGCCATCTCCAACGCGCGGCCCCGCATTGCCGATTACCCTTTCACCACCCTGCACCCCAACCTCGGGGTGGTGCGGGTTGGGCCAGAGCAAAGCTTTGTGGTGGCTGACCTGCCGGGCCTGATTGAGGGCGCCTCGGAGGGTGCTGGCCTTGGGCACCTGTTTCTTCGGCATCTGCAACGCACCCGATTGCTGCTGCACGTGGTGGATATGGCGCCGTTTGACGAGGGCGTGGATACGGTAGCGCAGGCTAAGGCCATCGTCAATGAGCTCAAAAAATACGACCCGGCGCTGTATCAAAAGCCGCGTTGGCTGGTGTTGAACAAGCTCGACATGATTCCGCTGGAGCAACGGGCCGAGGTGGTGAAAGACTTCGTCAAACGCTTTAAGTTCAAGGGACCGGTGTTCGAGATATCAGCCTTGACACGTGAAGGCTGCGAGGCCTTGATCAAGACGGTTTACAAGCACATCAAGGCGCAACAGGCAGCTGAGCTGGTACCCGTGGAGGTCGACCCGCGTTTTGCGGTGGACGGCGCATGATTCAATTGCTATTTATCTTGTAGCTACAACGCCATGATTCACGGGGCTTGGGACTAGAAATGACCACGGACATCGCCTCTACGGTACTGCGCGATGCGCGCCGCATTGTGGTCAAGGTTGGCTCCAGTCTGGTCACCAATGACGGGCGCGGCCTGGACGAGGCCGCCATTGGCGAGTGGTGCCGTCAGCTGTCCTTGTTGGTGCGGGGAGGTCGTGAGCTGATCATGGTGTCAAGCGGCGCTATTGCCGAGGGCATGAAACGCCTGGGCTGGCGCACCCGTCCGAGCGAAATTCACGAACTGCAAGCTGCGGCGGCAGTGGGCCAGATGGGGCTGGCTCAGATGTATGAGACCAAGTTGCGTGAACATGGTTTGGGCAGCGCCCAGGTGCTGCTGACCCATGCTGACCTGGCAGACCGCGAGCGTTACCTGAATGCCCGCTCGACCCTCTTGACCCTGCTCAGGCTGGGCGTGGTGCCGGTGATCAATGAAAACGACACTGTGGTCACAGACGAGATCAAATTTGGCGACAACGACACCTTGGGCGCACTGGTGGCCAACCTGGTCGAGGCCGATGCGCTGGTGATCCTGACCGACCAGAACGGCTTGTACACCGCCGACCCAAGGCGTGACCCGAACGCCAGCTTTGTGCATGAGGCCAAGGCAGGCGATCCGGCTCTGGAGGCCATGGCCGGTGGCGCCGGCTCCAGCCTGGGTCGGGGCGGCATGATCACCAAGATTTTGGCGGCCAAACGTGCGGCCGGCTCTGGCGCCTCTACCGTGATCGCCTGGGGCCGTGAACCGGACGCGCTGTTGCGTCTGACGCAGGGCGAATCGATCGGCACCCTGTTGATCGCACCCACGCAGAAAAATCAGGCGCGCAAGCAATGGATGGCTGATCACCTCCAATTGCGTGGCGCAGTCACGGTGGACGCCGGCGCGGTGCACCAATTGCGCGCCGGTGGCAAAAGCCTGCTGCCGATTGGCATGACGGCGGTGGAGGGCGATTTTTCGCGTGGCGATGTGATCGCCGTGCGAGACCCTGAGGGGCTGGAGATCGCCCGTGGCCTAGCCAATTACGCCAGCACAGAAGCCAGGCTGATTTGCCGCAAACCCTCGGGAGAATTCGAAAAGCTGCTGGGCTACGCCGCTGAGCCAGAAATGGTGCACCGCGACAACATGGTGCTCACGCGCTGAGCAGGCTGACACGACCGCCTGGCCCTATGAGGCGGTCAGGTCGGGGTAAAACCGTCACCCATCGGGCTATAGCTGCCGCCTGGCGGCAGCGCGATGGGACCGTCGAGCGGTTCGGCTTCGAGGTCGCCGGCTTGGTCCGGCCCGCGCCGGTCTTGCCGCATAAAACGAAATCGCTGGTCGTTCCGCGGCAGGTAGCGCGCGAGTTCGGTCAAGGCCATTTCGTAGACGCCGCGTTTGAACTCAACCACGGCCTCTAGTGGCACCCAATAGTCGTTCCAGCGCCACGCATCGAACTCGGGGTGTTCAGTCGCGCGCAGGTTCAGATCCCAGTCGTGTCCGACCAGTTGAAGCAAAAACCAGATTTGCTTCTGGCCCTTGTAATGACCACGCGCATCGCGGCGGATATATCGGTCTGGCACCTCATAACGCAACCAGTCACGGGTGCGGGCCACAATGCGAACATGCTCCCGTTGAAGCCCCACTTCTTCATGCAGTTCACGGATCATGGCTTGCTCAGGGGTTTCCCCCCGATCAATACCACCCTGCGGAAACTGCCAAGAGTGCGTTCGTATTCGCTTGCCCCAGAACACCTGGTTCTTCTGGTTGAGCAGGACGATGCCGACATTGGGGCGAAAGCCGTCCCGGTCAAGCATAATCAAACCTCAAATTTTTAACTGTCTCCATTATGCACAGCACGCGCTATGCAGCAAGAGGAACAGCCCTTAGACGATTGCGATTACCCTGCCATGAAAGCCTCCCAGTTCTTTATCTCCACCCAGAAGGAAGCGCCGACCGACGCTGAGGTAGTCAGCCACAAACTGATGATGCGCTCAGGCATGATCAAAAAACTGGGCGCCGGCATTTACAGCCTGATGCCGCTGGGCCTGCGCGTGGTGCGCAAGGTGGAGGCCATCGTGCGCGAGGAAATGAACCGTGCAGGCGCGGTGGAGTTGGCCATGCCGGTGGTGCAACCGGCCGAACTGTGGCAAGAGACAGGCCGCTTTGCCAAGATGGGCCCGGAGCTGCTGCGCATCAAGGACCGGCACGATCGCGACTTTGTGGTGCAGCCCACCAGTGAAGAGGTGGTGACAGACATCGCGCGCCAGGAAATCCGAAGCTACAAGCAACTGCCGCGCAATTTTTACCAGATTCAGACCAAGTTCCGCGACGAACGTCGCCCCCGCTTTGGCCTGATGCGCGGGCGCGAGTTCATCATGAAGGACGCCTACAGCTTTGACCGCGACCAGGCCAGCGCCAAGACCAGCTACCAGGTGATGGCCCAGGCCTACCGGCGCATTTTTGACCGCTTTGGTCTGACCTACCGTGCTGTAGCAGCAGACAGCGGCGCCATCGGCGGCGACCTGAGCGAAGAGTTTCAGGTGATTGCCGCCACGGGTGAAGACGCTATTGTGTTTTGCCCTGACAGTGACTACGCCGCCAACATGGAAAAAGCCGAAGCCTTGGCGCCCCAATTCCCTCGCCCGGCGCCAAGCCAGGCCATGACCAAAACGCCAACGCCGGGCAAGAGTACCTGTGCCGACGTGGCC
>CALPLW020000212.1 GCA_943324505.2 Comamonas sp. lk
CCTTTGCTGTTGCTTCGGGCCGGGTTGTCGACCTGAAAATAATCCTCAAACACCGAGGTATGGTGCTCGGGCGCGATGCCAACGCCACTGTCCCAGACCTGAATCCGCACCAGGCTGCCGCCCGCTAGCGGCCGGCACGAGACCAGGACCGAGCCCTGGGGCGTGTAGGCCAGGGCATTGCCCACTAGGTTCAGCAGGATACGCTGCAGTTGCCCGGCGTCAGTCATCAGCCAGGCGCGGGTCGGGCGAATCCGCAGCCGAAGGCCCTTGTCTCGGGCCGTGCTGCCCATCGCCGAGCGCAATTTGTCAAACAGCTCATTCAGGGCAAAGGGCTGCGCCTGCACCGGTACCGCGTTGGCGTTAAAACGGGAAATATCGAGCAAGGCGTCCAACAGTTCCTGCATCGACTGCACCGAGGCCTCCAGGTTGCCCAGCACCTGCATGGCCTGGGTATTGTGAGTCAGCTGCCGCAGCCGCGCGACAAACATGCCCAGTGCATGCGCCGGCTGACGCAGATCGTGCGTGGCAGCCGCCAGAAAGCGGCTCTTGGCCAGCGTGGCCTGCTCGGCTTCCTCCGTCTTGTTGCGCAAGTCCCGCGTGGCATCGGTCACGCGCTGTTCCAGCAAATCACGGCCAGTCTCCAAGGCCTGCACCATTTGGTTGAGGCCGAGTTGCAGTTCTCGCAGTGGGTTATGGGGCGATTCTGGCCCGCGAGCCGACAAGTCGCCCTCGCCAATGCGTTTGACCATGCGCGACATGCTCACCACCGGCTCAATGAAAACGCGGGCCAGGTGCAAGGCCAGCAGGCCGCCCAACAGCAGGCCGGCCAGGGCGACCGCGGCGCCGGTCAACAGGGCGTCGGTACGCCGCTCGACCAGCCCGTTGTTGGCAAACTCCAGCCTCACTTGGCCCAGCAAACCGGGTACCGTTAAACCCTTGGCTAAGGCTTGCACATAGACACTTTCTGGCTCGACCGGCCCGGCCCAGACGGGCTGCACCAGCAGTTCACGCTCGACTAGAGCATCCCATTGCTGGCCAGCCAGGTGTGTCGCGGCAGGCCAAGCATTGGCCGCGTGCCGCCCGGCACTTGCCAGTGCGCGGCCGTCCATGGTCAAAATGGTCACGGCGCGCAGGTCATGTTCGTGCATCGCACCCATGGCCACCAAGCTCAGCTGGCCTCTGTCTTGCGTCAACAGGCCCGAGCGGCTGGCAACCGCGACTTGATGAGCCACCGAGCGCAAGCGTTGGTGGTGGGTGGTTTGCAAGTCATTCAGGTGCAAGGCTGTCAAAGCTACCACCAGGCCAACGACGACCAAGGCCACAGGCAGCAGCGCCGACAGCAACATCCGGTCACGAATGCCCAGCATGACCTTCATTTTTTTCACCCCTTTTGTTTCTTATTTTGCACCAGACAAACGCCTTTCTTGCTTTTTTCAGAGTGCTGGCTTGACGCACTTCTAGAATAGCGAGGTGAGCACCGTCCTGAACATTTCCGCCTACAAGTTCGTGCCTTTGCCCGACACCGAGACTCTGCGCGACACGCTGCTGGCGCGTGCCAACGACCTGCAGCTCAAGGGCACCATCCTGTTGGCCGAGGAGGGTATCAACCTTTTTTTGGCGGGGCCGGCCCTGGCAGTTCGGAACTTTGTGGCGCAGCTGCAGCAGGAGCCGCGCTTGGCCGACCTGTCGCCCAAAGAGAGTTGGTCGGCCACACAGCCCTTCAAAAAAATGCTGGTCAAGGTCAAACGCGAGATCATTCGCATGGACCATCCAGCGATCCGACCGGCGCAGGGCCGCGCGCCAGCGGTCTCACCGGCCAAGCTCAAACTCTGGCTGGACGCCGGCGTGGACGACGAGGGCCGGCCGGTTGTCCTGCTCGATACACGCAACGGCTTCGAAGTCGATGAGGGCACCTTCGAGGGCGCCATCGACTGGCGCCTGGGCAAATTCAGCGATTTTCCGCAGGCCCTGCTGGCACACCAGGCTGAGCTGCAGAACAAGACCGTGGTGAGCTTTTGTACCGGCGGCATTCGCTGCGAGAAGGCAGCGATCTTCATGCGTGAGCACGACTTGCCAAACACCTACCAGCTCGAAGGCGGCATCCTTAAGTACTTTGAGGAAACCGACGGCACACATTACCGTGGCAACTGTTTCGTCTTTGACGAACGCCGCACCGTTGACGCCCGACTGGACCCCAAGCCGTCATGCCCGGCTTGACCGGGCGTTTCTAGCGGCTCAGCGGCTGAACTTTTGCGCCAATTCGGCGATACGCTGGCCAAACTGACGGCCGGTTTCCAGGTCACCTGCGTTCATCTCGGCGGCACCGGCGTCGCCCGGGGTCTGGGCCATGGGGCCGGCGGACGAGGCCAGGTAGTTGACGTCGCTGCGTTGCGAGGCCTTGGTGTTGTTGTAGTTGATGCCGGTACCCGCCCACACGCCGCCGTGCTGCATGGCCAGGGTCATGAAGTAATGCAGTGTGGAGTGCTTGTCGCCGTTCATGTTGGCGCTGTTGGTGAAGCCGCCAAAAATCTTGTCTTTCCAGGCTTGGGTGTACCAGGGCTTGGAAGTGGCATCAGCAAACTTTTTGAACTGCCAGCTGACCGTGCCCATGTACGTGGGCGAGCCAAAAATGATGGCATCGGCGGCGGCCAGGGTGTCCCAGGCGGCGTCGGGCAAGTTGCCATCGGCGTCAATGGTGAGCAGCTCAGCGCCAGAGCCCTGTGCCACCGATTGGGCCAGGCGCTGGGTGTGACCGTAACCTGAATGAAAAACAACTGCGACTTTTGCCATGTGGGTACTCCTAGATGTGGCGGAAATAAAGGGAACGCACTCTGCGAACCCCGGGGAATTAAAGGCGGGTGGCCGCTTAGGCGCCGCGTTTGGCGTCCAGACTTAACGCGCCCGGGCCGAAGGCGGTGAGGGCCAGCAGGCCACCCGCAATCGCCAGATTTTTCATGAACATGATCTGTTGCATCTGCATGGCTTCGGCCGGCGCGGCCCAGAAGTTATGGAAGAACACGCCGGCCACCACGGTGAACAGCGCCATGGCCAGCGCCGCCCAGCGGGTCTGGTAGCCGGCAATCAGCGCCAGGCCGCCCAACACCTCAAGCGCCACCGCCAAAGCCGCGCCCAGGGTGGGCAGCGGCAATCCGACCGAAGCAATGTAGCCCACCGTGCCAGCAAAGCCGAACAGTTTGCTCAGGCCGGCTGGCAAGAACAGGGCGGCCAGCAGAATGCGGGCGGCGAGGGAGATAGCGGATTGGTAGGAATTCAACATGAGGGAGGCCTTGGTTTCAACAATGGGACTGGGATGGATTCCCGCCTGCGCGGAAATGACGGGTGATGATTCAGGCGCAGAGGTCAAACACCAGCACCTCGGCATCCTGACCGTGGCTCAAACGCAATTGGGTCTCGTCGGCCAGCAGGGCGGCGTCGCCCTGGCTAAGGGCAGTGCCGTTGACCTGAATCTGGCCGCGCAGCACCTGCACATAGGCTTTGCGCGCCGGGTCCAGTGTTAGGTGAGCGGTCTGCTCGCCGTCAAACAGGCCGGCATAGAGCCGGGCATCGGCGTGCAGGGTGACCGAACCTTCGGCGCCCCCGGGTGCAGCGACCAGCCGCAGGCGGCCCTGCTTGTCGCTAGCGGCAAAGGTTTTTTGCTCGTAGCTGGGGTCGATACCGGTCACATTGGGCTCAATCCAGATCTGCAAAAAATGGGTAGTTTGCTCAGGTGCGTGGTTGAACTCGCTGTGCTGCACACCGCTACCGGCGCTCATACGCTGCACGTCGCCTGGCGGGATGCCCTTCACGTTGCCCATGCTGTCCTTGTGGGCGAGCTCGCCAGACAGCACGTAGCTGATGATTTCCATGTCGCGGTGGCCGTGCGTGCCAAAGCCGGTGCCGGGCGCAATCCGGTCTTCATTGACCACGCGCAAGTTGCCCCAGCCCATGTGTTGGTCGTCAAAATAACCGGCAAACGAAAAACTGTGGAACGACTTGAGCCAGCCATGGTCGGCGTAGCCCCGGTCGCCCGATGAACGGACTGTCAACATCGTGATTCTCCTAAAACAGCCCACACTGTAAGTCTGCCAAGGCGCTGTGTGTTGCAGGTGCTTTGATGGCATCATTCAAACTATTTGAATGAATAAGAGAATTAGATGCAAAACGCCCGAGACGCCCTGACGCCCGATGCCCTGGCCATGCTGCAGACCATCGCTAGTGCCGGCAGCTTTGCCGCCGCCGCTCGTGCCTTGGGCATGGTGCCCAGCGCCCTGAGCTACCGGGTGCGCCAGATTGAGGAGGCGCTGGACGTGCTGTTGTACGACCGCAGTTCGCGCCAGGCCCGCCTGACCGAAGCCGGCGCCGAACTGCTGCGCGAGGGCCGCCGGCTGCTCGAAGACCTGGATGCGGTGGCCAACCGGGTCAAGCGCGTGGCAACCGGCTGGGAGCCGCAGCTGACCATCGCGGTAGACAGCATCATTGCCAAACCAGCCGTGATGGAGTTGTGTGCGCACTTTCTGGCGCTGCATCCACCCACCCGCATCAAGCTGCGCGATGAAACCCTGTCGGGCACGCTGGAAGCCTTGACATCGGGTCAGGCCGATCTGGCGCTTGGGGTGGCCGAGGTGCATCTGCAGGACGGCCTGGAAGGCAAACCCCTGGGGGACGTGAGCTTTGTCTATGCCGTGGCACCCCATCACCCGCTGGCCAAGGTGGCCGAGCCGCTCACCGACGACGTGGTGCGCCAGCACCGGGCGGTGGCTGTGGCCGACACCATCACCCGCGGCGGCGGTGTGTCAATCGGCTTGTTGGGGGGGCAGGACGTGTTCACTGTGGCCACCATGCAGGCCAAGCTGGACGCCCAATTGCGCGGCCTGGGCAGCGGCTTTGTGCCAGAGGCCATGGCGCGCAGCGCGATAGAGTCCGGTCACCTGGTGGTGAAGCAAATGGCCCGGCCGCAGCGTGTGGTGCCGGTGCACTACGCCTGGCGACGCACCAGGCCACAAGCGCAGGGCCGAGCACTGCAGTGGTGGCTGGCACAGTTGGCGCAGGCGCCCACGCGGACGGCTTTGCTGGAACGCCACCAAGGCGTGTAAAGTGCATCCAACACAACAACCCTCGGAGATCTGCGCCATGACCCTATCCGCCCCCAAGCATTTGGCTGTGATTGGTGCTGGTATTGCCGGCATCGCCTGCGCCCGAACGCTCCAGCAGGCCGGCCACACGGTCCAACTTTTTGAAAAAAGCCAGGGCGTGGGCGGCCGCATGGCGACGCGACGCAGCCCCTTTGGCAGCTTTGACCATGGCACCCAGTACTTCACCCAGCGCGACCCGCGCTTCACCCAGGCACTGGCCACCGTGCCGGGGCTGTGCAAACCCTGGAGCGCCAACACCGTGCGGGTGCTGGACGAGCACGGCCGGGTCACCGCCGCCGCGCTGCCGTCGCGTCAGGCCCATTGGGTGCCCGCCCCCGGCATGAACGAGCTTGCACGGCAATGGGCCCAGCCACTGCACGCGCAACTTAACTTGCAAACCCGCGTGACCCGGCTGGAACGCGACGCGCTGAATGCCAAGCACTGGCAGCTGCGCACCGAGGGGCCCGATGGCGGGCAACACGTGTACTCTGGCTTTGACGGCGTGCTGCTGGCCATGCCGTCGCCCCAAACCCGGGAGCTGCTGCACAGCTCGGGCCTGGCCAAGGCCTGGGTTAAGCGGCTGGACCGGGTGAAGGTGGCCCCCTGCTGGACGCTGATGCTGGCTTTTCCGCAGGCCATGCAGCCCGATATGAGCGCACTGGGACCCCAGTGGAACGCGGCGCGCAGCACCCACCACCGCATCGCCTGGCTGGCCCGCGAATCCAGCAAGCCGGGGCGTGAGCAGATCGAGCGCTGGACGGTGCAGGCCAGCGCCGCCTGGTCACAGGAGCACCTGGAGGACGACGCCCCAAGGGTGCAGGGCAAACTGCTCAAGGCCTTTTCCGAGGTGACCGGCATCCGGGCTGAACCCGCCCACGTGGACATTCAGCGCTGGCGCTACGCCCAGACCACCACCCCACTGGGCCAGAGCCACCTGTGGGACGCCAAATCCGGCCTGGGCGCCTGCGGCGACTGGTGCCTGGGTCACCGGGTTGAGAACGCCTTTGTGTCTGGTCTGGAACTCGCACTCGCGGTGGCGTGAGCGGCCCGTACCGGGGCCGCTTCGCGCCCTCCCCCACGGGCCCGCTGCACGCCGGCTCCTTGGTGGCGGCACTGGCCAGCTGGCTCGATGCGCGGGCCCACCAGGGCCAATGGCTGGTGCGCCTGGAAGACACCGACCGCGAGCGTTGCGTCACTGGCGCAGACCAGCTGATCCTAGGGCAACTCGCCGACTGCGGCTTAGTCTCCGACGAGGCGCCGGTGTGGCAGTCTGAGCGCAGCCCGCTGTACCAGTTGCCGCTGGATGCACTGGTGCAGCGCGGCCTGGCCTACCCCTGCGGTTGTTCGCGCAAAGACATTGAGCTGGTGCTGGCCAGCCAGGGCAAGGAGCGGCCGCGTCACAGCGAGCTGCGCCTCGGCAAGGTCGTCGTCTCCGCGAACAAAGCCCTGCTCTGCGAGCATGGCCCCGAGATCTTCCAGGCCGTGCGCAAGCATGGCGGCCAGTTCCTCTTCGAAGCC
>CALPLW020000213.1 GCA_943324505.2 Comamonas sp. lk
ACGCTGCACCGGCTGTCGCCTTGATCGGCCCGCGTCAAGTGGGCAAAACGACACTGGCGGTGGCGGTGGCTAAGACCAGGCCCAGCGTCTACCTGGATTTGGAGTCTGAGCGCGACAGGGCCAAGCTTGACCAAGCCGAGTTATATCTGCAAGACCACCTCGGCCAACTTGTCATTCTGGACGAGGTTCACCGCGCGCCAGGGCTATTTCCAGTGCTGCGCGGGCTGATTGACCAGGCTCGCCGTGCAGGCAAGCGCAGTGGGCAGTACCTGCTGCTAGGGTCGGCATCCCTGGATTTACTCAAACAGTCGGGGGAGACCCTGGCAGGGCGCATCACCTTTTTGGAGATGGGCCCCCTGAACCTGCTGGAAGTGGGCGCCACGTCGACGGACGACTTGTGGGTGCGGGGCGGATTCCCCGACAGCCTGCAAGCCCCGACTGCGCTACGTAGCTTGAAATGGCGGCACGACTTCATCCGCACCTATCTGGAGCGAGATGTACCGCAATTTGGGCCGCGCATTGCCACGCAGTCACTGCGTCTGCTGTGGACCATGTTGGCACACCAACAGGGCGGTATGGTGAACACGACCCAACTGGCACGCAACCTCGGCGTCGACGTCAAAACTGTCAACAGCTACATTCATTTGTTGACCGATTTGCTCTTGCTGCGCCGCCTGCCACCTTGGCACGCCAATGCAGGCAAGCGCCTGGTGAAGACCCCAAAACTCTACCTGCGCGACAGCGGGCTGCTGCATGCTTTGCTCGATCTGGCGACCAAGGAGTCGGTGTTGTCGCACCCCATCGTTGGCGCCAGTTGGGAGGGGTATTGCCTGGAAAACATCCTGGCCTGCGCATCCACGCAGGTGCAGGGGTATTTCTACCGGTCCAGTGGCGGAGCCGAAGTAGATCTGCTTTTGCAGTGGCCTGGCGGCGAACTTTGGGCCATCGAAATCAAACGCAGCCTGAGCCCAAAAGTGGAACGTGGTTTTCATGCGGCCTGTACAGACCTGAAGCCGACTCGAAAAATGGTGGTCTACCCTGGCAACGAACACTACCCGCTTGGCCATGATGTACAGGCCATACCCTTGATGCGACTGTGCGAACAGCTGCTTGCGCCATCCAGTGCAAGGCCCTAGCCGCCCATTGACCCATGCCCTTCGCCACCACCCCCGACGGCAC
This sequence comes from Comamonas sp. lk, assembly GCA_943324505.2. Lineage (GTDB taxonomy): Bacteria > Pseudomonadota > Gammaproteobacteria > Burkholderiales > Burkholderiaceae_C > Rhodoferax. Next base: position 1,180 of record CALPLW020000213.1, read on the forward strand.
CCGCCTGTACTTTGAGTGCCATGGCACTGGCACGCCCTTGCTCCTGCTGGCAGGCCAGGCCAGCGACCACCGCGAGTGGGACGGCGTGCGCGCCGGCTTTGCGCAAGACGCTGTGGCAGTTATGGACCAGGTGGGGATTGAGCGGGCCCATGCCTATGGAGTTTCCATGGGCGGCCGGGTGGCTCAATGGTTGGGCATTGACCACCCGCAGCGACTGGGCCAGCCTGCGCCACACCCTGGTGTCGCCCGAGTGGAGCCGCTCCCACCCCGACTTCGAGCAACGTATGGCCGCCATGGACGCCTCGCCGGGGCCGGCCTTCGCGCGCAGGCTGCATTACCAGGCCAGCGAAGGCCATGACAGCTGGCAATTGCTGCCCAGCATCACCGCCCCCACCCTGGTCATCCACGGCAGCCAGGATGAGGTCAACCCCAGCGCGAATGGAAGGCTGCTGGCGGGCCGAATTCCCGGAGCCGAACTGCAGCTGATCGATGGTGCTCGGCACAGCTATTTTGAGGAGTTCCGCGCGGTCGCGAGCCAGCTTGTGCTCAAATTCCTGCACCGCCATCCGCTTCCGGCATGACGCCGGCAGCCCCATCGTAGAGTCACCGAGACACCATGTCAGCACCAAGCTTTAGCCCCAACCCCCTTGTGGTTCAACAACTCGCGCCAAAAGGAGTACTGCGAGCCGGTATCAACATGAGCAATTTTTTGCTGGTCAACGGCAAGACCGAGAGCGGCGACCCGGTGGGCGTGGCGCCGAGCATGGCTGCCGAAGTCGCCAGGCTGCTAGGGGTGACCCTGCAACTGGTGCCGTTTGCCAACCCGGGACTTTTGGCCGATGCTGCGGGTACGGACACGTGGGACATCGGCTTGTTCGGTGCCGACCCTCTGAGGTCAAAGACAACTGCCTTTACCCCTGCCTATTGCGAGATCGAAGCCAGTTATTTGGTGCCGCCTGACTCCCGCTTGAAGTGTGTGACGGACGTGGACCAGCCCGGTGTCACGATCGCCGTGTTCGCCCGCAGCGCCTATGGCCTCTGGCTAGAGCGCAATAACCAGCACGCGACGCTGCTACCCTGCGATGCAGGCGGCGCGGCACTCGACCGCTACCTCACCGACAAGGTCGACGCACTGGCCGGGCTGCGGCCGGGGTTGATCAGTGATTTAGCCAAGGCGCCCGGGCATATGATCCTGCCAGGCGGGTTCATGGCCGTTCAGCAGGCGATTGGCTGTGGCAAGGGCCAGCCGGAAGCCGAGGCCTTTCTCCGCAACTTTGTCGAGGACGCCAAGGCATCGGGGCTGGTGGCAAGCCTGATCGCGCAACACAATGTACAAGGCTTGTCCGTCGCGCCGGCAGCTTAAGTCCGCCTCTGGTCGGCCCGTGTCATGTTCGCCACCAGGTAGTCAATGAACACCCGCACCTTGGCCGGCAGCAGCCGGGTGGCGGTCAGGGCAAACGCCTCGACCACCGGCGGCGCCCAGTCGGGCAGCACCCGGACCAGGCGCTGTGCGGCCAAGTCAGCCTGGACCCAGCTGTCAGCTGATTGCACAATGCCCTGGCCGCTCAAGGCCAGCTGCTGCAACAAGCCCCGGTTGTTGGCCACGAACTGGCCGGTGACCTCCACGCTCTGGCTACCGCCATCGCGGTGGATCAGGGTCCAGGGAGCGTCTTTCATGCGCAGGCAGTCGTGGCCCAGCAAATCCTGCGGCTGGCCGGGCAAGCCGCGCTTCTGCAGGTAGTCGGGCGAGGCCACCAGTACCGTGCCCAGTCTGGCAATCGGGCGGGCGATCAGACTCTGGTCTTTCGGCGGCCCCATGCGGATGGCCACATCGACCGGGTCACCCACCAGGTCGGCTTGGTTCGGGGTCAGATCCAGACTGAAACGGATGCCCGGATAACGGCGCGAAAAATCGGCGAGCAGCGGGCTCAGGTAGATCACGCTGAAGTCCACCGGCATTGAGGCCCGTATCACGCCACTGGGCTGAGCGTGCAGGTGGGAGAGTTCCTGGTGCGCCAGCTCGGCCTCCTGGATGATGCGCTTGCAGTTGTCGAAGTACAGGCGGCCGCCCTCGGTCAGCTCGACCCTTCGGGTGCTGCGGTTGAACAGGCGCAGGCCCACATCACGCTCCAGCTCGGCAATTCGACGCGACACCGTAGAGTTGGGCAGGCCCAATACCTCGGCGGCACGCCGGAAGCTGCTGGCCTTAGCCACCTCGACAAAGAGGTTCATGTTTCTGAAGATATCCATGGCTTGATTGTGCCGCCAATGCAGCAATCCATTCCATTTGATGGGCTTTATCCCGCTGGCATTGCTTCTGACAATGACGGCTTGATCAACTCAGCCCAGGACCCTGCCATGAACCCTTCAAATCCGCCGCCCGTCGCCGGCACCGCCGCCAAAATTGGCGGCTGGATCTTCGCGCTCTGGAGCGTGCTGCACATCTGGGTTGGCGCCGAGGGTGTGCACCAGTACCTGAAGGGCGGCACCCCTGGGCTCTGGAACATGCTGATCGGTGGCCGCGCCGTGCCGCGGGCGACCTTTGTCCACGCCACCGACCCTGCGACACTTTTCGCGCAGGGGCAACTGATTCTGAACTTTTGCCTCGATGTCGGCGGCTACGGTGTGCTCGGCTTGTTTGTCGCTTGGTTGATCATCAAACGGGCGTCTTGGACGGGCTACCTGATTGGCCTGCTGGCCATTGGCGTCGCCGACTTGTCTTTCCTATTCGCCATGGTGTTGGCCGGCGTCATCGAATTCAACGCGGGCACCTTGGGTGGCCCAGTGTTGTGGTTCCTGGCCGTACTGATCACGCCGTTCGGCCTGCCGGCCTGGCGCCGGGCCTGAATCGCACTCCCCACAAAGGTTCTCTCATGTCCGCTGAAAAAATTCTCGTACTCAATTCCACCGGCAAAGTCGGGCGCAATGTTTGCCGGGCGCTGAGGGAAGCCGGCTTTGAGGTGTACGGCACCACGCGGTCCAGCAACAACACGCTGGCCGCCCAGGGCGTGAAGCCGGTGGTTTGCAACTACACGCTGCGCGCGGACCTGGACCGAGCCTTGGTCCAAAGCGGCGCCAAAAAAATGTTCGTCATCACCGACTATTTTGGCGCTGCCAAGAAAAGCGATGATCTGGAGTTCCAGCAAGGCCGCGCCGCCATCGATGCTGCCAAGGCGGCCGGGGTTGAGCACCTGGTGTTCATGAGTGTGGCCGACGTCGAGTTGTTTGACGAGCATGTCAAACACCTGCACGCCAAGCTGGCCTTGGAAAGATACCTGCGTGGATCAGGCGTGCCGTTCTCGATTCTGCGACCCTGCGCCTTCTTTGAGAACCTTGACGACGCTGCCAACTGGAACCCCTTGAAAAAGGGTGTTGTGAAATTTCTGTCGCTGCAGGACTGTAAATACTGCGCCACCTATGACATTGGCCGCGCCGCTGCGATTCAGCTGAAGAACCCACAACAATGGCTGGGCAAGACGCTCGATGTGATCGGCTGGCAGGGCGACTTGTCGCAGGTGGCGGCAGCAATGTCCAAGGTCAGCGGCCTGCCCGTCAAAGCACGACTTGCGATGCCACTGTTTTTGCGCCGCTTGTTGCTCAAGGATTTGCACCACATGTTCCTTTACTATGAAGTGCAAAAAGGCCCACGCGGAACGCCACAAGAGTTCAAGAAAATACTGCCGGATGCGTTATCCGCCGAAGACTGGTTCCATTTCCACGGCCAATACTCAAATGGCAACAAGATCGTCCAAGGTGCCTAGCCGCACTGGCCCGGCTCGTCCCCAGCATCAACACATGAATGAAAGTACACCATGACAACACCCCGACCGGACAATTCGCATGACGCGGCGCCTAAAGGCTACTGGATCGTCTTCGCCACCATCAACGAGCCCTCGCGCTTTGGCAACTACACCAGCGTGGCGGGGCCGCTGATCGCCGCACAAGGCGGCAGAGTATTGGCGCGTGGTGACGTGGCTACGGTGGTTGAGGGCGCGGTGCCAGGGCGGCCCTATCTCATCGAATTCCCGAGCTACGCGGCAGCACAAGCCTGCTTCAACTCTGCGGGTTACCAAGAGGCGATCGCTCTGCGCGCCGGCGTGGCGCAGTTCCAGATCGTCATCGTCGAGGGGTTTGTACCGCCTGCAGCTTCACCGCGTTAATGCCTACACTGGCCATCTCTGATCCAATTGCCTGACATGCCTACCTCAAGACCTCTCACCACCCGCACCTCCGGGCGGCGCCACGGCCCGATCACACGGCTGATGAGCCCGGGTGACATCGGACAGCTGACCAAGCCTTTTATTTTTCTGGATTATGTGGAAGCGCCCGGAGGTGGCGGGCCTAATTTCGGGTTTCACCCGCACTCCGGCATCGCCACGCTGACCTACCCGCTGACCTTTGACATCCGGCACGAAACCTCGTCGGGGCAGGTGGATGTGGTCCGCCAGGGCGGCATTGAGTGGATGGCGGCTGGCCGGGGCATCTGGCACCGGGCACAGCCTGTGCCATCCGACCCACCAACCCAGACGCTTCAGGCCTTCCAGATCTGGTTCGCGCTGCCGCCCTCGCATGAATTGGCGCCTGCGTCGGCCCTGTTCCTGCAGCCCCACGAAGTGCCAGTGGCTGGTCCGGTGCGCGTGCTGCTGGGCTCCTGCGGTGAAGCAGTCAGCCCGATCCCGACCCCCTGGGACCTGAACTATTTTTGGGTCACCCTGAAAGACGGCGAGCGCTGGCACTACCAGCCACCGGCCACGCATCAGGTGGCATGGGCGTTTGCTCAGCGCGGCACTCTGCACGTCGCCGGTACGCGTCTGGTGCGGGAACTGGCGGTGTTTGAGGACGGTCACGCCGGCCTCGACTTTGAAGCCGAGGGCGACTGCGCGTTTTTGCTGGGCTCAGCGGCCAAGCACCCCCACGCGCTGGTGCTGGGCCCCTACTCGGTGCACAGTTCGCCAGCCACCTTGGCCTCCGGGGTGCGCCACATTGCGGAGTTGGGCGAGCAGTTGCAACAGCAGGGGCGGCTGTCATGACGGCCCAGGCCGTGTTGGACTTCTGGTTCAAGGAGATCGACGCCAAGCAGTGGTGGACTAAATCGGCCGAGTTTGACCAGCTGATCGCGTCGCGCTTTGGCAGTCTGCACGCCGCTGCAGCACGCTGCGAGCTGCATCCCTGGCGCGAGACGCCGCCGGGCCGACTGGCTGAAATCATCGTGCTGGACCAGTTTTCGCGTAATATGTACCGGGACCAGCCTCAGGCCTTTGCCTGCGATGCGATGGCGCTTGCGCTGGCGCAGACCGCTGTGGCCGCGCAGGCGGATGCCGTCCTTGAGATCCAGCAACGGGCGTTCGTGTACATGCCCTACATGCACAGTGAATCGCCGCTCATCCACAGCACCGCGCAGACGCTGTTCAGTCAAGCTGGGCTGGAGAGCAGTC
>CALPLW020000214.1 GCA_943324505.2 Comamonas sp. lk
CGGCCCAGGGTGCCTCTGGCTTGCCGGCTGGGCTGGTGGTGCCGCATGTATCGGTAGACGACTGCAGCCTGTCGCGTCTGTCGCGCAGTGGCGTGCGCATGGTGCTGCAGCAGGCGCAAGCCCTTTTACGGTCTGGCCAAGACTGGGACAACACCGGCGTGCTGCAGTGTTTTCCCAGCAGCGAAGGCGACGCGCCGGAGCCTCCACCTTTGTGGCACACCCAGGCCGGCTGGATGAAGCCGGCGGTCCTTGTGCAGGCCTGGCTGGCGCAGCCCGGTGTGCGTTTTCAAGGGGACAGCGCCGTCGGTGGCCTCAAGCGGCAGGATGGCCTCTGGCAGGTACTGGGCGATGGCGGGCAGGTGCTTGCCGTAGCTGAACGGGTGGTCTTGGCGAATGCCCACGGCGTTTTGCCTCTGCTGGCCGGCGACAGCAAGGCGGTGAACAGCTCGAACCCGGTCACGGATTGGCCCGTCCTGCGGACCGTGCATGGACAAGTCACCTGGGCCCTTCACGCCGACTCACCGCCGGCCGCGCTGGCCGCACTGCCGGTTTTCCCGGTCAATGGCGCTGGCAGCCTGTTGCCGCATGTGCCACTGAAGGAAGGCATGGCCTGGCTGGCCGGCGCCACATATCAGCCCGACGACGAACCTGAACCTGGCGCACAGTCGCATCACGCGGCCAACCTTACGCGAATGGCACGGCTACTGCCAGACCTGGCCGCGCCACTGGCGACGATGCTTGCCACCAGTGAATTGCAGGCCTGGCGAGGCAGCCGCTGCGTCAGTGCTGACCGACTGCCGCTGCTTGGTCCCTTGACTGGCGGCGCCGATCAGGGGCTGTGGCTGTGCGCCGCGATGGGCTCTCGCGGCCTCAGCTTGGCGGTGCTGTGCGCGGAGCTGCTGGCCGCACGTTGGGGCGCTGAACCACTGCCCGTAGAAGCCGCTCTGGCACGCTGCCTGGATACCGGCAGGGGCCGGTCTAACGCTCCTTGAGATAAGGCTTGCCCAAGGCCTGCGGCGCCACAGCCGAGCCAATGAAACCGGCCAGCAGCACCACCGTCATCACATAGGGCAGGGCCTGAATCAACTGCACTGGCACCTCGCCCACGCCAGCCAGTTGCACCCCTTGCAGGCGAATCGCCACCGCATCCATAAAGCCAAACAACAGGCACGCCCACAAGGCCTTGACCGGGTGCCAGCGACCAAAAATCAGGGCGGCCAGCGCCATAAAGCCGCGCCCCGCCGTCATGTTTTGGGAAAAGGAAGCGTTTTGTGCCAGCACCAGGTAGCTGCCGGCCAGGCCGCACAACACGCCGTTCATGGTCAGCGCAGCGTAGCGCAGCCGCTGGACGGACACCCCGGCAGCGTCCACCATGTGAGGGTTCTCGCCTACGGCGCGCAGGCGCAGACCAAACCGCGTGCGAAACAACAGCCACCAGACCACTGGCACCAGGGCAAAGGCCAGGTACACCAGAGCGTTATGGCCCAACAGACCGGGACCGATCACCGCACCGACAAGGCCGAGGCCCTGGACCGACTCCGCCAACTGCGGCATCAGTGGCCCGATGCGCACCGCGGCCGTGACGGGTGGCGTCTGGCCGCCCTGAGCAAACCAGGCAGCGCCCAAAACCACGGTCAGACCGGCCGCAATGATGTTGGTCGCGACCCCTGACACCACCTGATCACCGCGATGACTCACACAGGCCAGGCCGTGTAGCCACGACATGGCAGTGGCCACCGAAATCGCCAGCAGCAGCGCCACCGCAGTGGAGCCATAAACTGCGCCCCCAGCTCCGGCGGCAAAGGCAGCAAACAGCATCTTGCCTTCAAGTCCCAGGTCGACCACGCCAGAGCGTTCAGCCAACAAGCCTGCCAAGGCGCACAACAGAAGGGGCGTGGCCATGCGCAAGGTGGAAGCCAGCATGGCACCCCAGAGTGCCTCATCCATGGCGGCCCCCCGATCCTCTCGCGCCAAGTGACAGCGCCCAGGCCACTCCGGGCGCAATGACGTAGACCATGGCACCCGAAAACAGCACAATGAAGCCCTGTAGCATCACCACCATGTCGCGGCTGAAGCCGCGTACCTCAAACGCCACCTCGGCCCCGCCCTGAAACAAGGCCCCAAACAACAGGCTGGCGACCACAATTCCCAGCGGGTGATTGCGGCCCATCAGGGCCACCGCGATACCAGTGAACCCGGCGCCACTGACAAACTCCAGCAAAAGACGCCCACTGACGCCCGCAATTTCATTCATGCCGACCAGCCCTGCCAGTGCGCCCGATATCGCCATCGCCACCATCACCTGGCGCTGCGACCGGATGCCGGCATACTCGGCTGCTGCCGGGCTGGCGCCCACCGCCCGCAAGTGATAGCCCGCGCGGGTCCGCCACAAAAAAACATACACCAGCAGCGACGCCAGCAAGGCCAGCAGCAAGCTAAGGTTCAGGGGTGAGGCCGGCCAGTCTAGGCCCAACCAGGCCAAAGCATCTTTCATGCTCGGCAGGCGAGCTGACTGTGCGAAGGCCTTGCTCTCCACGGCCATGGTGCCCGTCGGCCGAAGGTGATTCACCAGCAGGTACACCAATAGGCTGCTGGCGATGAAGTTGAACATGATGGTGGTGATCACCACGTGACTGCCCCGGTAGGCTTGCAGGTAAGCCGGCACGGCCGCCCACAGCATGCCAAACAGGGCGCCAGCCAGCACCATCAGGGGCAGCATTAGCCAGGCTGGCAGGCTGGGCGATAGCCAAAGCGCCACCAAACCGGTCCCCAGACCGCCCAGAATTGCCTGGCCCTCGCCGCCGATATTGAACAGGCCGCCATGGTGGGCCACCGACACCGCCAGGCCAGTGAAGATGAAGGTGGTGGCGTAGTACAGGGTGTAGCTGATGCCACGCGGCGTGCCAAACGCACCCTGAACCAGCACCGCCAGCACCGCACGCGGGTCTTGCCCCACCAGCGCCACCACACCGCCGGCTGCCAACAGCGCAACCGCCAAACACACCGCCGGCAACAGCAGCAGATCGGCCCAGCGGGGCAGCGCGTGCGCGGGGCTCATGCGCTCACTCCGGTCATGAGCAAGCCCAGCTTGGCCTCAGTGCATTCGGCGATCGGCAGATCGCCCATGACCCGGCCCTGGTTCATCACAATCACCCGGTCCGAAAGTGCCAAAATTTCATCAAGCTCGCTGGACACCAGCAGCACGGTGCAGCCGGCGTCGCGCAGGGCACGCAGCCGCTCATAAATGAATTCAATGGCCCCAATGTCGACGCCACGGGTCGGCTGCCCGACCAACAGCACACGCGGCGCTTGCCCAAGCTCGCGCGCCAGCACCAGTTTTTGTTGGTTACCGCCTGAGAATTTGCTGCTGAGCAGCTCGACATTAGCCGGTCTCACATCAAAACGGGTCATCATCGCCAGCGTTGCCGAACGCATACGGCCATGGGCCATCCAGCCGTGGTGGTTGTAGTCAGTCAGGCCGTCGTAACCTAGCACCGCCGACTCCCAAGCTCCAAACGCCATCACCAGTGCGCGGGCATGGCGGTCTTCTGGAACATGGGCCACGCCCAGCGCACGTGCGGCGTGGGGCTCCAGCCAGGCTTGGGCAGAAAAACTCTGCCCGCCCACTCGAAGGCTTCCGCTGTCCGGCCGGAGCAGGCCCGAGAGCACGTCGAGCAATTCACTTTGGCCGTTGCCAGAAACACCAGCCACACCGACGATCTCACCGGCGCGCAGCGTCAGGTTTAGGTCGGCCAGGCGCTGCACGCCCAGGCCATCACGCACCGAGATGCCTGTGGCAACCAACAGCGCCTCACCCGGCGCTGAGCGTGCCTGCCCTTCCAGCCGGCCCATGTGCACCTTTCGTCCCACCATCGCCAGCGCCAGCGCCTCCACCGAGGCCTGGGCAATCGGCAACTCTTGCACAACGCGGCCACCGCGCATCACGGTCACGTCGTCGCACAGGCGCATGACCTCCTTGAGCTTGTGGGTGATGAGCAAAATGGTGCTGCCCTGGTCGCGCAGCACCCGCAGCACGTCGAACAACTGCTCGGTTTCCTGCGGCGTGAGTACGGCAGTGGGCTCATCCAGGATCAGAATACGGGCGCCACGGTACAGCGCCTTCAGGATTTCAAGGCGCTGACGGTCCCCGACCGACAGGTCCTGCACCAGCGCGTTCAGGTCAACTTTGAGCCCGGTACTCAGCATCAGGGCATCCAAACGCACACGCACCTGCCGCTGGGCACGCCACAGCGACCAGTGCGGCTCGGCGCCAAGCATAACGTTGTCCAGCGCACTCAAGGTGTCGACCAGCATGAAATGCTGGTGAACCATGCCAATGCCCAGTGCAATCGCGTCGTCGGGATGGCGAATGACTACCGGCCGGCCAAATACGGCGATTTGCCCGCTGTCAGCCGCGTAAAAACCGTACAGCACCGACATCAGCGTGCTTTTGCCGGCGCCGTTTTCGCCCACAATGCCGTGCACCGTGCCAGCGCGCACGGACAGGCCCACGTTATCATTGGCTAGCACAGCGCCAAAGCGCTTGCTGATGCCCGTCATCTGAACCGCGGGTTCCACCACCATAGCGCGTTCAGGCAGACTGGCGCTGGTGCTGGCAGTCAAGCCCTGTGCGGTATCAGTACTTGCAGGCGCTGGCAGACATGTAGTCCACCACCTTGATCTTGCCGCTCAAAATGTCAGCCTTGGCAGCGTCTACCTTTTTCTTCATGTCGGCCGTCACCAGTTTCTCGTTGTTCTTGTCCATGGCGTAGCCGACGCCCTCCTCTTTCAGGCCAAACACCGACAGGCCGGGCTTGTGCCCCTTGGCCACGTTGTACACCGCCACGTCCACGCGCTTGAGCATGGACGTCAGCATGGTGCCGGGCTGAATGTGGTTTTGGTTGCTGTCCACGCCAATGGCCAGTTTGCCGCCGTCCTTGGCCGCCTGGTAAACACCGATGCCGGTGCCGCCTGCCGCCGCAAAAACCACATCCGCGCCCTTGGCAAACTGCGCCTTGGCCAGTTCGCCGCCGCGGGCCGGGTCGTTCCAGGCTGCGCCGGTGGTACCGGTCATGTTGGCAAACACCTCGGCCTTGGGGTTGGCCCACTTGGCGCCCTGTTCGTAACCGCACTGGAAACGGCGGATCAGCGGGATGTCCATGCCACCCACAAAGCCGACCTTGCCAGTCTTGCTGGCCATCGCCGCCATGGCGCCGACCAGAAAACTGCCCTCATGCTCCTTGAACACCAAGGACTGAACATTGGGCAACTTCACCTCGTCGTCGATGATGGCGAAGTTGAGTTTGGGGAATTCCTTGGCAACTTTCTCCACGCTCGACGCCATGCTGAAGGACATGGCGATGATCGGGCTGGCGCCCTTCTCGGCCATCCGGCGCAGGGCCTGCTCGCGCTGCGACTCATTGGCGATCTCAAACTCGAGGTATTGTTTGCCAGTCTCCTTCTTCCACTTTTCCATGCCGTTGTAGGCCGCTTCGTTGAAAGACTTGTCAAACTTGCCACCCATGTCGAACACGATCGCTGGTTCGGCCGCAGCAGAGAAGCTCGCAGCCAGGGCTGCGGCCAAGATTCCCAAACGGGCAGTCATCATCAGTTTCATAACGGTTCTCTTTCGAAAGTGGGTAGACATCATCAGAACAAAATATCGAGCGCCGCGTGCTTGGGTCTTTATGCCAACGGGCGCCGGATAGCATAACAAATTCAGCGGCCACCACCCGATTTAAAAGGTACCCCTTGTAAGGTGGCGGTGCAGGCCGGGATTTATACAATGGATCAAACAACAGGCCCAGCGGACAGGCGTCTGCGCGGCAACGCCTTCGCTCCCTGGCCTAGAAAGGCGCATTGATGGTACTTGTAGCAGGCTCTGCCAACCTCGATTTCGTGGTTCGGGCAACGCACATTCCCGGCCCGGGCGAAACTGTGCTGGGCGGCGATTTCAAAACCTACCCCGGTGGCAAGGGTGCCAACCAGGCCGCGGCTTGTGCCCGCGCCGGCGGCGTCGCCACTCACATGCTGGCGGCACTGGGTAATGACGCTTACGCGGCGCCCATCGAGGCCTCCCTGGCGGCCGCTGGGGTGGTGCTGCATGCAGTGCGTGTGGCGGACCAGGCTACCGGAACGGCCTTCATTTGTGTGTCGGACGACGCCGAAAACGCCATCACCGTGGCACCCGGCGCCAACCAAAGCCTGACACCGGCGCACCTGACATCCACCGGCCTGCCTCCACTTGCAAGTTTTGGCCACCTGCTGATGCCACTCGAAACGCCTTTGTCAACCGTGGCAGCCTTTGCCCATGCAGCCCATGCCCAGGGCGTGACAGTGGTGCTGAACGCCGCGCCGGCGCAAGCCTTGCCGGCCGAGCTGCTGGCCGACGTCGACATCCTGATCGTGAACGAAGGCGAACTGGCCGCGCTGGCCGGCCCCACCGGCGACCTGGACGCGCAACTGGCACGCATTGCCGTGCCCACCGTGGTGGTGACGCTGGGTGGCCGCGGCTGCCTGGCGCGTAGCGGCCAGCAGCGGCTGAGCCAGCCGGCCTTTGCCGTGACCCCGGTGGACACCACCGGCGCCGGCGACACCTTTTGCGGCACC
>CALPLW020000215.1 GCA_943324505.2 Comamonas sp. lk
TCGGCAACACCCAGACGCACACCGGCAATCGGGTACAACTGGGCGGGGTTGGGGGGGCTCAGATTAACGGGCATGGGGATTCCTCGGGTAAGTGCTGGATTATCTGAAATTTATCTGGCCCCTACGCCGGCAGAGTGACTTCCGACAGGACGGCGCTCGTCGCTGGTTGAGTTGACTAGGCTGGAATCAAGCTGCTTTTCTGTAGATCAGGGATCAGGCATCCCCCTACATTGTGCGCATGACTGTCAAACACCATCCATCGCACCGCACGGGCAAAGCTCGGACAGGTGGCTCGACCCAGGCCCAGTTGCATAAAGCTTTGGCACTGCACCAGCAGGGTTTGCTTGAAGAGGCACAGTTGATCTATGAGGCCATCCTCAGGATCCAACCACGGCATTTTGACGCCCTGCATCTGCTCGGTGTCATTGCCAACCAGAGCAACGACCCCCAGCGCGGCGCGACTTTGATTGCCAAGGCCATTGCCATCCATCCGCACTTTGCGATCTTCCACTTCAACCACGGCAACGCCTTGATGGCATTGGGCCAGGCGACTTTGGCTGCCGCCAGCTTTCGACGCGCGATCCGACTGCAACCAGACTACGTTGGCGCCCATTTCAACCTCGGCAACATGCTGGTCGAACTCGGGCAAACCGAAGCCGCGATTTCGAGCTACGACCAGGCACTGGCCTTGGCACCCAACCAGGAAGGCATTTGGTACAGCCGCGCCTGCGCCCTTCATACCCTGCGCCGCCATGCCGAGGCAGTGGCCAGTTACAACCGGGTGATTGCGCTCCAACCCGACCACAGCCGGGCGTACAACAACCGCGGCGTCGCCCTCAGAGACCTGGGGCAGGATGCCTTGGCTGTGGAAAGTTTTGAACGCGCCATCGCCCTGCGACCGGGCGACCCGCAACCCTTGAACAACCTCGGGCTGGCACTCAAGCACCTGCGCCAATACCGGGCCGCCATCGACTGTCATGACCGTGGTCTTGCCATCGACCCGGGCTATGCCATCGGCTGGTACAACCGCGGGCTGGCATTGCGTGAAATCGGCGACCCTGCTGCCGCGCTGGTCAGCCACGACCGGGCCATCGCCATCAACCCCCAGGCGGGCGAGTTTCATTGTGACCGAGGTCTTGCGCTGCAGGACCTGGGCCAGATGGACGCTGCGATTGCCAGCTTTGATACCTGCATCGGCCTGCTGCCGGACTACCCGGATGCCCACTGGAACAAATCGCTGGCGCTGCTGGCCACAGGTGATTTCGGCCGGGGCTGGCCTTTGTACGAGTGGCGTTGGCGCAACGCAAAGACCGGCTTGCGTCCAGCCCACTTTGCGCAGCCGCTGTGGCTGGGTGAAGCACCCCTGGTGGGCAAATCGATCCTGTTGCACTGTGAACAGGGACTTGGCGACGCCATTCAGTTTTTTCGGTATGCCGCCCTGGTCAGGGCGCTGGGCGCACACGTGTGCATTGAGGCGCCAACCGCTCTGTATGAACTGTTCAAGGCCGCTGCCAACGATGTCGAGGTGATCAGGACCGGCTCGGACCTGTCTGGCTTCGACTACCACTGCCCGCTGCTGAGCCTGCCGCTGGCACTCAAGACCACCCTGGCCACGATCCCACACCAGCAAAGCTACCTGCGCAGCGACCCGACCAAGGTCGCCCTTTGGTCCGAGCGTTTGGGGCCGGCCCGTAGACCCCGGATTGGACTGGTCTGGCGCGGAAACGCCAGCCACAACCATGACCATTTTCGCAGCGTGCCGCTGGCCGCATTACTGCCCTACCTGCCTGAGGGTGTTGACTACGTCAGTCTGCAAAAAGAACTTCGCGACGGCGACCAGGAAACCCTCAACGCCAATCCCGGCCTCAAGCATTTTGGCGCCCTGATCCAGGACTTCTCCGACACGGCAGCCCTGTGCCAGTTGATGGATCAGGTGATCAGTGTCGATACCAGCGTAGCCCACCTGAGTGGCGCGCTGGGGCGACCCACCCATGTGCTGCTGCCACCCTCGCCCGACTGGCGATGGCTTCAGAATAGGGCAGACAGCCCTTGGTACGCCAGCGTCACTTTGCACCGACAGGCCCGTGGCCAGGGCTGGGAACCGACACTGCGTCAGCTTGGCGCCAGGCTGTCAATCACCCCATAGCGCTCGTGCGGGCCAGGGGACGGGACCTCAAGCCAGCTTACCGTGGCATTGCTTGTATTTTTTGCCGCTGCCACAGGGGCAGGGTTCATTACGACCAACCCGGGGCACCGCGGCAAATGCGCCCGGCGCGCGGCCCACGGTCTGCTCATCCACCGTGGTTTGGACCTCGCCGGTTTCGGTGGGTGCGGTGTAGGTGACATTGGCAATGCTCTCGGCGCGCTGCTCCATGTCCACGGCAGCCTGCTCAATTTGCTCACTGGATTGAATCTTGACCGTCATCAGCAGCTTGGTGACTTCGTTCTTGACGGAATCGAGCAACTGACCAAACAGCTCGAAGGCTTCGCGCTTGTACTCCTGCTTGGGTTGCTTTTGAGCATAGCCACGCAGGTGAATGCCCTGCCGCAGGTAGTCGAGTGAGCTCAGGTGTTCGCGCCAATGGGTGTCAATGCTTTGCAACAGGACCATGCGCTCGAACTGAATGAAATTGCCATTGCCCACCTGCGCTATCTTGGCGGCGAAAGCAGCGTTGGCCTCTGTGGTCACGGCCTCCAGCAAATCTTCATCGGTGATGGCGCTGGCGGCGCTGATCTGCTGCTGCAGGGTGAGGGTCAACTGCCACTCCTCGGCCAATACTTTTTCCAGGCCAGCGATGTCCCACTGTTCCTCCACCGACTCAAGCGGCACATATTGACGCACCAGGTCGGCAAAGCAGCCTTCGCGCAGAGAAGTGATCTGGGCCGTCAAGTCCGCCGCATCCAGAATTTCATTGCGCTGCTGGTAAATGACCTTGCGCTGATCATTAGAGACATCGTCATACTCAAGCAGCTGCTTTCGCATATCGAAGTTGCGCGCCTCAACCTTGCGTTGCGCGCTCTCAATACTGCGGGTGACGATGCCAGCCTCGATGGCCTCGCCATCAGGCATCTTGAGCCGGTCCATGATGCTTTTGACGCGGTCGCCGGCAAAAATCCGCATCAGGGCGTCGTCCAGGCTCAGGTAGAAACGCGATGAGCCTGGGTCCCCTTGGCGGCCGGAGCGGCCGCGCAACTGGTTGTCGATACGCCGGGATTCATGCCGCTCGGTCGCAATGATGCGCAAACCACCCAGCGCCTTGACCTGCTCATGGTCCTTGCTCCATAGGGCCCGTAGCTCGGCAATTTGTTGCTGCTTCTGAGCGGCGTCCATCGCACCATCAGCCTCCAAAGCGTCTACGACCAGGCTGACATTACCGCCCAGCACGATGTCAGTACCACGGCCCGCCATATTGGTGGCAATGGTGATCATTTTCAGGCGCCCCGCCTGGGCCACGATATCCGCCTCGCGCGCGTGCTGCTTGGCGTTGAGCACCTGGTGCGGCAGCTTTTCTTTCTCGAGCAGATTCGAGATGATCTCGGAGTTTTCGATCGAGGTGGTGCCCACCAGCACCGGCTGACCGCGTTCATAACATTCACGGATGTCTTGGATGGCGGCTTCATACTTTTCACGGGTTGTCTTGTAGACCCGGTCCAACTCATCCTTGCGCCGGCTGGGCCGGTTGGGCGGCATCACCACAGTCTCCAAACCGTAAATTTCCTGGAACTCGTAGGCCTCGGTATCGGCCGTGCCGGTCATGCCAGCGAGCTTGCCATACAGCCGGAAATAGTTCTGGAAGGTGATCGACGCCATGGTCTGGTTTTCTGGCTGGATCGCCACCCCTTCCTTGGCCTCAACCGCCTGGTGCAGGCCTTCGCTCCAGCGCCGCCCGCTCATCAGGCGCCCGGTGAATTCGTCCACGATCACGATTTCGTCTTCTTGCACCACGTAGTGCTGGTCGCGGTGATACAGGTGTTTGGCCCGCAGCGCTGCATACAGGTGGTGCACCAGCGTGATATTGGCCGGGTCATAGAGGGTGGCACCTTCAGGGATCAGCCCCATCTCGAACAAGATACGCTCGGCGTTCTCATGACCCTGCTCGGTCAAGAACACTTGGCGACTTTTTTCATCCAGGGTGAAATCGCCCGGCTTGATGATGCCTTCGCCAGTACGGGGGTCGGCCTCACCCTCCTGCTGCTGCAACTGCGGCACAGCCCGGTTGATGGCGATGTACAGGCTGGTGTGGTCTTCGGCCTGGCCGCTGATGATCAGCGGCGTGCGAGCCTCGTCGATCAGGATGGAGTCCACCTCGTCGACGATGGCGTAATTGAGACCACGTTGCACCCGGTCTGCCACCTCGTAGACCATGTTATCGCGCAGGTAATCAAAGCCGTATTCGTTATTGGTGCCGTAAGTGATGTCGGCACGGTAGGCCGCCTGTTTTTCTTCGCGCGCCATGTTGGGCAGGTTGATGCCCACTGACAACCCCAGAAAATTGTAGAGTTTGCCCATCCACCGCGCATCGCGGTTGGCCAGGTAGTCATTGACTGTGACCACATGCACGCCCTTGCCGGTCAAGGCGTTCAGGTAAACAGGCAGCGTCGCAGTCAGGGTCTTGCCTTCACCCGTGCCCATTTCTGAAATCTTGCCATTGTGCAGAGACATGCCGCCCAGCAGCTGCACGTCGAAGTGGCGCATCTTCATGACCCGCTTGGAGCCTTCGCGCACCACCGCAAAGGCTTCGGGCAACAGGGCGTCCAGCGTCTCGCCCGCCGCAATACGCTCCTTAAACTGCTGGGTCTTGCCACGCAAGGCCTCGTCAGAGAGGGTCTCCAGCTCAGCCTCCATCGCGTTGATGCGATTCACACCGCTGCGGTATTGTTTGAGCAGGCGGTCATTGCGACTGCCGAATAGTTTGGTGAGTAGGTTGATGGCCATGAATGCAAGCCCACCCCCAAGGTCCCTCAGAACCCACAGGGCAGCGCAGTCCTTTTTCTAATCAGAGGAAAGTGGGGGCACCTTGGCGCAATGCAATCGGAGACACCGAGCGCATGGCGCCTCAGGCACCCATCGCCCGATTTTACCTTTGCACGGGTGGGCGACCCGACGGGGGCGCTGGTACTCCCTGGTTGGCGGCGATAGAACGGTTTGCCGGCGGTGCCGAGCCGGCCTTGCCGGCTGCCAAAAACTTCATCGGGTCCTGCGGAATGCCCTGCACCAGGACTTCAAAATGCAAATGAGGGCCAGTGGACCGCCCAGTGCTGCCCACCTCAGCAATTTTTTGACCCACCCTGATCAAGTCACCGCGCTTGACGAAAACCCTTGAGGCATGCGCATAGCGGGTGATGAGGTCATTGCCGTGATCAATCTCAATCATGTTGCCGTACGGCGCGTTGAACTCCTGGACCACCACCACCCCGCCCGCAGCCGCAAAGATCGGGGTACCCGGCTCGGCAGGGTAATCCAAACCAGTGTGCAGGGCCGACGTACCTGTGATCGGGTCAATGCGCCAGCCAAAGAGCGAACCTAAATTTCCTGAGACCACCGGCTGACGGGTCGGCACCATCATGGCGCGGACCTTTTGGTCCACCAGGCGTGACTCCATCACGGTCATCAAATCAGTGCGCTGCCCCGTCAGTCGGTCGAGCTCGGCCAGCGTGACCTCAAGTTCCTGGACCGACAAGGGACGGCCTGAGATCAGTGCACCACCCTGGCCAGGCTTGGTCTTCATGTCATTGGTGCTGATTCCTGCCAGCCCCGAGACACGCTCGCCCAGCGACTCCAGCTGTCGAAGCTTGGCCTGCAATTCGCCCACCTGGCGCGCCAGCACGTCCAGGTTTTCGCGCATGAATCGGTCGCGCTGGTCAAACTCGTCCTTGACCATCAGCCGCACCAAGGTTCCGACCACCGGCCAGCCCTCACGAGCCCCTTTTAAAAAAACCCAGTGATACAGGCCAGCCGCGACCAGCATCAGGACGAAAGACGCCAGCACCATCGCGCCTAACAGTTTGGTCCCGCTCAAGTGAAGCGCCCGGCTTTTTGCCAGCCAGGCATCCGTGATAATCAATTGCATCTGGTTAGCCCCTTCCCCGTTTGCTCATGAACCGCCGACAACATGCCATCACCGTGCTGCAAGCCAGCCAGGACTCGCCCACGCTGGCCCGGCTGGCGGAGCTGAGCCGGGACTCGGTGGCCCGGCTCAACGCCCTGGATGGCCTGATCCCAACAGCCCTTCGCCCGGCCATACAGGCCGGCCCAATCGACGGCGACGCCTGGTGCCTGCTTTTGGATAACAACGCCGCCGCCGCCAAAGTCCGGCAGCTTCTGCCCTCACTGCTGGCGCACTTGCGCGTCAAGGGGTGGGAGATTAACTCAATTCGGCTGAAGGTCCAAATCAGGCAGTCGGGGTGACTTTCTGGCAGTGGAAACTCATGGGGTTAGAGTTCATGCCAGGCGCACAATCGGCATAGGGGGCAGCCATTATTGACTGCGCCCCTGCCACACCACCCGGCATGCGGGTCCGCACCGGGCGGTTCGTAAAGTTGAGGTCACGAGAGTCGGGGAACACCGAGTCGATCGAAGTGTGCAATTGTGAGCGTGGTCTTAA
>CALPLW020000216.1 GCA_943324505.2 Comamonas sp. lk
GCTACGAGCTGCCAGCCGAACAGGTGGTGCTGGCGCCCGGTCACAGCGCACGCGACACCTTTGCCATGCTCCACGTACGCGGCGTGTTCATGGAGGCCAAACCGTTTTCCATCGGCTTCCGCATCGAGCACCCGCAGGGGGTGATCGACCGCGCCCGCTGGGGCCGGCATGCCGGCCACCCGCTGCTGGGCGCGGCCGAGTACAAGCTGGTGCACCACGCCAGCAACGGCCGGGCGGTCTACAGTTTTTGCATGTGCCCCGGCGGCACGGTGGTGGCGGCCACCTCGGAGCCGGGCCGGGTGGTGACCAACGGCATGAGCCAGTACTCGCGCAACGAGCGCAACGCCAACGCCGGCATCGTGGTGGGTATTGACCCAAGCGACTACCCGACCGATCCGGCCGCCCTGGAGGCCGCGCTGGGCGTCGGGGTCCAGACTTTGACTGCGGGCAACGATAAGCCGCACCCGCTGGCCGGCATCGTGCTGCAGCGCCAGCTGGAATCACAGGCCTATGTGCTGGGCGGCAGCAATTACGAGGCGCCCGGCCAACTGGTGGGTGATTTCCTCGCAGGCCGGCCATCGCGCCAGCTCGGCAGCGTCACACCCTCCTACAAACCCGGCGTGCACTTGGGCGACCTGGGCTCTGCCCTGCCCGGCTACGCAATTGATGCGATCCGTGAGGCGCTGCCGGCTTTCGGCAAGAAGATCAAAGGGTTTGACATGGCCGACGCGGTACTGACCGGGGTTGAAACCCGCACCTCATCGCCAATCAAGATCACCCGCGGTGACGATCTGCAAAGCCTCAATACAGCCGGTCTGTACCCGGCCGGTGAAGGCGCCAGTTATGCCGGCGGCATCCTGTCGGCGGGCGTGGACGGCATCCGGGTGGCTGAGGCGGTGGCACGGCGACTGCTGGCCTGACGATTCATCGTTTGGGGCTGACTGCTTGGGTCTTTTTGGCGCTCCGGTCAAGGCGGCGCCGGGCCAAGCGGCTGCGCTCGTTTTTTCGCTTCGGTCAAGGCGGCGCCGGGCTGAGCGGCTCCGCGGCTGTCCCCCGCCCCGGTGGGCTCCTCCTTGATGCCGCTGCGCCGCTCAGCCCGTCACCACCTTGACGACCCTCGCACGCCAGCGCTGGGACCCGCATTCAGGTATTCAGTCTCGCCGACCAGGGAGGGGATGGCGTGCCTGCTGCAGCGAGGTCAAGGAGGAGCCCGCAGGGCGGGGGACACGAGCGGCTGCAGGCACGCCGTCCCCGCCAACGCCAAAAGCAGACACCCAAAAAAAACGCCGCCCCCAGCAACCCCAGGATCGACGTCGACCATACCCAGTATCAGGCTGTCTGCAGGGCAGCGATCCGCTCTTCAATTGGCGGGTGGGTACTGAACAGCTTGCCGATGCCGCCGGCGATGCCCATCGCCGCCACGCTCTTGGGCAGTTCACCGGGCACCATGCCACCCAGGCGGGCCAGGGCGTTGATCATCGGCTGCTTGCGGTTCATCAGCTGGGCGGCGCCGGCATCAGCCCGGAACTCGCGCTGTCGGGAAAACCAGGCCACAACCATGGCAGCGGCAAAACCGAGCAAGATGTCAAGCACGATGGTCGTCACGTAGTAGCCAATGCCAGGGCCGCTGCTGCGGTCGTCACCCTTGCGCAAGAAGCTGTCGACCGCATAACCAATGACCCGGCTAAGGAACACCACAAAGGTGTTCATCACACCCTGAATCAGGGTCATGGTGATCATGTCGCCGTTGGCGATGTGGGCGATTTCGTGGCCGATCACGGCTTCAATCTCGTCACGCGTCATGCCCTGCAGCAGGCCGGTGCTGACCGCCACCAGAGCCGAGTTTTTAAAAGCACCCGTGGCAAAGGCATTGGGATCACCCTCAAAGATGCCGACCTCGGGCATGCCGATGCCAGCCTTGTCGGCAAACTTGCGCACGGTCTCGACAATCCAGGCTTCATCGGCATTCTGCGGCTGGTTGATGACGCGCACACCCGAGGTCCATTTGGCCATGGGCTTGCTGATCAGCAGCGAGATGATGGCGCCCCCAAAACCCATGACCAGGGCAAAGCCCAGCAAGGCGCCCAGATCGAGGCCATTGGAAGTCAGAAAGCGGTTGACGCCCAGCAGGCTGGCCACAACACCCAGCACCGTCACCACCAGCACATTGGTCAGCACAAACAACAAAATTCTCTTCATGGTCATCTTTCATAAACGGCGGGCAACAACCGACCGATGCCGCGAATGTTAGGGGCGCGGGCGCGAAAATCAAGCGCTGGCGCACTAATCCCACAAAATATCCGGTTATTGCCGTAGCCGAAAGACCACCGGGTCCTGGTAAAAACCGGGCGCCTCATTGGCCGACCACCAGCCCGGCACGCCCAGCACCGGCAAGTTGGCAAATGGCTTGGCCGCCAGTTGGTCCGGGTTTAAGGCGGCGGCCACCCAGGCGTCCAGATCGGAGTGGGCATCGGTCGCCGGGTGCACCAGCAGCACATGGGCTGTGATGGCTTTTCTGGGGAATACCAGTTTTTCCAAGAGGGCGTGGCCAAACAGCACCAGATAAGACTGTGCCCAAAGCGGTCGCAGCTCTGAAAATACCACCGACCAGCGTTTGGCCAGCAGCGCCTCCCACAGTGGCTCAGGCGCACGCAAAAAAGCCATGTTCTCGTCAAACAACGTGAGTGCATCCCGTACCGAACCGCGCACCCGACCGATGCCACCGGCCGTGATTTGCGCCGCCTGCAGCTGGTTCAGACGGGCTTTGGTGCGAGGAAAACTGTGCCACATCAATCCATTGAAAAAGTCGTGCAAACCCTCGCGGGTAGGGCATTGTTTGCTATTGAAAATATAGCTTTCATAGGCCTCGCCGGCCGGTAGCGCACTTTGTGGCACAAAGCGCACTGGCAGGTCGTCGGCTGGCGGGGCACAGGCGTTGAGCGCCTCGGGCAGCAGCATGCCGGCTTGGCACTGGGCCACGACCTGTCGGCCTAGCACGGCCACAGGCGCCAACCAGGGCGCCTGCCAGTCGATCTGCGCTAAACCAGGCGCCACGGCAGGGTTTCGCCGGCGCGCAGGGGCTTGAGTTCAGCCTCGCCAAAGGCAAACGATTCTGGCGGGGTCCAAGCCTGGCGTTGCAGCGCGATGCGGCCAGTGTTACGGGGCAAGCCATAAAAATCAGCACCATGAAAGCTGGCAAAGCCTTCAAGCCGATTCAGCGCGCCCAACGCGTCAAAAGCCTCGGCGTAAAGCTCCAGCGCGGCGTGCGCGGTGTAACAGCCAGCGCAACCACTGGCATGCTCCTTCAGGTGAGCCGCATGGGGGGCGCTGTCAGTGCCCAGGAAAAACCTTGGGCTGCCACTGGCTACCGCCTGCAGCAGCGCCTGGCGGTGCAGCTCTCGCTTGAGCACAGGCAGGCAGTAGTAGTGGGGGCGGATGCCGCCGGTGAAGATGGCATTGCGGTTGTACAGCAGGTGGTGGGCCGTGACGGTGGCTGCGGTAAAGCCGCCTGCCTGCGCCACATACTGCGCTGCCTCCCGGGTGGTGATGTGCTCCAGCACGATCTTGAGCTCAGGAAAATCCTGACGCAATGGCAAAAGCTGGGTCTCAATGAACACCGCCTCCCGGTCAAAAAGATCAACCTCCGGGTTGGTCACCTCACCGTGCACCAGCAGCGGCAGGCCAGCCCTCTGCATGGCAGCCAGCACCGGGTAAACCTTGCGGATGTCGGTCACTCCGGCGTCGCTGTGGGTGGTGGCGCCGGCCGGGTAGAGCTTGAGCGCCACAACACCGGCCTGGGCCGCCAGGGCAATTTCCGACACCGCCAAGTGGTCTGTTAGATAGAGCGTCATCAGCGGCTCAAACACCTGGCCAGGCAGCAGGGCTGCCTGAATGCGCGCCTTGTAGGCCAGCGCCGCCGCCGCTGTGGTGATGGGCGGCTTGAGGTTGGGCATGATGACGGCTCGGCCAAATTGGGCTGCCGTGTGGGGTACGACCGTGCGCAAGGCGTCGCCATCGCGCACGTGCAGGTGCCAATCGTCGGGTTGGGTCAGGGTCAGTGTGTCCATGGCGATCATTGTCCCAAATCCGGGTTGGGTAGTGCGCTCAGCCCTGAGGTAGCCGACTTCATGCAGCGGCCTGGCGCAACAAATACTCCCAGAGAGCCTGGGCATGGCGCTTGGGCCCCGGCCCTGCACCCCGCGCTGACTGCCCAGCGGATTTGACTGCGTCCCTGGCCTGCGGGCGCTCGCGGTAGGCGCGCACCTCCATCGTGATGTACAGGTCCGTCAGAAACCCAGGCGCGGCGTTAACCAGCTTTTTGGCGCTCAGGTCTCGCTCGACTGCACTGAACGGCAGAAAGGCCACGCCATGCCCCTCCAGCGCCATGGCCTTGAGACCCTCGGCCATATCGGTTTCATAAACTCGGTCAAAGTGAATCGGTGTGCTGCTTTTCTTGAGGATCAGTTCCACCATTTGCCCCAGGTAGGCCCCTGGCGCATAGCCCAGGTAGGGCAGCGGCCGCACCGCGCTGCCTGGCAAAGAATACAAGGGCTCACCGTCGACACCCGGCTTGACATAGGGCGCCACCACTTCTTCGCCAAGACTCACCATTTCATAGCGCTCAGTGTCGAGCTGATTAGGCTGCGCCGGGTGGTGGTAAGCGATCAGCAGGTCACAACTGCCCTCCACCATTCGCATCACGGCGTCATGCACATTCAGCGCGATCAGCCGACTCTTGATGGGACCAAAATTCTCGCGCAGGGCAGAGACCCAGGCCGGAAAAAAGGTGAACGCAAGGGTGTGCGGCACCGCAAACTCGATCACGTCCTGCCCCGCCGCCGCGTGGCCGCGCATCATGGCCCGCGTGCTTTGCAAGGCCTGCAGCATTTCCAGCGCTTGGTCGTACAGTGTCTCGCCGGCTGGTGTCAGGCGAGTGGGGTAGGAGCTGCGGTCCACCAGGTCGGTGCCGGCCCAGGCCTCGAGCGACTGGATGCGGCGCGAAAACGCCGGTTGCGTCACGTGGCGCAGTTGTGCCGAGCGGCTGAAACTGCGGGTTTCAGCCAATGAGATGAAGTCTTCAAACCACTTGGTGTCCATGACCTTACTCCGCGCTTTGCTGCAGCGCCCACATGGCGGCATAGCGGCCGTCGGCCGCCAACAGTTCGGCATGGGTGCCGCGCTCAATGATGCGGCCGGCGTCCATCACCAGGATCTCATGGGCATCCACCACGGTTGACAGGCGGTGGGCGATGACCAGCGTGGTCTTGTTTTGGGCCACGCTCTGCAGCTCGGCCTGAATGGCGCGTTCATTGGCCGAATCGAGTGCCGAGGTGGCCTCGTCAAAAATCAGGATCGGCGGGTTTTTGAGCAGGGTGCGGGCGATCGCCACCCGCTGCTTTTCCCCGCCCGACAATTTAAGCCCCCGCTCGCCCACCATGGTGTCGTAACCCTTAGGCGTGGCGCTGATGAAGCCGTGAATGTGCGCCGCTCGAGCCGCTTCTTCCACCTGCGCCTGGTTGGCGCCGGGCTGGCCATAGGCGATGTTGTAAGCCACCGTGTCATTGAACAGCACAGTGTCCTGCGGCACGATGCCGATAGCCTGGCGCACCGAGGCCTGGGTGACCTGTTTGATGTCCTGCCCGTCAATCAGGATCCGGCCCTGTTGGACGTCATAAAACCGGAACAGCAGCCGCGCCAGGGTCGACTTGCCCGAGCCAGACGGCCCGACCACCGCCACGGTCTTGCCGGCCGGGATGACAAAACTGATGTCCTGCAGGATGGGCCGCGCCGGGTCGTAGGCAAAGTGCACATGGTCAAAGCGCAGGTCGGCGCCCTGCACGACCAGGGGTGGCGCGCCTGGCAAGTCGGCAATCTCGCGCTCGCGCTCCATGAGCGTGAACATTTTTTCCAGGTCGGTCAGGCTTTGCTTGATCTCCCGGTACAACACGCCCAAGAAGCCCAGCGGAATGTAGAGCTGGATCATGAAGGCGTTGACCATCACCAGGTCGCCCAGCGTCATGCGGCCGTCCACCACGCCCTGCGTGGCGCGCCACAGCATGGCCACCAGCCCGGCGGCAATGATCAACTGCTGGCCGGCATTGAGCAAGCTCAGCGTAGTCTGGCTCTTGATGGCTGCGCGGCCGTAGCGCTCCAGGTTCTCGTCGTAGCGCTTGGCCTCAAACTCTTCGTTGTTGAAGTACTTGACGGTTTCGTAATTGAGCAGTGAGTCGATGGCACGGCTGTGCGCCGTGGAATCCATCTCGTTCATCTTTTTGCGGAACTGGGTTCGCCACTCGGTCACGATGATGGTGAAGGTGATGTAGAACACCAGCGCAATGATGGTGATCCAGGCAAACCAGACGTCAAACTTGACGGCCAGCAGCGTCAGAACCATCGCCACCTCGATCAATGTCGGAATAATGCTGTACAGCGAATAGGAGATCAGCGAATGCACGGCACGCGTGCCGCGCTCGATGTCGCGGGTCATGCCGCCGGTCTGTCGCTCCAGGTGGAAACGCAGGCTCAGGCC
>CALPLW020000217.1 GCA_943324505.2 Comamonas sp. lk
ACGAGGTGACTCCCCAGTTTGAGTCTGTTCAACGGATCTGGACGCAGCAGCGAGACCATTGGCTTGTGGCGCCGCTCCCTGCTTCAACAGACGCCTGGCGTGAGGCCGAGGCCTTTGTCGCAGCGATCGACGTGTTGGTGTCGTCGATGGAGCATCAGCTGTCTCGCCTGACCGCCATCTTGAACCTGTTTCAATTTGGGATGATGGCACTGGCCATAGGCGGTTCGGTGGTCCTGCTCTACACCGGTTACTTGTACGTTATCAACCCGCTCGGTCAATTGCAGCAGGGTCTGGGCCGCATCGAGGCGGGCGACTTTGCCGCACGCATTGAGGTCGATACTCAGGATGAATTTGGGCGGGTGGCTGCGGGTTTTAATGGCATGGCCGGCAAATTACAAACCTTGTATGAAGGCTTGGGAGCACAGGTGGAAGCTAAGACCCGGCGGATCGAAGCCCAGCGCGCCCGCATTGAGGCCTTGTACGAGGTGAGCGCTTTTTTGGCCAGTGCCAATACCATCGAGGAGCTGTCGCGTGGCTTCGCTCAGCGCGTACGGACGGTCATGAAGGCCGATGCCGTGGCCGTGCGTTGGTCAGATGAGGCCAATCAGCGCTACCTGATGCTGGCCTCTGACTGCTTTCCGCAGGAGATGGTGGACGAAGAGCGCAGCCTGATTGTGGGCGCCTGTGCCTGCGGGAATTTAAAACCCGATGCCCGCACCCGGGTTATCCCCATCCTCAGCCATGAGGCTGCCCCGATGCGGGATTGCATTCGTGCTGGCTATCAGAGCCTGGTGAGTGTGCCGGTGCGCTTGCAGCAACGCCTGATTGGCGAAATTGATCTTTTCTTCCGCAGTGAGGTGCAGCTGTCATCTGAAGAGGTGGAGCTGCTCGACGCACTGGCCAGCCATTTGGCCAGCGCCCTGGAGGGCTTGCGTGCCGCGGCGCTGGAGCGTGAGGCCGCTGCGGCCGAAGAGCGCGCATTGCTGGCCCGTGAACTGCATGACTCCATTGCCCAGTCACTGGCATTTCTGAAAATTCAAGTGCAACTGATGCGCAGCGCATCGGGCAAGGCGCAGGCCAGCCAAGTCCAGGTGGCTCTGAATGAACTCGACGCCGGCTTGCGCGAAAGCATCAATGACGTGCGCGAGTTGTTGGTGCATTTTCGAACCCGGACCAACACCGATGACATTGAGGCCGCGCTGCAGGAAACGCTGCAAAAATTCAAGCATCAGACCGGTTTGCCCACCGTGCTCGAAGTAACGGGCCATGGCCTGCCGCTCCCACCCGATGTGCAAGTTCAGGTCTTGCATGTGGTGCAAGAAGCCTTGTCGAACGTGCGCAAACATGCGCAGGCCAGCCATGTGAATCTGGAGGTCTTGAAAGGTTTGCAGTGGCGCTTTGTTGTGCGGGACGACGGCCAAGGCTTTGACACGCAGGGCTTGCACGGGGAGTCACATGTCGGCATGAAGATCATGCATGAACGGGCGCAACGTATTGGCGCCACAGTGCTGGTGACATCGCGCGTCGGCCAGGGCTCGACCCTGACCCTCACGCTGCCGGAGCATCCGGTGACTGCACAAATAGCCTGACAATGTTGGCCATGCAGTCAATCAAACTGATGGTGGTCGACGACCACAGCCTGTTTCGTCGCGGCCTATTGTCTTTGTTGTCTCAAGACGGTCGGTTTGAGGTGATTGGCGAAGCGGGTGATATGGGTGAGGCTTTGCGCTTGGTGGCGCGTGCTAGCCCTGACCTCATTCTGCTGGACAACCATTTGCCTGGTGTACGCGGTGTTGACGGTATTCCTGCGCTCAAGGAGGCGTGTGCAGGCACGCGAATTCTGATGCTGACGGTGAGTGAAGACGAAACCGATCTGGCTGCCGCCATGCAGGCCGGTGCGGATGGCTATCTGCTCAAAACCGTGGAGTCTGACCATCTGTGCGATGCCATTGTCAAGGTGTTGGCCGGTGAGTCGGTGATCAGCCCGGACATGATGAGCAAGTTCGTCGCGGCTTTTCGTGCCAAGCCCATGGCAGAGAAACCTGGCGAGGCAAGCCCAGTGCCGGCGGCTGTTGATCAAAGCGGCGCCGCCTCTTTGTCCGCCCGCGAAATGGAAATCTTGAAGTTGATTGCACGCGGCGACAGCAACAAGCTGATTGCCCGCGCACTGGATATTGCCGAGACCACCGTCAAGGTTCATGTGCAGCACATCTTTCGAAAACTCCAACTCAGCTCCCGCGTTCAGGTGGCGGTGTATGCCGCCGCCCATCGATTGGTTTGATCCAAATCAACACCCGTCACCTTTGACGGGCTGTTACTACTTAGGAACTAGAGCACCCTAGCGCGTCCTAGTTCTTTTGAGGCCGTTGCGGCATGCCAATGGTGGATGGTGATCCACCACCATAGCGGCGACATTGTGTGCATTCCTTTGGAGAAGCACCTATGGCCTCGGAGATCGGTCAGTCGAAAAAAGCATGGTCGGTCCTGATCGTCAGCACGCTGGCGTTCACCGTGTGCTTCATGGTCTGGATGATGTTTGGCGTCATTGGCATCCCGATCCGCAAGATGCTCAACCTCAATGCCACGCAATTCGGCCTGTTGATGGCCACCCCCGTGCTGACCGGCTCGCTGATCCGGGTGCCTTTGGGCATCTGGACCGACCGGTTCGGAGGGCGGGTCGTGATGGCTGTGTTGATGGCCATCACAGTGCCCGCCATCTGGATGATGAGCTATGCCACCGCTTACTGGCATTTTTTGACGATTGGCCTGTTCGTCGGTCTGGCCGGGGGCTCGTTTTCGGTGGGCACGCCCTATGTGGCGCGCTGGTTTCCCAAAAAACGCCAGGGTATGGCCATGGGCGTTTATGGGGCTGGAAACTCGGGCTCTGCGGTCAACAAATTCATAGCGCCGGTGCTGCTGGTGGCTTTCGGCTGGACCATGGTGCCGCAGGTCTATGCGGCCATCATGCTGGGCACACTGGTTCTGTTCCTGATGTTCAGCCACAGCGACCCGACCCACCTGGTGTCCAGCCAGGTCAGCTTCAAGGACCAGCTCAAGGCCTTGAAAGACCCCAAGGTGATCAAGTACTGCCAGTACTACAGCATCGTGTTTGGAGGCTATGTGGCCCTCTCGCTCTGGATGGTGCAGTACTACGTAGGTGAATTCGGGCTCGATATCCGCGTGGCGGCTTTGCTGGCGGCCTGTTTCTCGCTGCCAGGTGGTGTGCTGCGTGCCTTTGGGGGCATCTTGTCCGACAAATATGGCGCGCACAGCGTGACCTGGTGGGTGTTGTGGGTGAGCTGGATTTGTTTGTTCCTGTTGTCCTACCCGCAGACTGACTTCACCATCATGACCATCAACGGACCAGCGACCTACCACATGGGGTTGAACGTCTATCTGTTCACCGCGTTGATGTTTTTGCTGGGGATCGCCTGGGCTTTCGGCAAGGCGAGTGTCTTCAAGTACATCAGTGACGACTATTCCCACAACATCGGCGCCATCAGCGGCATCGTGGGTCTGGCAGGGGGCTTGGGTGGCTTTGTGCTGCCCATCTTGTTTGGCGCCTTGTTGGACCTGACCGGCATTCGTTCCAGCGCGTTCATGCTGATGTATGGCGTGGTCTGGGTTTCGCTCATCTGGATGTACTGGACCGAGGTTCGCAAGACTGAGCTCATGGGTCAGAACGCCACCAATTTTTCTCTTCAGAGTTAGGACCCACACCATGACCCTGCAAGGCCACACCAGCGCCGACATTGCCGATTGGCGCCCGGAAGACGAGCGCTTTTGGGAGAGCACAGGCAAGCAGATCGCCTATCGCAACCTCTGGATATCGATCCCTGCGCTGTTGTGCGGCTTCGCGATCTGGGGTATGTGGGGCATCATCACGGTGCAGATGCTCAACCTGGGTTTCCCGTTCACCCAGGCCGAGCTGTTCACCTTGACTGCCATTGCCGGCATTTCTGGCGCGACCATGCGCATCCCGGCTTCTTTCCTGATCCGCATGGCGGGGGGCCGCAACACCATCTTTTTGACCACCGCCATGCTGCTGGCCCCGGCCATTGGGACTGGCCTTGCGCTGCAGCACCCTGAGTGGCCGCTGTGGGTGTTCCAACTCATGGCTTTGTGGTCAGGTGTGGGCGGGGGTAACTTTGCCTCGTCGATGTCCAACATCAGCACCTTCTTCCCCAAGCGCTTGCAGGGCACCGCACTAGGGCTCAACGCCGGGCTGGGAAATTTTGGCGTGACCACCATGCAGATTGTGATCCCGCTGGTGATGACCATGGGCTTGTTCGGTGCCTTCGGCGGCGAGGCCAAAGTGCTGGTCAAGGACAGCGGCTGGATTCTGGGCAAGATTGCCGCAGGGACGCCGACCTGGATCCAGAACGCCGGCTTTGCCTGGGTGCTGTCGCTGGTTCCCCTGTCCTTGTTGTGTTGGTGGGGCATGAACAACCTCAAGACGGTATCGCCCGCCACCGGTAGCCCTGTGGTCGCCTTTGCCAAGATCACTTACCTGTACTCGCTGGCCTTTATTCCGTCGGTCGGCATGCTCTACCTGTATCTGCCGGCACCTACGGGGCTGGGCCTGCTGAACATGTGGGTGGCCATTCCCCTGGACATCATCGCGGCCTTGCTGATGATGCGCCTGGCCGCCTTTGGTGCGATGAAGGACAACGTGCAGAAGCAGTTTGCCATTTTCAGCAACAAGCACACCTGGAGCATGACCGCCCTGTATGTCGTGACCTTTGGCAGCTTCATCGGCTTCTCCATGGCGCTGCCCCTGGCCATTACCGTGATTTTTGGCTACCAGCACACGCCCGACGCTGCCGGTGTGCTGCAGCACACACTGAAAAACCCCAACGCGCCTTCGGCATTGACGTACGCGTGGATCGGGCCCTTTGTCGGCGCGGCGGTTCGGCCATTGGGCGGCTGGATATCCGACAAGGTCGGGGGCTCGATCGTGACGCAAATCATCTCGGCCATCATGGTCGTGGCCTCGGCCGCGGTGGGCTATGTGATGCTGCAAGCCTACCAGTCCGCAGCGCCGGAGCAGCACTTCCTGACCTTCATGGGCTTGTTCATTGTGCTGTTTGCCGCCAGTGGCATCGGCAACGGCTCCACCTTCCGCAGTGTGGGCTTCATCTTTGATCGGCAGCAGGCCGGTCCGGTCTTGGGTTGGACCTCGGCAGTGGCGGCCTATGGCGCCTTTATTGCGCCGGTGTTGATCGGGCAGCAGATCAAAGCTGGCACGCCCCAATACGCTTTTTACGGCTTTGCGGTCTTCTACGCCGTGTGCCTGGTGCTGAACTGGTGGTTTTATTTGCGCCCTGGCGCAGAGATCAAAAATCCGTAGCTCAAGTCACTCGCTACTAAATAAATAGCGAACTACCTATATCCCATAAGGGCTAAGGCCTGATTTCATCCCTAATTGAGTTTGCAAAGGTTTCTCTATGAGCCACTTTCTGGACCGACTGAGCCACTTCGCTGCTCCAAAAGAAGCATTTTCCGAGGGCCATGGTGTGGCCACCGGCGAAGACCGCACCTGGGAAGACGCCTACCGCGACCGCTGGGCGCATGACAAGATCGTGCGCAGCACACACGGCGTGAACTGCACCGGGTCTTGCTCCTGGAAAATCTATGTCAAGGGCGGCATCGTCACTTGGGAAACCCAGCAGACCGACTACCCGCGCACCCGCCCTGATCTGCCCAATCACGAACCCCGTGGTTGTGCCCGTGGGGCCTCTTACTCCTGGTACCTGTACAGCGCCAACCGGGTCAAGTACCCGTTGATCCGAGCGCGGCTGCTCAAGCACTGGCGTGCTGCGCTGGCGGTGGCCAAGAGCCCGGTGGATGCCTGGGCCAGCATGGTGCAGAACCCAGAGGCACGGCTGGAGTGGCAACAGCAGCGCGGTTTGGGCGGCTTTGTGCGCAGCACCTGGGACGAGGTCAACCAGCTGATCGCCAGCGCCAATGTCTACACCGCCAAAGAATACGGGCCCGACCGAGTGATTGGCTTTTCACCCATTCCTGCCATGTCCATGGTCAGTTATGCCGCGGGCAGCCGCTACCTGTCCTTGATTGGTGGTGTGTGCATGAGTTTTTACGACTGGTACTGCGATTTGCCGCCGGCCAGTCCGCAGGTCTGGGGCGAGCAGACCGATGTGCCTGAGTCCGCTGACTGGTACAACTCGACCTTCATCATTGCCTGGGGCTCCAACGTGCCCCAGACGCGCACGCCAGACGCGCACTTTTTCACCGAAGTGCGCTACAAGGGCGCCAAGACGGTGGCGATCACCCCCGACTACGCCGAGATCAGCAAGCTGGCCGATCTGTGGATGCACCCCAAGCAGGGCACCGACGCTGCCCTGGCCATGGCCATGGGCCATGTGATCCTGAAAGAGTTTTACTTTGACAAGCGCAGCAGCTACTTTGACAACTATGTGCGCCGCTACACCGACATGCCCAACCTGGTGCAGCTGGAGACCCGCACCCTGCCGGACGGCCGTA
>CALPLW020000218.1 GCA_943324505.2 Comamonas sp. lk
GACAGCATGGATTTGGGCATTGCGGGCAAATGGGCTTTGGTGGGTGGCGCCAGCAAAGGGCTGGGCTTTGGCTGCGCGCAGGCGCTGGTGCGCGAGGGCGTGAACGTGCTGATGGTGGCCCGAGGCGCCGAGGCTTTACAGCAAGCTGCTCATCAATTAATAGCAAAAAATGTAAGCACCACAAGGCCTGAGGTGCTATTTGTGCCTGCAGACATCACCAGCCCCGAAGGCCGGGCGGCAGTGTTTGCCGTGCGGCGTGACTTTGACATCGTGGTCACCAACGCCGGCGGCCCGCCACCGGGCGACTTTCGCAACTGGGACCGCGACGCCTGGCTGCGTGCCCTCGACGCCAACATGCTCACACCGATTGAACTGATCAAGGCCACGGTGGATGGCATGGCCGAGCGCGGCTTTGGGCGCATCATCAACATCACCAGCAGCGCGGTCAAGTCACCTATCGACACCTTGGGCCTGTCCAACGGTGCTCGCAGCGGCCTGACTGGCTTTGTGGCCGGGGTGGCACGCAGCGCCCTGGCGGGGCGTGGGGTAACCATCAACAATCTGTTGCCTGGCGCTTTCGAGACTGACCGCCTGCGCAACAATTTTCAGGGGGCGGCGACCAAGTCGGGTCAGTCATTGGACGCGGTGATGGACGCGCGGCGCAAGACGATCCCGACCCAGCGTTTCGGCCACCCCGATGAGTTTGGCGCCATCTGCGCCTTTCTGTGCAGCCAGCACGCGGGCTACATCAACGGCCAGAATGTACTGGCCGACGGTGGCGCTTTTGGCGGCACCTTCTGACGCCTCAGCGTCGGGCCGAGACCAAAATGCCGCCGACGATCAGAGCAAAAGCCAAGCCGTGGTAAAGGTGTGGTAGTTCTCCAAGGAAAGCGGCGGACAGCACGGCCGCAAACAAGGGCGTGAGGTTGGAGAAAAAGCCGGCCATGGCCGGACCCACCCGCTGAATACCGAGGCCGAAGCAGCGGTAGGCGATCACTGCTGGCCCAATGGCCACGTACAACAGGGCCAGCGCCAGCGGCCAGCCCCATTGGATGTTGGCATCAGTCAGCGCCCACTCGCCAGCCGCAAACAGGCCCGACCAACCCAGACCAAACACCACCTGCGCCAGGACGAAGGCTGCCCAGTTGCTGCGGATCTCGGTGGGCTCCTTGGGCTGCGACAACAACCAGCTGTAAAAAGCCCAGGCCACTGTGGCTACCAGCACATAAACATCACCCGGCACCAGCCGGACCTGTGCCAACTGGGCCAATTCGCCGCGCGACAGCACCACCAGCACACCCAAAATCGACAGCAGGGCACCCAGCAGCTGCCGCCGAGCCACGCTTTGTCCGAAAAACAGCCAGCCCACCCCGAGCATCCAGACCGGCGCGCTGGACGCCACCAAGGTGGTGTTGAGCGGGGTGGAGGTCTGCAGGGCCAGGTACTGCAGGGCGTTGTAGCAGCCCACGCCCAGCAGGCCCAGCAGGGCAAAGCGCCGCCAGTTCGGCCACAGCAGGCTGTCGCGTCTCAGCAGCCGGTGCGCCAAGGGCAGCAGGATAAAAAAGGCCAAAACCCAGCGCAGAAAATTCAGCGTCATGGGGGATATCAGCTCATGGACCACCCGCCCGACCACGGCATTACCGGCCCAAAGCAATGGCGGCACCATCAAGAGCAGCGTGGTGCCGGGTGTGAGTTTGTGTTGCATGACCTGCACTGTAACAAGGCGCCTGGCTGAGCCGCCCGTCAGACCGGTCGCTTATCATTCACGGCACTTTCACAGGAGGTCTTTCATGCGCCCATCCATGTTGTTTCGTTTGCGCGGTCTGTCCCGCTCGCTGTTGCTGGCCTCTGGCATCGCCTTGGCCGGCGCCGCGTCAGCGCAGGGCACCGCCATCAAGGTGCTGGTCGGCTTCCCGCCCGGCGGCGGCACCGACGCCATTGCCCGCGTGCTGGCCGACAAGCTCAAGGACCAGCTCGGCGTGCCAGTGATCGTGGAGAACAAAGCCGGTGCCGGTGGCCAGCTCGCAGCACAGGCCCTCAAGGCCGCGGCGCCCGACGGCAACACCCTGTTTTTGACGCATGACCACTCGGTCTCCATCCTGCCGCTGGTCATGAAGAACCCGGGTTTTGACCCGGCCAAAGACTTTGTGGCGGTGGCCGGCTTTGCCACCTTTGTCAACGCGCTGGCGGTGTCGGGCGGTACCCCGGCCAAGTCGGTCAACGACTATGTGGCCTGGGTACGCAGCCAGGGTGGTGGCAAGGGCACGGTCGGTGTGCCGGCACCCGCCTCGGTGCCTGAGTTTCTGGTGAAGGTGGTGGGCCAGAAGTACTCACTTGATTTGCAGGCAGCGCCTTATCGCGGCAGCGCACCGATGATGGCCGACATGCTGGGCAACCAGATTGCCGCCGGGGTGGCGTCCATCCCCGATTTCATCGAAAACCACAAGGCCGGCAAAATCCGTGTGGTGGCCGTGATGGGCGGTGCGCGGCAGGCGGTGATGCCTGACGTGCCCACCTTTGCCGAGCTGGGGCTGGCCGGTTTTGAAGACATTCCCTACTATGGCTACTTTGCCCCGGCCGGCACGCCCAAGGCTGTGATCGACCGATTTTCAGAGGCCTTGGCCAAGGTGCTGACCCAGCCCGATGTGCGCAGCCAGCTCACCGCCATGGGCTTGGCCGTGGGCCACATGCCGCCCGAGCAGCTGGCCAGCCGCGAACGAGCTTATGCCCAGACCTGGGCGCGGGTGATCAAGGCGAGTGGGTTCCAGGCGCAGTAACTTTCTTTTGGAGTTCCAGGCTGTGGCATTTGCCGGTGGTGCGGCATTGGAAATCGTTCAGTGCGTGCCCGTCGGACGGTACTGTGCCAGGTCGCTACGGCCGGTGATCTCGTGAATCATTTGCGCTAAAGCGCGCATGCCGGGCGCGCGATGGCTGCGGTGGTAGGCCACGGTGAGTGTATGTCCGCTCACTTTGGGCACTACCTTGAGGATCATCAGTTTCTTGGCATCGAGTTCTTCGCGCAAAATCGAAACCGGTAGCAGGCTGATGCCAGCGCCCTCTCGGGCAAGCGTGGTCATGATGACCATGCTGTTGCAGGTGTTGATGCGTTCAGGTTGCAGCCCTGCGGCCGAGAACCATCCAGCAATGCTGGTGTGAAGGCCCGAGGGGTTTGGGTTGGTGATGATCGGCAGGGACACCAGATCGGCCGGCCTCAATGACCCTTTGCTGAGCTTGAGTTTGGGAGATGCGACCCACATCAGGGCCAGTTCAACCAAGGGCTCCACGATAATCAGCGAATTGGGCTCCGGCGCTGTCAGAACGGCGATGTCCAGGTCGCCGGCCTGCAGCGATTCATTCAGTCGTGCGCTGAAATCTGCCCTTATCTCAGCCCGAGCGTCTGGAAAACGGGTGTCAATCAAGCGCATCAGTTCGGGC
Organism: Comamonas sp. lk; assembly: GCA_943324505.2. Taxonomy (GTDB): domain Bacteria; phylum Pseudomonadota; class Gammaproteobacteria; order Burkholderiales; family Burkholderiaceae_C; genus Rhodoferax. Next base: position 3,436 of record CALPLW020000218.1, read on the forward strand.
AGGCAGGTCACCGCAAAAGTGTCTGCTACTCCAATACGAACCGGGCCCCGCAGCGGCTCGTCCCGGTCCAGGTGGCCGTCCAATCCATCGCAAGCGGCCAGTATTCGTTCGGCGTGACTGGCAATCTCACGGCCCAGTGGCGTCGGCGTGGCGCGGTAACTGTCGCGCTGGATCAGCGGCCCACCGACCCCGGCCTCCAACTCCCTCAAGCGCACCGACACGGCTGGTTGGGTCAGATGCAGATGGTTTGCGGCCGCCCGAACGCTGCCCAAGTGTGCCACCCAGTGCAATGCCTCTAGCTGGGCCAAGGTGAATCGCATGATAAATAAAAATTATGAAGTTTTCAAAAAAGTTTTAATATCATTATGAATGATCTCCTGCCAATATGCGGGCATGAACAAGTACATCCTAGCCTGCGACATCGGCGGAACTTTCACAGACATTGTGCTCAGGGGTAACGGGACAGTACGTACTCTGAAAGTGTCGTCCACGCCAGACGACTACAGCCGCGCGATCCTGTCTGCAGTCGACGAAATTCGCGACAGTCTTGGCATTGACCCAGGCCAGATCGAAGCCGTGGTGCACGCGACGACCGTGGCCACGAACACCATTCTGGAGCACAAGGGTGCGAAAACTGCCCTGATCACAACTGAAGGATTCCGTGATGTGCTGGAAATGCGGCGTCTTCGCATTCCGGTCATGTACGACCTGCAATACGACAAGCCAGCGCCGCTGGTTCCGCGGCGCCATCGTTTCGAGGCGAGCGAGCGTCTGGGCGCCGATGGCAAGATCAAGCTCGCGCTTGACGAGGGTCAGGTTCGGGAGATCGCCGGTCGCTTGCAGCAGGAGGGTATCGAGTCCGTTGCTGTCTGCCTGCTTCATTCTTACGTGAACTCAGTCCACGAAAAACGCATCGGCGACATTCTGGCCAGGGAACTTGGCGGCAAGGTTTACGTCAGCTTGTCGTCTGACATCCTGCCCGAGATCCGCGAGTACGAACGCACCAGCACTGCCGTGGTCAACGCCTATATCGGCCCGGTCGTGCGCGATTATGTGCAATCACTGTCAACCCGCCTCAAACAAACAGGCGTGATGGGGCCCCTGCACATCATGCAGTCGAATGGCGGCACCATGTCCGCCGCTGCTGCCGCGGCCAAACCAGCATTTCTGGTTGAATCCGGCCCCGCCGCAGGCGTGATCGCTTGCGCCAGCATGGCCCGCTCCGCCGGACTGGACAACGTGATTTCATTCGACATGGGCGGCACAACGGCCAAGGCGGCCATGGTGGAAAACGGTGAGCCCGCGCGGACCACCGAATACGAGGTCGGCGCCGGCATCAATGTCAGCTCCAAGTTGGTCAAGGGTGGGGGGTACGCGATCAAACTGCCGTTCATTGACATATCGGAGATCGGTGCCGGTGGCGGAAGTATTGTGACGGTTGATTCGTCGGGGGCGATCAAGGTTGGTCCCAAGAGCGCCGGCGCGATGCCTGGGCCGGCCTGCTACGGTTTGGGTGGTGACCAGGCGACGTTCACCGACGCGGCCGTTGTCCTGGGTTACCTGAACCCGGAGTACCTGGTCGGTGGGAAATTGCGGATTGACGCACAACGCTCGCGCGATGCCATTGAACGCCATGTGGCTCGGCCTCTGTCGCTGAATGTTCAACAGGCTGCGCAGGGCGTGTTCACGATCGCCATCGCCACCATGACTCGGGCGGTGAAGGCGGTGTCAACCTACCGTGGGCGTGACCCGCGGGATTTCAGCTTGGTGGCCTTTGGCGGCAACGGACCTGTGGTGGCGGTGGCCATTGCGCGGGAGTTGGGCATGAAGCGGGTGCTCATCCCACCAGCGCCAGGCGTCTTCAGCGCGGCCGGTTTGCTTTTTTCTAATGTCGAGTACACGCAGCAGCGATCGATATTTCGAAAAACTACGGCGCTCGATGCGGGCTCATTGGAGGGCATCTATGGTCAATTGGCGACGGAGGTTCTCGGGTCTATGCGGCAGGAGGGCGTGCCTGACGATCGCATCACGCTAAGGCGCCTGGCAGACCTGCGCTACACAGGACAGGCGTTCGAGCTGACGATTCCGGTCGAAGCCGTCGACATGGCTGCATTGGAGGCAGCCTTCCACGCTGAACACGCACGGACCTATGGTCATAGTTCTCCCGGTGACCCTGTTGATCTCATCAACATCCGGGTACTGGCATCGACCCAGCCACCCGGTAAAGAAGGCCTCGCGCAGCAGCTTCAGGAGGCCCAGACGTCCGGCCCCTCCCTGGTGAACCGCAAGGTCTATTTCAATGGCGGATTGATCGACACGCCGGTGGTCTCACGCGGGGCGCTCGTTGGTGGGATGGCAGGCCCCTTCATCGTTGAGGAATTTGATTCGACCTGCATCGTCCCGCCTGGTGCGCACGCGATGCTGGATGCCCAAGGCAATATCGTGATTGACGCAGGTACGCCATGACACAGCGCATTGACCCCATTACCCTTGAAGTGCTCAAGAACGCCTTGTCGTCGGTCGCTGACGAGATGGCTCTGGTGCTCATGCGCAGTGCCTATTCGCCCATCGTGCGCGATTCGATGGACTATTCGACGGCCCTGTGCGACCGTGCCGGCAAAGTGATCGCGCAGGGCTTGACGCTGGCCGTGCAACTGGGCGCTTTCCCAGATGCGATGCAGCACCTGGCCCTGCAGTATGGTGGAAAAATGGCGCCGGGTGACGTCTTCATCATGAACGACCCCTACGGCGGTGGCGGTCAGCATTTGCCAGACATTTACGTCATCAAACCTTTGTTTTGGGAGGGCGACATTGAGGGCTACGCCTGCACGATGGCGCACCACTCCGACGTGGGCGGTATCACGCCCGGCAGCGTTGCCATCCATGCCACTGATGTCTTCCAGGAAGGCCTTCGCCTCCCATTTCTAAAGCTGTACGAGGGTGGGCAACCCAATGAGACGCTGTTCCGCATCATCGAGAAAAATACACGTCAACCCATCCAGGTGCTTGGTGACCTTCGCGCGCAATTGGCGGCTTGCAGTGTCGCCGAGAGGGGCTTCAC
>CALPLW020000219.1 GCA_943324505.2 Comamonas sp. lk
AATATCGACAATCTGCAAGTCAGCACTGCCCATGCGCGCCTTAACTTGCGCCACGCTGAGGGTAGTGACCTCGGCCATGGCTTCGTCGACCAGCTGGCGGAATCCTTTGGTGATGGGCATGGGGCTCCTAATTAAAAGGGGAAAAGGCTTTTTGGATTTTGACTCTGTGGGCACACAGTCAGGCACTGCCACGCTTTGCAGCAGATGAACTGCGTGACTTGATGCTGGAAGGCTGCTCTGAGAGCCGGCCTGTCACGTACTTATGCAACACGCTGGCAATCAGTGTTTGATAAGGAATTCCTTCCTCAAGCGCTTTGACCTGGATGTCGTTGAGATCGACCGAGGAAAGGCGGATGTTTACTCGCCGATCTTTGATGGCTGTTGCCCGAGCGGCTGACTTGAACTTGGCCAACTCACTCTTGGTTGCAACCGACTTGAGCTGTCCCTTGTCGAAGGCGGTGAGAATTTCTTCTTCGTTTATGTCAATCGTTGGCATCTTGAACTCCTGGTGACAAATAGGCGCGAGTGGCCTTACGACTTGGGATCACTGTTTTAAGAAAGTAGCTGCTTTCTTCCTCAACGAACGGAACCAGATAGACGTAGTTGTTTAGGCTGACTACCAATACTTGCTGATGTGCGTATTTCTTGGTGTTCGGGTGCGCCAGGATGTCCAGTAGCCCACCAGCTTCGATGGCAACAACGATGCTTTCAAATGAGACGCCCCTCTCTTCCTTAAGGGTGCTGCTTTTTTCGGCATTCCAACGAAACGGTTTCATGCCTGCATCTTAAAGCAATGTGTGCCTTTTGTCACCATGCCAAAAAACGCTTAACGTACGCTTTAACCTGCTTGCGCCACCTGCCGGTGCAAGTCAGGTTGACAAGGGGTTAGGCCTCAGCGCACCGCTAATCAACATGGCCTTGGGTCCGAAGCAGTTCGGCCGCTGGCTTGAAGGCTGTGAAATCCTCGTCGAGGACCACGTGGATTTTCTGAAAAGATGCCTCGGAAACGGTGATTTGCCGCAGCGTATCTTCTTACGTTTTTACCAAATTCTGTCGTCAGTGAGCAATAGTCCCAGGAGCATTTATAAACTCATCAAAGTCCCGATAAACTGACCTTGATTCCAAAGCTAAAAACCTGTCTCTGCCCGACCTCATTCCCATGCCGCTCCAAGACCTCCCCCCCGATGCCCGTCCGCGCGAAAAGCTGCTGGCGCGCGGCCCCGGCGCCTTGAGCGACGTGGAGTTGCTGGCGCTGCTGCTGCGCACCGGCATCAAGGGCAAGGGCGTGCTGCAGATGGCGCACGAGCTGCTGCAGATTAAAAGTACCGACAACCCCAACGGGTTTGACGGCTTCGCCGGCCTGCTGCACGCCAGCGCCAACGACCTCAAAAGTGTCAAAGGGCTGGGCCCGGCCAAACGCGCCGAGCTGGTGGGCGTGCTGGAGCTGGCCCGCCGTGCCATGGGGCAGCAGCTGCGCGAGCGCACCGTGTTTGCCACGCCAGAGGCCGTCAAGGAGTACCTGCAGCTGCACCTGGCGGCCAAGGCGCACGAGGTGTTTGCCGTGCTGTTTCTGGATGTACAAAACCGCTTGCTGGCGATGGAGGAGTTGTTTCGCGGCACCCTGACCCAAACCAGCGTTTACCCCCGCGAGGTGGTGTTGCGCGCCCTGCACCACCAGGCCAGCGCGGTGGTGTTGGCGCACAACCACCCCAGCGGCACGGTGCAACCTTCACGCGCCGATGAGCACCTGACGCAAACCCTCAAAAGCACGCTGGCACTGATCGATGTTCGGGTGCTGGACCATGTGATCGTGGCCCCTGGTCAGGCGCTGTCCATGGCCGAGCGGGGGCTGCTGTGAGCACGGCACAGGTCAAAGTCAGGGTGAAAGTCAAGGTCACCAGCCTGGCAGAGTTGAAAACGGTGCAGCGCGAAATTGCGGCCCGCATCGCGCAAGAGGCCAAACATGCCGCCGAGCAAGCCCGCGCCCGACGCCAGGCCACCAGCGAGCGCGAGCTCTTCATCCGCGCTGCGGGCGTGGTCCAGCCACTGCCCGACAAGCGCCGGGCCATGCTGAAAAAGGCCCCCCCGGTGCCGGTGGTGATGCGCTACCAGCACGATGAGCAGGCGGTGCTGCACGAGGCCATCAGCGACGAGTTTGATGTCGGCACCCTGCTCGATACCGACGACCTGCTGAGCTTTCGCCGCCCCGGCATCGGCACCGACGTGACGCGCAAGCTGCGGCGGGGCGACTGGAGCATCCAGCGCCAGCTCGACCTGCATGGCCTGCGCCGTGACGACGCGCGGGAGGCCCTGAGCAGCTTCATCCGCGAAGCGCACAAACACGGCATCCGCTGCGTGCGCGTGGTGCACGGCAAGGGCCTGGGTTCACCGGGCAAAGCCCCGATCCTGAAAAGCCGGGTGCACAGTTGGCTGGTGCAAAAAAAGGAAGTGCTGGCCTTTGTACAAGCCAAACCGGCCGACGGTGGCGCCGGGGCTTTGCTGGTCCTGCTGATGACGTCACAATAGCAGGCAGCAGCCACCCAACAGGCGCTTGCCGTTCGGTGATCAATTTTGAACTTGGGGTAATCATGAAACGTCGACTCCTTTTGGGCGCTGGCACTGGCCTGCTGGCCAGCCCTTGCCTTTTGCTGGCGCAAGCCGCCTACCCGAACAAACCCATCCGCTACATCGTGCCAGTGGCACCCGGCGGCGGCAGCGACATGGTGGGCCGCACCGTGACCGAGCGCTGGGGCAAGCTGCTGAACCAAACCTTTTTGGTCGACAACCAAGCCGGGGGTGGTGGCGTGATCGCCTGCCAGGTCACGGCCAAGGCGCCGCCCGATGGCTACACCCTGCTGCAGGGCTATGTCGCCACCCATGGCACCAGCCCGGCCACCCGCAAGCTGCCCTACGACGCGATCAAGGACTTCACGCCCATCGGCATGATCGGCGGCACCCCCAATGTGCTGGTGGTCAACAGCAGCCTGCCCGTCAACACGCTCAAAGAGTTTTCTGACTACCTGCGCAAAAACCCGGGCAAACTGAGCTACGGCTCAGCCGGCGCGGGCTCGCTCACCCACCTGACCATGGAGCTGTTCAAACAGCAGGTCAACAGCTTCATGGTGCACATTCCCTACCGGGGCGTGGCACCAGCGTTCACCGACCTGATCGGCGGGCAGACGCAGGCCATGTTCCCTGGGCTGGCAGCGGCCATGCCGCACATCCGCTCGGGCCGGGTGCGGCCGCTGGCGGTCACAGGCGCCACCCGCCACCCGCTGCTGAAAGACACCCCCACCCTGGTGGAATTGGGCTACCCCGGCTTTGACGCCCAGCAGTGGTACGGCGTGGTCGGCCCGGCCAATATGCCGGCGGCCATCGTAAAGCTTCTTAACGAGTCGCTGGAAACCGTGCTGAAAGCGCCTGACCTGCGCGAGAAGCTCTCATCTGAGGCCCTGGAGCCCATCTCGATGTCGCCGGAGAAGTTTGCCCAGTTCATGCGTGCTGACATCGACCGCTGGACCAAGCTGGCGCAGGATCGCAAGATCGACCTGGACGCCTGAGGCGTCCTCGGAGGCCGACCCCAGCTGCGTTCAGGCCTCGGGCGTGTTGCGCATCCAGTCGGCCGTCTGAAAGAAGGCCCCACCCAGGCGCAGGCGCAAGTCGTCGGGCACACCGGTTTCCTGCATCGCCTGGTCCATGCAGGCCAGCCACTGGTCTCGCTCGGTATTGCCAATCACAAACGGCATGTGGCGGGCGCGCAGCCGGGGGTGGCCAAAGCGCTCGGTGTAGTGCTGCGGCCCACCGAGCCAACCGCTCAAATACCAGAACAGCTTTTGCCTGGCCTGTGCCAGCGTGCTGCCGTGCGCCGCACGCAGCGCCGCATAGGCCGGCTCCAGGTCCATCAGGTCATAAAAACGCTCGGCCAGCGCCAGCACCTGGGACTCACCACCGAGGGTGTCAAACGGCGTGGCGGCCTTTGGGGGCTCGTCAATGCTCATGATGAAGTCGCCCGCCGCAGGGTCTCCACCACCGGCCGGCGCAGCACATCGCGCAGGCCCCACCAGCCAGCCGCCAGCGCCAGCAGCGCGCCACTGAGCGAGCCCCACAGCGGCACCCAGAGCGACACCACCCATTCAAACTGGAACACATAGTAGGCCAGTGCCCAACCCACCACCGAGGCGACCAGCGAGGCCAGCAGGCCAGCCAGCAGGCCCACGCCCAGCAGCTCGGCGCGTTGCACCTGGCGAAGCAGGCTGCTGCGCGCGCCCATTGCTCGCAAAATGGCAAACTCACGCGCCCGCTCCTCACGCGTGGCGGTCACCGCGGCAAACAGCACCACCAGCCCGGCCGCCAGCGTGAAGGCAAACAAAAACTCAATGGCCCGGGTCACCTGGTCCAGCACGCGCTGCACCTGGGTGAAGGTGCTGCTCATGTCCACATTGGTGATGTTGGGAAAACGCCGTACCAGAGCGTTGTCAAAGCCTGGGCTGGCAGGCGCCTTGAAGGCGCCCATGTAAGTGCTGGGAACATCAGCCATACGGCTGACCGGGTACATGGCAAAGAAATTGGCGCGCATCGAACCCCAGTCCACCTTTCGCAGCGAGGTGATGCGGGCCTCGTTCTGCACGCCGCCAATATCAAACAACAGCGTATCGCCCAGCTTCAGGCCCAGGGTCTTGGCCAAGCCTTCTTCGACGCTGATGGCGCCCGCCTCTTCATCCACCCAGCGGCCGGCGACCACCAGGTTCTGCGCCGGCTTGGCGGCACTGTGCGACAGGTTGAACTCACGGTCCACCATTCGCCGGGCCCGATCGTCAGCGTAATCCTCGGGCGTCACCGGTCGGCCGTTCACCGCCACCAGGCGGCCGCGGATCATCGGGTACCAGTCAAACCGTGACACACCAGACTCAGTCAGGGCCTGGCGAAAGGCATCACCCTGCTCCGGCATGATGTTGATGACAAAGCGGTTGGGTGCGTCGGCGGGGGTGGCCTTGCGCCAGCTATTGATCAGGTCAGTACGCAGCAGCACCAGCAGCACCAGCGCCAGCAGCCCGACCGACAGGGCACTGACCTGCACCACCGTGTAGGCCGGCCGGGCAGAGATCTGGCGCGTGGCCAGCACCAGCCAGCGCGGCGCCGTGCTCTCGTTGACCTGCCAACGCAGCAGCTTGACCGCCAGCCAGCTCAGCAGGGCAAACACGCCGGTCGCACCAGCAAATCCGCCCACGGCGATCAGACCCAGCGTCAGGTCACTGCTGGCGGCCAGCAGCAGAGCGGCAAAACCAGCGACCCCCACCGCTAGCACGCCCAACGAGGCGGGTTTGAGCCGACCCACGTCACGCCGGATCACCCGCAGCGGCGGCACCTGCGCCAGTTGCAGCACCGGCGGCAGGCCAAAAGCCAGCAGCAGCGTGAGGCCCATACCCATTCCAAACAGCACCGGCCAGATGCCGGGCGCCGGCAGAGCGGCGTCCACCAGGCCAGCCAGAAGCAGCACAAAAACATGGTGCACCGCATACCCGCAGAGCACACCCAAGGCACTTGCCATCAGGCCGACGGCGGCAAATTCAAAGGCGTAGGCCGAGGCAATGGTGCGCTGGCTCAGGCCCAGCACCCGCAGCATGGCGCAGTCGTCCAGGTGGTTCGCGGCAAAACCTCGGGCCGACAGGGCCACGGCCACCGCACTCAGCAGCGCCGCCAGCAGAGCGATCAGGTTCAGAAACTTCTCGGCCCGCTCCAGTGTTTGTCCCAGCTCGGGCCGACCACCCTGCAGTGACTCCACCCGCACGCCGCGCACCGTCCGGTTTTTAACCTCACCCTGCGCCCAGGCCACAAAGGCGCTGACGCCGGCATCCTCGCCCGCCACCGCCTGCCGGTAGGTCAGCCGGCTGGCCGGCTGCACCAGCCCGGTGGCGGCCAGATCGTCCCGGTGAATCATCACGCGTGGCGCAAAGTTCATGAAACCGGCGCCCCGGTCGGGCTCGGTCACGATGAGCCGCGTGACCCGCAGGCTGCTGTCGCCCAGCAGCAACTCGTCGCCCAACGCCAGGCCGATGGCTTCGAGCAACGGGGCTTCAACCCAGGCCTGGCCAGGCGCCGGGATGTCCCGCGTCAGTTCGCCAGCACCCTCGGGCTGTGTGGCCACCCGTAGCCGGCCGCGCAGCGGGTAGCCGGGTGCGACCACCTTCAAGGCCACCAGCTTGCTGTTGCCGCCCCGGGCCTCGGTGGCCCGCGCCATGGTCGGGAACCCCAGGGACTCAACCACTTGCAGCCCCAGGCCGCGGGCTTTGGCCTCAAAGGCCGGTGGCGGCGGGTTGTCGCTGACGATCACCGCGTCACCACCCAGCAGCTGCCGCGCATCGCGCTGCATGCCGCCCTGCAAGCGGTCAGCAAAAAAGCCGACGGCCGTGAGAGCCGCCACCGCCAGCGTCACCGCCAGCACCAGCAGGCGCAATTCGCCCGAGCGCAGGTCGCGCCACAG
>CALPLW020000220.1 GCA_943324505.2 Comamonas sp. lk
GGTGGCGCCCTCATAGGCGCCCTTGATGCCGACGCGCGCCAGGCCGTCCGACATCTCCAGGGCGCGCTGGTTGCGGCCGCCGCGGGTTTGCGTCAGGCCGGCCTTGAGGGCGGCGTTGTCGGGGTCAAAGCCGAGCCCGACGATGTGCACTGTCTGGCCGACAAAGGTCACTGAGATTTCGACACCGGTCAGGTAGTGCAGCCCGACAGCCTGGGCGGCTGCGGCGGCGCGGTGCTGGCCGCCGATTTCGTCGTGGTCGGTCAGAGCCCACAGCTCCACGCCTTGCGCTTTGGCGCGTTCAGCCAGGGCTTCAGGGGTGAGGGTGCCGTCAGAAACCACCGAATGGCAGTGCAGGTCAGCGTTGAGAATCGTTGTCACCGACGCATTTTAGGCCGATTGGCTCGCGCCTGCTGGTTATTGGATCAGCTTTGAATCCACCCGAAAAAATCAATCTGCAATCGAAATAATCCCATTGAGCTCGGCGCAGGCGGCATCAAAAATAGTCGCCGGCAGCTGCTTCCAGGAATGGGGTCGCGCTCCTCTCTTGCGCCAGTCAAACGACTTCGGCTGGTGCGCCAACACATAGCCAACTTCGCCGCTTGCTGTGGTGAATTTGACGGCGAACGGGTTGGATTCGTTGAAGGTCGCGTGGGTCATTGGTAAACCAATAACGAGGCCTGTGCGCTCGTTGAAGATGCGTGGCGACAACACCAGCATCGGGTGTTCGTCTTTGATTTCACTCCCTACCTGCGGATTGAAGTCAATGAAAATCATGTCTCGGCGATCTGGCACCCAGAGCTTATTCGGCGCTGCCATCAAAATACTTCAGCACCAATTCGAGCGCTTGCCATGACTTCGCCACCGTGAAGATTCGGGTCGAAAGCTTTGAGCTTTTGGGCTAAGGTCAGCTTTGGAGCGCCAACCGTGCGGATCAGAATACCGCCCTCCACCACCTCAAGCACAATCGGCTGGCCTTGTGCGAAATGGGCCGCTTTTGCGATGGGCGCGGTAATTCGAACCCCCAAGCCATTGCCCCAAGCCTGAATGGTTTGCTTCGTTGTCATTGCAGTTGACATGCTGAACCCTTTTTTTGTTTATACAAGTTTAAACAAAGCGGGTAGTGCGGTCAAGCACCCATAGACAGCACATACAGCCAGGCGCTGACAACGTTCACGCCTCAGCCGCCTCAATCAAAAAGCGCACCCGGCGCACGCCATTCCAGGCATCGGCATCCAGCCGGAAGGCCAGTTTGGCTCGGGCTGGCAGCGGCTCAGTGCGGCCAAACCACATGCCGTCCACCGGCTGGCCCTGGTGTTTGAGCTTGAGCGCCAGATGTTTTTCGCCCACCAGGCGTTGCGACAACACCTCCAGTTCCTCGCTGAAAGTGGGCGCGGCAAAGCCCTGGCCCCAGACCTCGCGCTGCAGCAGGTCGACCAGCTCGGTGCGGCGGTACTCGGGTTTGAGCGGGCCGTCAGTCTCGGTGCGCCGTGTCAAGGTGGCAACGTCCAACCATTCTTGCGCCACCTCGTTCAGGCCCTGCTCAAAGGTGTCAAAGTGTTCTTCCAGCACGGTGCAGCCAGCCGCCATGGCATGGCCGCCAAAGCGCAGTAGTACGCCGGGGTAGCGCTTGGCCACCAGGTCGAGCGCATCACGCAGGTGAAAGCCTGGGATGGAGCGGCCCGAACCCTTGAGCTCGTGCTCACGCCCTGGCGCGGCGCTGGCGGCAAACACAAAGGTGGGCCGGTGCAGCTTGTCTTTCAGGCGCGAGGCGACGATACCCACCACGCCTTCATGAAAATCCGGGTCAAACACGCAGACGGCCGGCGGCGGCTCGTCGTCCGCGTCTATCAGGGTTTCGGCGATGGCAAAGGCCTGGTCGCGCATGTCGCCCTCGATCTCGCGCCGCTCGCGGTTGATGCTGTCCAGCGTCTGCGCCAGTTCGGTGGCACGGCCGGCGTCGTCGGTCAGCAGGCACTCAATGCCCAGGGTCATGTCCGACAGGCGGCCGGCGGCGTTGAGGCGCGGGCCGAGTGCAAAGCCGAAGTCGAAGGTGGTGGCCGTGGCTGCCTGGCGCCCTGATGCTACAAAAAGCGCAGCAACACCTGCAGGCATGGCAAGGCTTCGCACCCGTTTTAGCCCTTGGGCCACGAGGCGGCGGTTGTTGGCGTCCAGCCGCACCACGTCGGCCACCGTGCCCAGTGCCACCAGCGGCAGCAGGCTGTCAAGCTTGGGTTGGGGGCCGTCGGCAAAGCGGCCGCGCTGGCGCAGCTCGGCGCGCAGCGCCAGCAGCACATAAAACATGACGCCGACGCCGGCGATGGCCTTGCTGGCAAAGTTGCAGCCGGGCTGGTTGGGGTTAACGATCACATCGGCCGCGGGCAGCAGGGTCTGGCCGTTCAGCACTGCCGGCAGGTGGTGGTCGGTCACCAGCACCTGCAGGCCAAGCGCGCGCGCCGTGTCCACACCGTCGATGCTGCCAATGCCGTTGTCCACCGTGATCAGCACGTCGGCGCCGCTGGCCTTGACCCGCTCAGCAATGGGGGGTGTGAGGCCGTAGCCATCCACCACCCGGTCGGGTACCAAATAGTGCACATGGCGTGCCCCCAGCAGGCGCAGGCCGCGCACTGCTACAGCGCAGGCCGTAGCGCCATCGCAGTCGTAATCGGCCACGATGCAAAGGCGCAAGTCGGCGGCGATGGCGTCGGCCAGCAGGGTGGCCGCAGCCGCACTGCCCATCAGGTCGGCCGGTGGCAGCAAATGGGCCAGGGCATCGTCCAGCTCCAGTGGCGTTTGCACGCCGCGAGCGGCATACAGCTGCGCCAGCAGCGGATGCACGCCGGCCTGTTCCAGGGCCCAGACGCTGCGGGGTGGAATATCTCTTGCTATAAGTTTCATAGCTTCTCAATAAGACTGGATAAGGGCTGGGGCCGGATTTTGTTCATAATTTTTTGCCAGAAGGCTTGGGGCTGAGCCACCCAGCTTTGTGACTGGCGTTCGCCGCACAGCGTCAGCATGGCTGGCCGGCCGGCAGCCAGTTCGGCACCCAGAGCCGCCACCGGACCGGCGTCCAGGGCCTGCCAGGCTTGTGTCCAGGCGGCCCAGTCTTCGGCTAGCGCTGGTTCGCGCAGGGTGGTGATCGCCCGCGGCGGGGTGCTGCCGGCAGCCGGGCTGGGCAGGGCCGCCAAGGCGCCGCTGCCATGTAGCCAGAACGAGTTGACCGGCAGCAGCCCCTGCTCGTTGCGCGTCTCGCTGATGGGGTGGGTGTAGAGCAGCATCTGCATCTCGCTTTGCAAACGCCTCAGGCTGCTGGCGGCTGCTGAGTCGGGCATCCACCTGTCCACCTGTCGCCCGGCGACCCGGTCTAGCGAGGCGGTAGCTAACTCGCGGAAGATCTCACCCTGCGCCAGCCAGCGCTGGGGCTGCTCGTAGCGCAGCGTGATGCCGTCTTCAGCAAAGTAAGGCTGCATGGCGGCCAGCAGGGCTTGCGACTCGTCTGCGCTGAACTGCGGCAGCGGTGCGTGGTGCATGGCGATGTGCAGGGCGCCAATTTGCCAGTGGCAGGGGCTCACAAAAGCCCAGGCGCCCTCGGTGCTGCCAGCTTGCAGGGCGGCCCAGGGCAGGCGGCCGTCTGCCCCGCCCAGGCCGAGGGCCAGCGCCAGCGCCCGTTCGTGCGGCGGCGACAGGCTGAACTCGTCTCCACTGTCGGGGGCCTGGGGTGTCAGGCGGTGCAGCACCGCCTGCAAGGCGGGCAGTTTGAGCTGGCGGAAAGCCTGCGCGCAGCCCTCGGAGCTGGCAAACGCAAACGGGATCAGAAGGTGCATGCCTTCATTGTCCAGTATGCGGTGGAAGCTGGTGGTATTGGGCGGCATCGGACTCCATCGGGCGGTGCCACAATGGCAGCTATTTTTAAACTGCTGGGGCCATGCAACTTCCCTTTGAGCTCATTCTTGGCTGGCGCTACACCCGGGCGGGCCGCGCCACGCGGCGTAATGGCTTCATCTCGTTCATCTCGGGCGTGTCCATGCTGGGCATTGCGCTGGGTGTGGCGGCGCTGATCATCGTGCTCAGTGTGATGAATGGTTTTCAGAAAGAGGTGCGCGACCGCATGCTGGGCGTGGTCTCGCACATCGAAATCTATGCAGCTGACGGCGCTGCCCTGCCCGACCTGGCGGGCACCCTGGCCACGGTAGGTGCTCATTCGCAGGTGGTGGGTGCTGCACCTTTTATAGCGACCCAGGCCCTGCTGGCGCGGGGTGAGGACATGAAAGGCGCCATGGTCCGGGGCATTGACCCGACTCTGGAGCCGCGTGTGACCGACCTGGCGCAGCAGTCTGGCGGCAACGCCCTGTTGCGCCTGCGCCCTGGTGAATTTGGCGTGGTGCTGGGCGGTGAACTGGCCCGAGCCTTGGGCGTGCGCATGGGCGACCCGGTGACACTGGTGGCGCCGGGCGGCCAGGTAACGCCGGCCGGAGTGCTGCCCCGGCTCAAGCAGATGACGGTGGTGGGCACCTTTGATTCGGGTCACTATGAGTACGACGCCAGCCTGGTGCTGATGCATGTGGACGACGCGGCGCGCATTTTTCGGCTGGAGGGCGCCAGTGGTGTGCGCCTGAAACTGCGCGACCTGCACCAGGCACGCGAGGTGGCGGCCGAACTGGCGCTGCGTCTAGGGCCGCAAGTGCTGGTGCGCGACTGGACTCGCCAGAACCGCACCTGGTTTGCCGCGGTGCAGGTGGAAAAACGCATGATGTTCATCATCCTCACGCTGATCGTGGCGGTGGCTGCCTTCAACCTGGTGTCCACCCTGGTGATGACGGTGACCGACAAGCGCGCCGACATTGCCATTTTGCGCACGCTCGGGGCCAGTCCGCGCAGCATCATGGGCATTTTTGTGGTTCAGGGCGCGATGGTGGGGGTGATAGGCACCGTGGCCGGCCTGGCGCTGGGCTTGGGTGTGGCCTTCAACATCGACGTGCTGGTGCCGGCGCTGGAGCGGCTGCTGGGTGCCAGCTTTCTTCCCAAAGACATCTACCTGATCAGCCGCATGCCCAGCGACCCGCAGCAGGCCGACATCCTGCCGGTGGCCCTGATCTCGCTGGCACTGGCCTTTGTCGCCACCCTCTACCCCAGCTGGCGCGCCAGCCGCGTCAACCCGGCGGAGGCGCTGCGTTATGAGTGACACATTGGTATTGCAGGCGCAGGGCCTGACCAAGCGCTTTCAGGAGGGCCGGTTGGACGTGACGGTGCTACAGGGCGTGGACCTGCAGGTGCGCCGGGGTGAGACCTTGGCGATTGTGGGCGCCTCGGGCTCGGGCAAAAGCACGCTCTTGCACCTGCTCGGTGGCCTGGATGCGCCCAGCAGCGGCGCAGTGCAGTTGCTGGGGCAGGACCTGGCCGGCCAGAGCGCGCAGCAGCAGGGCGTGCTGCGCAACCGCCACTTGGGTTTTGTCTACCAGTTCCACCACCTGCTGCCTGAGTTCACTGCCTTGGACAACGTGGCCATGCCGCTGTGGATTCGGCGTCTGCCCCGGCCACAGGCGGTGGAAGTGGCCGCCGCCATGTTGGCGCGGGTCGGGCTGCAGGAGCGGCTGCACCACCGCCCGGCTGAGCTCTCGGGCGGTGAGCGTCAGCGCGTGGCGATTGCGCGTGCGCTGGTGACGCAACCCGATTGCGTGCTGGCCGACGAGCCTACTGGCAACCTGGACCGCAGCACCGCCCACGGTGTGTTTGACCTGATGCTGGAGCTGGCCCACAGCCAGGGCACAGCCTTTGTGCTGGTAACCCACGACGCGTCGCTGGCGGCGCGCTGCCAGCGACGGCTGCAGTTGGTGGTGGGCCGGCTGAGTGAGCTGCCGGTTTAGGCAGCTCAGACTAAAGCCCCAGGGCGGTCGAAACAGTGCGGGTTTAGGCAATGGCTGGCGCCTGTGCCGGGTGATGAATTCCTGAATTATTAGTCTAATTTTCCGAAATTATCGGTGTCATATTCCGAAATTTACGATAGTATGGGTCGATGAATTTGCCGTCCCTCTACCCGCGTCGGATCGAACAGCGCCTTGCCGAAGCGCTGCTGGATACGCCGGTCGTCTTGCTGGCGGGGCCACGCCAAGCAGGCAAGACGACCTTGGTTCGCCAAGTTGCTGCGAAGGGTCTGCGCTACCTGACCCTGGACGATGAATTGACGCTGTTGGCCGCCCGTGCAGATCCGGTAGGCCTGATCCGTAGCCTGGATCGTGCCGTGATCGATGAAATTCAGCGCGCGCCGCAGCTGCTGTTGGCCATCAAAAAAAGCGTTGACGAAGATCGCCGACCGGGGCGATTTTTGCTGACGGGGTCGGCCAATTTGATGGCCTTGCCACTCGTGGCCGATTCACTGGCCGGCCGCATGGAGACCTTGTCCCTGATGCCCCTGTCGCAAACCGAAATCGAAGGCCACTCGGCCAACTGGATCGACCAGGCGTTCGCAGGGCAGCTGCTCA
>CALPLW020000221.1 GCA_943324505.2 Comamonas sp. lk
GGACCGACGCCGCTGCTGGCGTGCAGGCTCAGCATGTGGAAGGCCACCGCATCGCCGGGCTGCAGCGCCCATGCCAATTGCCGGTGCTGGGTTGGTTGCGCGTCGATATCAGGCAACTCGGCCAAGCTGCCGTCCGAGAACCATTTCGCCTGCTGGTCGCGAAAGGTACGCGGCATGTACCAAGCACCAGCATGCGAGCCGGCGACAAAGCGCAGGGTGCTGGCCAATGGCACCGGATCCACCGGCAGCCAGAAGCTGACGTTTTGCCGGCCACTCACGTTGTAGTAGGGCTGGTCCTGGTGCCAGGGCGTGTCCTGGCGGGTGCCGGGCTCCTTCACCAGCAGATGGTCGTGGTACAGGCGGCAAGTCTGGCTTTGCATCAGTTGCCGGGCCACGCGCGGCAAAGCCGAATGCTGCAGCACCGCGGCATAGTCCGGGTTAGCCTGCCAGGTACAAAAATCTTCCACAAAACGGCCCGGGTCGTCGGCTTGGCTGGCCACCAGCGCCAGCGGGCTCAGGTGGGCCAGGTTGTGCTCGATGCCGGCGGTGAGCTGGGCCAGTTCGTTGGCATTGAGCAGGCCGCGCAGCACCACCGCGCCATCGCGCGTAAAGGTCTGCACAGCCTCAGACGACAGATGAAACCGTGCGGTCATCAGATCCACCAAAACAGTGAGAGGTCAAAGGCCCGCTCCACGAACCAAGCCAAGGCCACCAGCAAGGCGGCCCAGGAGCCCCCCACCAACACGCCGCCTTGGTAAAACGGCGTGTGCCGCAGCACAAAGGCCAGCGGCAAAAACACCGCCACGATGGCCAGTTGCCCCAACTCGACGCCCAAATTAAAGCCCACCAAGCTCACGGCCAGCGCCCCGGTGGGCAAGCCCAGCTCGGTCAGCACGCTGGCAAAACCAAAGCCATGAATCAGCCCGAAGAAAAATGCCATCAGCCATCGCCCTTGCACCATCGGCACCAGGTTGTTGGCAGCAGCAAACACCACCGAGGCAGCAATCGCCGACTCCACCAACCGGCTGGGCAGACTGATGATCTGTAAAGCCGCCAGCGACAAGGTGATGGAGTGCGCCAAGGTGAATGCGGTCACCACCGCCAGCACGCTCAGGCTCGCGTCCTTAAAGCGACTCACCCCATGCACGCCGCTGCCCCTTCCCCAGCGGCGACGCAGCAACACCGCCGGCAACAACAATGCCAACAAAAACAAGATGTGGTCAAACCCGATCCAGATGTGCCACACGCCCTGCCACAGGTACTGCACAAACTGAGCCCCGGCAGTGGTCGCCTCGGCGAACTGCATGACCCCGCTTTGCGGCCCCAACACGGCACTGTGCGTGACGCCGTCCAGATCGAGCTTGAGCAGTCCTCGGTGCTGGGTGTCGAGGTCAAACAACAGGCTGTACTGGATAGACAAAGGGCCATGCTGTTGCGGGCAGCGGCCACTCCATGCCAACACCGCATAGCCACCGTCGGTATGCTCGTCCACTTGCAAGGCTTGGGGCTTGAAGGTACAGGCACCGCCCCCCCGTTGCAGGCTGAGGCGGCTGCTTGCCCAAGCCTGCAGCTCGCGCTGCTTCTGCTGCAACTCCCCCCAGGTGATTTGGTCGTCGCCGTTGGCGTCAAGGCCAATGGCAAACTGAATGTCGCGCAGGGCAATGTCCCACTGCACGCTGACCTGATCGCCCTGGGCCTGGACCGTCAGGTAACTGTCGCTCGATTTGTGCGCCAGCGCAGTGCCAGCCATCAACACCAGCCAGGCCATGGCCACGGCACGCGCCACCCATTGGCGTGATAAGCCGCGGCTCATGGGCTGCCCTTGGGTAGAGCGGCCAGCAGCGCCATCTGTTGGCTAAGCGGCACGCCCTGAAAGCCACTGCTCTTGAACCAGGCTTCGACCTTTTGGGCAGGTGCCCGCTGGCCCGCCGCCAGCGCGGCCTCAAGCAGAATGCGGGCGTCGCGCGGTTCGCGCTGCACCTCGTAGTTGGCCTGTGCCAGGGCCAGCGCCGCACCGATATCGCGGCGCAGTTGCAGCGCGTAGCGCGCCTCTTCGGCCCGGTGGGTGGTATCACCGCGCAACCGAGTCGCCGCAAAGCGCTCATCCAGCATTTTGACCAGCGCCGGGGCTTTGGGAGAGCCCGTTTGCTGGTGGGCCAGTGCCAGACGCAGTAACAGCGGGTCTGAAGCTTCTTTGCCAGCCAGCAGTGCCACCACTTCTTTGGGGCGTTGCTGGTCAAGCAAGAAGTCGCTCCAGGCGGCCAGCAAATAAGCATCGGTGAGCCCCAGACGCAAGGCGCTTTTGTAATGGCTTTCAGCCAGCGAGGCCCGGCCCTGCCAGGCCGCTACCTCGCCCAGCCGGGTCAATAGCCACAAACGGTTGCCGGGGTCGGACGCCCGGGCCAAACCCTTCTCAAGCGCCTGGTAGCCCTGCGCCAATTGGCCGGTGTAAGCCAGAGTCAGGCCCAGACAGCCTGCCTGCAGGGTTAGCGATCCGGCAGCGCCCAAGGCCGTGCAGGCCTGGCCGGCGCCAGCATAGTCGGCTTGTACCAAGGCGATGGCGGCCAGCCAGCCTTGCGCTTCCGAAAAATCGGGCTGGGCGGCCAGGGCGGCACGCAGGTCACCCTTGGCCTCTTCAAACCCGTGGCGGTATTGACGCAGCAAGCCGCGAATGAACAAGAGTTCTGCCGACAGCTGGCCCGGGTAAGCGCTGATCAGCGCATCGGCATAGCCCACGTAACGCGGGTCGCCGTGGGCCATGGCCAGGTCAAAATACAGCCGGGCCAAGGCCGCCACGGCCTGGGCGTCCTTCGGGGTGCGGCTAACGGCTTGCTGGTATTGCTTGAGGCGGCTGGCATCCGGGTCGCCGGCCTTGACAGCCAACCGCTCCAGTACCTCGCCGACGTCAGTCGGCGTTCGGGGAGCCGCCCAGCCCAAGGAGACGACGCAGGAAAGGGCGAATCCAATTAACCCTTGGGTTAATCCGACTTTGCCCCGCTCGGTAAATTTAGACATAATGCTGCGGCCTAATTAGGCTTCAATTTGACGAATATCAATAGGAATAGATCATGACCAAAGTTTTTTCAGTAATTGTTGCATCAATGATGTTCGCCTCCGCCGCAATGGCTGGCTCACATGGCGGCGCGATGAGCGACGCAGACAAGAAAAAGATGGAAGAGGCTTGCAAGGCCGACGCATCCAAGATGGATGCCAAGCTGAAGGCTGACTGCGAAAAGATGAAGGCAGCCAAGAAGTAATCTTCTCGGCATTTGGAAAAAACGGGCCTCTGGCCCGTTTTTTTTTGGCCTGCCCTCAGGTGAACAGTTGCCACAGCAACCGCACCTCGCAGTGATAATGATTGCTCCCACACTTGTCCGGAGACTGTCATGCGCCCCATGCTTAGCTTTCGATCCATCCTGAGTGCCTTGGTGCTTTCAATGCTGGGGGCCGTTTCAACCGGCACAGCGCTCGCGCAAGCCAACTACCCAGACAAGCCGGTGCGCTTCGTGGTGCCCTACCCGCCCGGCGGCGGCACCGATGTGATTGCGCGCATTGTGCAAGACCGCTTTCAGGCACTGCTGGGGCAGCCCATCATCATCGACAACAAGGGCGGCGCCGGCGGCTCAGTGGGCTCGGAGCTGGCGGCTCGCGCCGCCCCGGACGGCTACACCGTGCTGTTCACCCTGAGCTCGCACACCATCAACCCGGCTATCTACCCCAAACTCTCTTTTGACACGATCAAAGATTTTGAGTCAATTGGCACCGTGGCCTCCTTGCCTCAGATCCTGGTGGCTAACCCAATGGTGCCGGCCAGCACCGTGGCTGAGTTGGTGGCGCTGGCCAAAGCCAAACCCGAGTTGTTGGCTTACGCGTCGGTTGGCAACGGCTCCCCCGGGCATCTGGCGGGCGAGTTGTTCAAGCTTCGCACCGGCACCCAAATGACGCATATTCCCTACCGTGGCGGCGGCCCAGCCGTCACCGACGTGATCAGTGGCCAGGTGCCGCTGCTCTGGGTATCGATCCCCGCCGCTGCGCAATTTGTCAAAACAGGCAAGCTCAAGGCCCTTGCGGTCTCCACACTCAAGCGCAGCGCGGCTTTCCCCGATGTGCCCACCGTACAAGAGACCGGCGTGCCGGATTTCGAGGTGGACTCCTGGTACGCCATGTTCGTGCCGGCTCGCACGCCGCAGCCCGTGATTGACCGGCTGAACCGGGCTCTGAACACCATAGTGGCCGAGCCTGGCATCCGCGACAAACTGCTGGCCCAGGGCGCCGAGGGCGTAGGCGGCACGCCGCAGACGCTGACCCGCATTGTGGCGGCCGAAATTCCAAAATGGGCCAAGCTGGCCAAAGACGCCAACATCAAGGCTGACTGACATGCTGATATCCGCAGGCGAAGTCGATCAGGTCGTGGCCGACCTGGTGGCTCGGGCGCGACACGCGCAACGGATGGCCGAGCACTACGACCAGGCCCGGGTGGACGAACTGGTCGCCGCCGCTGGCTGGGCCATATTGGCACCGGATCGCAACCGCGAGTTAGCCGAGCTGGCTGTCGCCGACACAGGCATAGGCAATGTGGCCGACAAGGTGCGCAAGAACCACCGCAAGACACTGGGCCTGCTGAGGGACTTGCAGGGCGCACGATCGGTCGGCGTGATCCATGAAGACCCGGCTTTGGGCCTGACCGAGATTGCCCGGCCTGTGGGCGTGGTCTGCGCTGTCACGCCTTCCACCAACCCGGCGGCCACACCTGCCAACAAAATCATCAATGCCCTCAAGGGCCGCAACGCCGTGATCGTCGCGCCCTCACCCAAAGGATGGAGCACGGCTGCCAAGCTGATCGCGCATATGCAGACCCAGCTGGTGCGCATTGGCGCCCCGCCTGATCTGGTGCAACTGCTGCCTGATCCGATCAGCAAAGCGGCCACCCTGTCCTTGATGCGCCAATGCGACCTGGTGGTGGCCACCGGCTCCCAGGCCAATGTGCGCGCGGCTTATGCCAGTGGCACGCCGACCTTCGGCGTGGGCGCGGGCAATGTAGCGGGCATCGTCGATGAAACCGCCGACCCGCAGGCCGCTGCCGAGCGGATTTTTCGCTCCAAGACCTTTGACAACGCCACCAGTTGTTCGTCGGAAAACAGCCTGGTGCTGCTCAATGACGTGCGCGCAGCCATGCTGGCCGCGCTGCGCGATCAAGGTGCGGTGCTGCTGGATGCCGCCCAAAAAGCTCGCCTGGCGGGCCTGATGTGGCCCGACGGCAAACTCTCTTCGGCAGTGATTGGCCAGTCGGCCACCACCATTGCCAGCCGCGCCGGGCTGCCCGAGGTGGCAGCACTGTCGCCCACCATGCTGCTGGTGGAAGAGGACGGTATTGGCGAAGCACACCCGTTCTCGGGCGAAAAACTGTGCCCGGTGTTGGCGGTTTACAGCATGCCAGATTTTGACGCAGCGGCCGATACCGTCAGCCGCTTGTACGCCTTTCAAGGCGCCGGACATTCGGTCGGCCTGCACAGCCGCAGGCCCGAACGGGCGCTGCAGTTGGGGCTGACCTTGCCGGTGTCCCGTGTGATCGTGGAGCAGGCCCACTGCATCGCCACCGGTGGCAGCTTTGACAACGGCCTGCCGTTTTCGCTGTCCATGGGCTGCGGCACCTGGGGCAAAAACAACTTTTCAGACAACCTGAACTACCGGCACTACCTCAACATCACCCGCATTTCGCGCCCCATCCCGGAAAACATCCCGACTGAACAGGCTATTTTCGGTACGTTTTTCGACAAGTACGGACGCGGATGAGGTCAACGGTCCACGCCCTGGTTGCGCATCAGGCCCGCCTTCAGCCAGATGCCATCTACGCCGTCGACTGCGACGGTGGGCCAAGCCTGAATTACCGCACGCTGGCCCAGCGCTGCCGACAGGTTTCGGCGCTGCTGCTGGCGCAAGGCAGCGTGCCAGGCGATACGGTGTCGCTGGTCATGCCCAACGGTCTGGCGACGCTGCAGTGGCTGCTGGGCGCAATGCATGGCGGCTGGTGCGTCAACCCGGTCAACCTGCTGTCACAGGCGGACCAGATGCGCTACGTGCTTGATCACAGCGACTGCAGCCTGGTGATCGTCAGCCCAGATTGGGAGGCCCCGGTGCGCGCGCTGCTGCAGGACATTCCTCGCAACATCGGCGTGCTGGTGAGCGCGCCGGACCACCACGGCTGGCCCGAGACTGAGGCCGACCTGCCGGCCCCGCTGCCTGACGCCATGGCGCTGCTGATGTACACCTCCGGCACCACCGGGCAACCCAAGGGGGTGATGCTGACCCAGGCCAACCTGGCAGCCAACGCAGCGGCCATCAGCGCCGAGCATGCGCTGCAGGCCCATGAC
>CALPLW020000222.1 GCA_943324505.2 Comamonas sp. lk
CCGAGGCTACGCTGCGCGATACGCCTGACCTGCTGATCGTGCTGGCTCAGGCCCTGCTCGAGCAGGGGTTCCAGCCGCTGCTGTTCCCATGCACCCACGAAGACGACGGGGGCACGGCACTGGACAAAGCGCTGGCCTTTGGCGTGGACGGTGTGGTGTCTGGCGTTAGCCTGTCAAAGCATGACCTGGCGCAAGCGCGCGTGCGCCAGCGACCGGTGGTGTTGTTTAACCGGCACAGCACCGACCCCGATGCACTGCAGGTGGCCTGCGACCATGCGAGTGCCGCCGCACTGCTGGCCGCACGGCTTTATACGGCAGGCCACCGGCGCTTTGCCGTGGTTACCGGGCCGGCCGACGCCCCGGTGTCAATGCTGCGGGTCGACAGCTTTTTGGGGCGGCTGGCCGAGCTTGGCGTGGGGCCAGTGCCAAGTTACGAGGGTGACTACCACTACGAGTCAGGCCACACCGCCGGGCTGCAGCTGCTGGGCATCACCTCTGGGCAGACGGCAGAACGGCGCCCGGAAGTGGTGTTTTGCGCCAATGACGCCATGGCGCTGGGAGTGTTGGACGCGGCACGCTTTGCGCTGATGCTGCGGGTTCCGCGTGATGTGTCGGTGGTCGGCTTTGACGACATTCCCTCCGGCCAGCGACCGGCCTACCTGCTGACCACGGTGCGACAGCCGTTCAAGGAGATGGCCGTCACTGCGGCGCGCCTGTTTCGCGACGCCCTGGATGACACACCCGTCGTCCAGCCGCGCGTTCTCGTACCAGGCGCGCTGATTGAGCGCGGCTCAGCCCAGCTGTTTCCTGACTCGTCCAGCCACTGATTTGCGGCACTGGCCCAGTGCTGCGGTGTTCATCGTTGAGACCTGTCTGTGAAACGTTTGAGGGCGAGGTAACCGTTGGCGTCGATGACGTCACCGGCCTCGGCCGCGCGCGCTTGCACTGCCGGCGCCCAGTCGATGGGCTTGCGACCATCGCCCGGCGTCATCAGCAGCACCAGCGCCTGAGTGTCACCGATGTTGCGGTAGCAGCGCCAGACATCGGCCGGCATGGCAAAGCTGTCCCAGCCCTCGGTATGGCCGTTTGCTATTGATGTAATAGCATTACCTTCAATATCCACGGGGGCTAGGGCCTGATTTGATACCTCAATGGCCACCGCACCCCGGTGCACCGTGAGCACCTGCTTGCAGTCCAGGCGGTGCAGCGACACCTGGCCGCCGGCCGGGATTTTGAGCCACTCGATGGAGAAGCCGTGCGCGTTGCCAATCGGCGCTTGGTGGTTACGGTCTTGGCTCAGGCCCAAACCGATCACCGGCGCGAGTTGGGCGCCGCAGCCGGGCAGCGCGGCGTCAAGCAGGGCGCGGGCTGACCACTGCAAGTCGGCGTGCCGCACCACGCGCTGGCCCATCTGCTCGGGCGTCCAGCGGCGCAGCTGCGAGATCTCCTGGGGCGTCATGGGTTGCAGCCGGCGCATGGTCTGCTCGTCCCAGGTCTGGCCGAGTTGCTCGTCGATGATCCGGTAGTCTTCGGTCAGGTGCACGCCCTGCTCCCGAGCCGCTTGCAGGGTCTGCGGGCCCCAGAGAATGCCGCCGGTGTCGTCCTGGCCGAGTGCGGTGAACATGAAGCCCTCGTCGTCACCCACGTTCTGAAAGCCGCGGTAGATCCAGGTCGGCATGCTGGCGATGTCGCCGGGGCCGATCTCGGCTTTAAGGGGGTCGGGGTTGAAGCCCCAGTGCAGGTCCCAGCGGCCTTTGGTGCAGATGAAGACTTCGGCGGTGAAGTGCATGTGCGGCGGGTTGATCTTGCCCGGTGGCATGGCCACACCACCCACCTGGAAACCATGCTTTTCGCGCAGGCTCACCGGCTGGTTCGGGTTCTGCGAGACGCCAGGCCCGATCAGGGCGTAGTTCTTCTTGGGCGCGCAACCCGGAATGCGGTAGTCGATGAAGGCCTCGGTGCTGTAGCGCAGGCTGCTGAAGGGGATAAAACGTTCGCGGATTTGGGCTTCGGTCAACATGGGGGTGGTCTCAAATCAATGGTGGGTACGGATCCGCAGCCCGGTGGTGGTGTCAAACCAATACGCGCTGGCGGGCTCGAAGGCAACACCCAGGCGATCCCCGATTTTGAGCCGCAGGCTCTTGTCGCCCTTGACCGCCACGTTAGTGTGACCCAGCTTGAAGGTCATCATGGTCGAATCGCCCATTAGCTCAAAGGCGAACAGTTCCGCCGAAAACTGCGTATCAGGCCCCTGGCTGATGCGCATGTCCTCGGGCCGCACCCCCAGCGTCAGGGCTCCCGCGCGGGGCGCCGTCAGGGCCAAGTGCAGCCCGGTGGAGGTTCTAACACCCCGGTCATCGACCTGCACCTCAATAAGGTTCATCGACGGGCTGCCAATGAAGCCGGCCACGTATAAGTTGACCGGGTCCGCGTAGATAACCTCGGGCGCGGCCAGCTGGATGATGACGCCGTCCTTCATGATGGCCACCCGGTTGGCCAGCGTCATGGCTTCGATCTGGTCATGCGTCACGTAGAGCGTGGTCACCTGCAGCTCATAGGCCAGGTGCTTGATCTCGGCACGCATGGCCACGCGCAACTTGGCATCGAGGTTGCTCAGTGGCTCATCCATCAAAAACACCTGCGGCTTGCGCACGATGCTGCGGGCCAGGGCCACGCGCTGGCGCTGGCCACCCGAGAGCTCACGCGGGCGCCGCTGTAGGTAGGGCCCGAGCTCAACCCGCTCTGCCGCCCGCAGCACCGCCGCCTGGCGCTCGGGCTCGCGCACGCCACGCAGCTTGAGCGGGTAGGCAATGTTCTCGGCCACCGTCATGTGAGGGTAAAGACCGTAATTCTGGAACACCATGGCCACGTCGCGCTGGCGGGTCGGCACCTCGTTGACGCGCCGGCCGTCAAAGGCGATCTCGCCGTGGGTGGCCTGCTCCAGCCCGGCCACCATGCGCATGGTGGTGGTCTTGCCGCAGCCCGACGGCCCGAGCAGCACCAGGAATTCGCGGTCGGCGATCTCCAGGTTGAGGTCGCGCACCACCTGGGTGGCGCCGAAGCTCTTGTGCAAACCACGCAGCGAGATCTGGGTCATGTTGGAGTTGGCCTGGGGCCTAGCGCACCGAGCCTGCTGTCAGGCTCTGGATGAATTGTTTTTGAACCAGCAGCGAAATGATAAACATCGGCGCCGTGATGAGAATGCCGCCGGCTGCCATCAGCTCCCACAGGTCGCCGCGCTCGGTGCGGAATCCGATCAGGCCAATCGGCAGCGTGAGGGCATTCTGCTTGCTGATGATCAGCGCAAACAAAAATTCATTCCAGGTCAGGGTGAAGCTGAACACCGCGGCCGTCACGATGCCGGGCCAGGCCGCCGGCACCACGATTTCGGCAATCACACGGGCCCGGTGCGCCCCGTCGACCATGGCCGACTCCTCGATCTCCAGCGGCACGGCGTCGATGAAGCCCTTGAGCATCCAGACAGCGTAGGGCAGCACGATCGACATATTGACCAGCACCAGCGCGCTGCGGGTGTCAAGCAGGCCCAGCTCCTTGAACATCAAAAAGTAGGGCAACACGATCACCGCCGCCGGGATGAACTGCGAGGCGATCACCACCAGAAACACGGTCCGCTTGAAGCGGAAGTCAAAGCGCGAAAACGCGTAGGCGGCCATGGTCGCCATCGGGATCGCCAGCAGCACGGTGCCACCCGCCACCACCAGGCTGTTGATGATCTTGTCACCCAAGTGCCAGGGGCGCTGGAAAACCGTTTGCAGGTTGTCCAGCGTCGGACTGAACCACAGCGCGGCATTGAGCGAGTAAACGTCTCGCGGCACCTTGAAGGCGGTCAGCGCAATCCAGGCAATCGGCAGCAGGATGCCAGTGATGCCGATGAACACCAGCAACTGGCCGAGCCAATGGCGTGCGCGCTCGGGGCCTGGCATCAGGTAGCCCGGCACCAGGGCCGACGACGGCGCAGAAGGAAGAGTCTGGACAGTCATACGTCAGCGCGCCTTCGCAAACACCAGGCGCAGGTAGAAGCCCGCCAGCACCAGCAGCACGGCAGTAAGCAGGTAAGCTGCCGCCGCCGCATAGCCCATGTCGTAGTAGTTGAAGCCCTGCTCGTAAACAAAATAGGCCAGCGTCTTGGTGGAATTGCCTGGGCCGCCGTTAGTCAAGGTGTAGAGAGTGTCGAAGGCTTTGAGCGCAAACACCGTCTTGAGCACCAGCACCACGCTTACCACCGGCAGCAATTGCGGCCAAGTGATGTCTCGGAACACCGCCCAGCCCGAGGCGCCATCAACCCGGGCTGCCTCCTGGGTCTCGGCCGGAATGGACGCCAGACCGCCCAGCATCACCAGGGTCATGTAGGGCGCCCAATGCCAAACGTCCGCCACCACAATCGCCACCATGGACAGCCTCCCATCGGCCAGCCAGACCGTGTCTTTCATGGGCGGCACCAGCACGCCGATCACATGCGCCAGCACCCCATATTCGGCATTCAGGAAAAACCGGAAGGAGATTCCGATCAACGCCGGGCTCATGACAAATGGCAAGATCAATAAAGTACGGGCCAGCGAGTTGAGGCGCCCGGCGCGGTGTAGCAGCAGCGCCCCGCCCAGCGCGACCGCCAGCGTCAGCAGCACATCCGCGGTGATGAAGATGCCAGTAACCCGCACAGCCTCCAGAAAATCCGGGTCATCGGTGAGCAGGTTGATGTAGTTGGACAAGCCGACAAAGTCGCCAGCCGTGCTACTGCGGGCCAGCTTCCACTGACGGAAACTCAGGATCAGCGAGTAGCCGAGCGGAAACAGCGCCATAGCGCCCACGAACAGCAGCGCGGGCGCCAGCAGCACCCAGTGGGTCGGCCACGACTTCATGCCGCGGCCAGCCCTGTTCCGTGCAGCCTCTCAGGCCGTGGCAAGAAACAGGCGAAGGTCATCAGGCGCGCATTGCCCTGCGCACGCGCGCTGCCGCATCGTCGAGCGCAGGTTTGACCTGACCCTTGCCCGAGGCCAACTCACTGATGCTTGCCTCCAGCACATCGCTGACCTGCGGCCACTGCGGAAACAGAGGCGTGCCCTTGGCCCCTTTGAGGGCCTGGGCGCCAAACGCATGCATGCCGTTGAAGCGCGCGTTGACGTCGGCATCGAGCAGGTTTTTGGTCTGCATAGCGACCACCTCATTCAAGGACTTGTCCAGCAACACACCGCGTTCGATCTCGGGCTGGGACAGCCAGGTCAGGAACTCCATGGCCGCCGCTTTTTTCTTGGAATTACGGTTGATCCCGTAAAACCAGGTGTTGGTATAGGTGGTGTTCGGCTTGCCCGGCATGCTGGGCAGCGGCGCGAAGGCCACTTGCTCGGGCTTGAGCGTGGAGACTTTGGGGTCGACCAGACTGGCATAACGCCACCACCAGACGGGCACCATCGCCGACTTACCCTGCGCCACTGAGTTGACGGCATCGGTTTCATTGAACGAGGCCGATGCCGCCGGTGCCGCCTTGTGCTTGAGCATGACATCGATGTAGGCCTGCGTTGCAGCAATGCCCGCCGGGCTGTTGAAGGCCGGCTGACCCTCGGCGTCAAGCAGGTCGCCACCCGCGCCCCACAGGTAGTTGAACCAGATCATCAGGTTCTGCCCAGCCGTCTTGCCGTAGTACATGGCCACACCGGACAGGTCGGTTTTGGCGGTGATCAGCTTGCCGGCTTCGACCATGTCGTCCCAGGTGCCGGGCGCCTTCAGGCCGAGCTTTTCGAAAATGTCTCGGCGGTAAAACATCAGTTGCACATGGCCGCGGATCGGGAAACCCAGGATGTTCTTGCCGTTGCCATTGCCATCGCGGGCCGCGCGCAGGTGAGCGTAGGGGTAGCGCGAGTCCATGTCGATTTTCTTCTCAGCCAGCATGGTGTTCAGCGGTTCAAACAGCTGGTACATCGATGGGCCCCAGACGTCCATGGTGCTCAGCACGTCGTACTGCGCGCTCTGTCCCACCAATTCGGCGGTGAGTTTTTCGCGCGTGCTGGCGAACGGCACGTACTGGTATTTCACCTTGATACCGGTGAGCGCTTCGAACTCGCCCAGCCGGTCCTCATGGGCCTTGAACTGGGGCGCCACCACCGTCAGCAGGTTGACTTCGGTGCCGGCATAGGGTTTGCCGGATTTGAGCGCGCCAGTGCCCTGTGCCAAGGCCCAGGGCGCCAATGCGCCGCCCATGCCGGCGGCCGTAGCCTGAAGAATTTCACGACGTTTCATCTTGGACTCCTGGGAGATTGAATTCGAATACATTCAGGCCCTGCCTGTTGGGCAAATTAAACTTGAAAAACGACCTCGCCACAA
>CALPLW020000223.1 GCA_943324505.2 Comamonas sp. lk
ACTGTGGTGCTGGAGCATTTTCAGACCGACACCGCCGACTATGCCGACTACCTGCTGCCCGCCACCACCCAGCTGGAGCACTGGGACGTGCACGCCGGCTACGGCCACACAGACGCGCTGCTGAACCGGCCCGCCATTGAGCCACTGGGCCAGGCCCGCACCAACACCCAGATATTTCGGGAGCTGGCGCAGCGCATGGGCTTCACCGAGCCTGAATTTACCGAGAACGACCAGACGCTGTGCCGACTGGCCTATGGCGATGCCGTGGACTTTGAGGCGCTGCTGGCAAAGGGCTTTGCGCCGGTGACGCAGGTGGAGGCGCCTTTTGCGAAGGGTCAGTTCCCTACGCCCTCGGGTAAGTGCGAGTTTTTCAGTCCGCGGCTGGCGGCGCAGGGGCTGGACGGCCTGCCCGACTACCTGCCCAACCATGAGGCGCCGGGCTCGTCTGCCAACTACCCGCTGGCAATGATCTCGCCGCCGGCACGCAATTTTCTTAATTCGAGCTTTGTGAATGTGCAGAGCCTGCGCGACATCGAGGGCGAGCCGCTGTTGGAGATGCACGCTGCGGATGCGGCGGCGCGCGGCCTGGACGATGGCGCCACGGTGCGGGTCTTTAACCAGCGCGGAGCGCACCACTGCCGACTGGTGGTGTCAGCCCGAGCCCGGCCCGGCGTGGTGCATGGCCTGGGTGTGTGGTGGCGCAAATTCGGGATGGATGGCACCAATGTGAACCAACTCACCAGCCAGCAGCTGACCGACTTGGGACGCGCGCCGACGTTTTACGATTGCCTGGTGGAGGTGGCACCACTGTCATAAATCTGCAAGAAAATTGCTGCCCATGAGCAACCCACTTGGTGTATCCGGCTTTAATTTGCCATGGCTGGCACGCCAATCTGCTGCCGGAATCACCATCGGCTTGAGCGCAGTCATTTACGCCATCTCCTACGGAGCCATGCTGTTTTCGGGGCCGTTGGCGCCATACGTTGGCATTGGGATTGCCGCAGCCATTGTCACAGCGGTGGTGGGCGCGCTGTTCGGCCTGCTGTCCGAAGAACGCAGATTCATCAGTGGACCAGATTCCAGCACCACTTCCGTGCTGGCGGGGTTGCTCGCAACCATCAGCGCCATGCAGTTCGCAGAGCTTCGTACCGTCAACCTTGCCTTGGCCACATTGTTTCTCACGTCGGTGGTCTGCGCGGTGTCGTTCTATGCGCTGGGGCGTTTTAGATTGGCTGGACTGGTTCGCTTCATACCGTTTTCGGTGACGGCAGGTTTCCTGGCTTCCAACGGATGGCTGATCTGCAGCAGCGCGCTTGACATCATTTCAGGCACGCCGCTCAGTCGAAGTGGCCTGACCGCTCTTCTGGAGCATCCGAACCGGCCAGAGTTGGGATTGGCTTTGGCTGTTTTGCTCGCCCTTTACGGATTGGCGAGGCGGGTGTCTGCAGCACGCTTGATACCGCTGGTGATGTTGTCAGCGTCACTCCTGGTGAATGTGGCGCTGGCATACGGTATCTGCCCCGCCACAGCGTGTCCCCGCGAGACCTGGATGTTCCACGGGCTTGATGACCTGGTATGGCGACCACCATGGAGCTTGACGGTGGAGTGGCTTGACTGGCGAACGCTGGTTTCTGAGCTTCCAGTGATGTTGGTCATCAGTTTTGTCGGCACCTTGGCGATATTGGTGTCATTGGCGAGTTTGGAGCGTGATTTCAAGAAAGAATTCGATCTGGACCGTTTGCTCAAAGCCCATGCGGCTTCGACTGGGCTTTCAGCGCTTTTGGGCGGGTTCGTGGGCATTGTCTCGATCGGGCGCACGTCCCTGAATCGAGCTGTGGGCGGTGGGGCGATGTCTGGCGTGATTGCGTCTGCCGTCTGCCTGGCGATGCTGGTGGGCGCAAGCGGGCTGATTGCGTATGTACCCAAAGCCGCTTTAGGTGCACTGGTCATGTTCCTGGGACTGAACATGCTCAAGAAGTGGCTGTGGGACCAAATCACCGCGGTCAATTGGCACGAATTGGCGCAAATTGTCTTGATCGTCGTCTTGGTCGCCAACTATGGTTATTTGGTGGGGTTTGCTGCGGGCACCATCATCTCTTGCATCGTCTTTGCTGTGGCCTATAGCCATATCCCCCTGGCCAACCTCACGACAGATCTTTCTGCCCTTCCGAGTTCAGTTGTCCGGCCTCGCCAAGAGGTAGAGACACTGTCAGCGCGTGCCGGCAGAACCGTCGTCTATCGGTTGGAAGGTTATATTTTCTTTGGATCAGCCAAAAAAATTGATGCCGTTTTTCAGACTATGAAGATGGAGACGTTGGAGGCGATCGTCATGGATTTCACCCTGGTCAATGGCATCGACCGGTCGGCGATCTCGGCATTTCAGCGTATTTTGCGGCGTTATGCGGACTTGCCCCTTCACTTTTATTTTGTCCACCCCGTATCAGACTGGGATTTACAGCGGTCGCTACTTGAGGATGGCTCGCTGCTCGGCCAGGTGAGCTTCTTCCAGGTGCTGGACCTGGCGCTTGAGGCGGCAGAGGAACGCATCCTCAGCAGCAATGTGGTGGCGAGCTATAAGGCCAGTTGCTTTGATTTTCTAGACAATGTGGCTGACCGAGAGGTGTTCCGCAGCTACTGCGACCTCAGGCAGTTTGAGAGGGGTGACATGCTGTGCCATGAGGGCGAGTTGTCCGACGCCGTCTATTTTGTGAATAGCGGCAGCTTCGATGTGATCAAGCCCTGGAACAGCAAGCCAGGACGCCGGTTGGCAAAAATCAGCGTCGGCGCCATGGTGGGTGAGATGGCGCTTTACACCGGCAAGGCACGGACTGCATCGATCCAGGCCAGCGTGCCGTCATCCGCCTACATACTGAGCAAATTGGAACTGGCGCGTATGCGTGCCCAGCTGCCCGAGCTGGTCACACGCTTTGAACACATGGTGATTTGCAAGGTGTCAGAGTCACTGGCGCGCTCCAACCAGTTGGTCTCAACGCTTCGATAGGTATGGCCGGGAGGTCAGATTGACATGCTGCGTTGGACCATTGGCATCAGTTGCCAAAAGCGCCGGGGAAACGGTCCCGGTAAGCCGGCGTGGTGCCAACAGTCTCTGCGCTGAGCATTGCCCGCACGATGGCGCGGGCCAAGGCATCAGCCGCAGCGGCGCCCAAGGCATTGACGTTGGCGGGCGTGAATCCCCAGGCGGCCTGCTGCTTGAGGGTGTCCAGATCCAGCAGGCCGGTGCCCAGGGCGAAGACTGTGTCGCCGTCAAACATGGTGTGGGCAGGCCGAATGGCACGGGCGAGCCCATCTTGCGCCATTTCGGCAATTTTCTTGGCCTGAGCTTTGGTGAGTTTGACGTTGGTCGCAACCACAGCAATGGTGGTGTTCTTGACCGGCTCACTGGCCGCCAGGGCCAGCTGTTCACCTGTACCTGCGCCTTGCGCAAAAGGCACTTTGAGTGGGCCAAACTCGCCATTGAGCTCCAGGTACTTGGCATAAAACTCACCCGTGGCTGGGTTGACGGTGGAGCCGCCTGCATTGACCGCCACGATGGCACCGACGATCACGCCGTTGCCCAGGTCCACACTGGCGGTACCCAGCCCGCCCTTGAGGCCACCCGCCACGGCACCGGCGCCCGCACCCACATTGCCCATGGCTACCGGCCCGGCAGAAGCAGCCTCGGCGGCCCGACGGCCAAACTCTTCGGTGGGTCGGTCATTGAAGGCGCGGCCAAAGCGGCCCGGATCAAACAGCACCGCCGCCGGGACGATGGGCACCACGTTGCCTCGGCCCACGTTCCAGCCACGCTTTTTCTCTTCCAGCCACAGCATCACGCCATGCGCAGTGGCCAGCCCATAGGCGCTGCCACCAGTCAGCACCACCGCATCCACCTTGTCCACCAGATTGGTCGGGTCCAGCAAGTCGGTCTCACGCGTGCCGGGTGCAGAGCCTCGGACATCAACGCCACCGACCGCACCATTGGGCGCCAGCACCACGGTGGTGCCGGTAAATCGTTGCTCAAAATTGCCTACCTCGATGCCCGGCACGTCGGTGATGGCGTTGTACTTGCCTGGCTGCAAGGTCTGCCGAACCGGCTTGGCCGGCTCAACCGGCGTCTGCGCGCCAGCCATTTGGGCTGAGGCTGCCAGAAAAAGGGTTGCGAATAGCATCGTCGATGGTTTCATGAGGGACTCCATGGTGAGTAAGTGTGGGTGCCATTGCTTCAATTGCGGCACATCAGGTTTCACAGAACACCCAACAGCTTATACCCAGAGCATCGACCCCACAATCGGCATAGGGGGCAGCCACTCTAGGCTGCGCCCCTGCCACACCACCCGGCATGCGGGTCCGCACCGGGCGGTTCGAGAGTTTGAGGTCATGACAGTCGGGGTAGTCCCAGGTTATCAAAGTAAGCGATGGTCAGCACGCTGTTCAGCAGCTTGGCACTATTGCGCCACCAGCGACGGCTGTTCGCCGCTACCCGTTTGGCAACATTGTCGTTCGCACCAAGCGCTTTGAGCTCGCGGTAGATCGTATTGGGCCGCTTCCAATGCTTGAGCTGGATGGCGCGCAGGCGATGGCGCAGCCATTCGTCCAGCTCTCGCCAGACTTTTGGTGTTTGCGCCATCCCGAAGTACGCCTTCCAGCCCAGCACGTAGGGCCGGAGCTTCTCAACCACTTGGGTTATGCTGCGCCCACCTGAGCGGCGCGTGAGCTGACGGATGCGGGCCTTGAAGTTATCCAGCGCCTTGTGGGCCACTGCATATTTGACTTCTCTGCCCTTGGCCACCCACAGCGCGTACCCCAAGAACTTGCGCCCCAGGGCACTGGTCACCGCGCTCTTAGCTTCGTTGATCTGAAGCTTCAAGCCGGCGTACAACTTACCAAGCAGCGCCATCACCCGCTGGCCAGCTTTGTGACTGCCCACATAGACGTTGCAGTCGTCGGCGTAGCGCGCGAAGCTGTAGCCCCGCGCCTCCAGCGCCTGGTCCACTTCGTCCAGCAGCACGTTGGCCAGTAACGGCGACAGTGGCCCGCCTTGCGGCGTGCCCATGTGGCGCTCGCTCTCCACCCCGCCCGCCATGATCCCCGCGTTCAGGTAGGCCCGAATCAGCCGGATTACTCCAACATCCTCAATGCGTTTTCTGAGTCTGTCGATCAGGATGTCGTGGTTGACCCGGTCAAAGAATTTGGCCAGGTCCACGTCCACCACCACGCGTTTGCCCGATTGGACGTAGCCCCGAGCGGCCTTTACCGCATCGTGCGCACGCCGCCCCGGACGAAACCCGTGGCTGTGCTCGCTAAAGGTGGGGTCGATCTGGGGTTGTAGCACTTGCAGCAGTGCTTGCTGGATCAGTCGATCCAGCACCGTAGGGATGCCCAGCTCTCGCTGACTCCCGTCGGGTTTGGGAATCATTACTTTGCGTACCGCACTGGGCCGGTACTGTCCTGCCAACAGACTTTGGCGGATGTCGGGCCAGCTCTGGCGTATGACCTGGGCGGTTTGCTCGATGTCGAGTCCGTCCACCCCGGCAGCACCTTTGTTGGCCTTGACCCGTTTCCAGGCCGCTTGCAGGTTCTGTCTCGTCAGCGCACTCTCCAGCAGGCCACCTGTGCCTGCCATCGACTTTACCGACCCTGTATCCCGGTGTTCGTGGAGCGGGTCGCAGGTTTCGTCGCTGATGGGATCACGCACGGCTTCACCGTGCGCTACGCCCACCCGCCCGGATTGCTCCGGCATCTGACGCATGACCTTTGACATCTCCATGTCCTGGGTTTACTCACTCTCGTTCGGTCCTTCGTCCTTTTGGCGGCACCTCATCGGCTGCCTACTCGAACTACTACGACCTCTGCTGACTTCTCGCTCCAGTTCGCACTGTCGCCCTTTCAGGCATCAGGCGAGATCTCCCCAGGTAAGAACGCACTCCTTCATTGCACAGCCGCCGGATTTACGCCGCCCAACCCTTGGTCACAAAAGCTTTGCGGTTTCATGCCCGCTCGCCTTGGGCGGCAACGCCTTATATCCGGTTCTTGTCCATCGGCTCACAATTTATGCTCCACGCTTCCTTCCCACACTCGGTCGCCCTTATGCAGTTGCGCTTCACTTCGCTCACTGTGACCAGCTCGCGGGAGGACTTGCACCTCCAGGAGTGCGCCCATGCTGGGCGCCCAAAAAAAAGCCAACCTCTACGGTTGGCTTTGTGAAAGTCCCCCGGGGGGACATCGTTGGAAACCTTGGTTTACGAAACAAGCGCCGGTCTGATGTGGCTTGCCCGTCGAAAACCGTTTTGACTGTGACAGC
>CALPLW020000224.1 GCA_943324505.2 Comamonas sp. lk
GCGTCACCACCCAGCAGCTGCCGCGCATCGCGCTGCATGCCGCCCTGCAAGCGGTCAGCAAAAAAGCCGACGGCCGTGAGAGCCGCCACCGCCAGCGTCACCGCCAGCACCAGCAGGCGCAATTCGCCCGAGCGCAGGTCGCGCCACAGAGTGCGGCTGCCCAGTTGCCAAAAAGAAATGTTCATGGGGCTAGGTTAGCACCGAAGGTAGAGCTCCGTATGCAGGCCGGGATTTGAGGTATGGTTCAGCCCTCAAGGAGATCCCCCATGCTTGTCGAACGCATCTGGACCGGTAACGCCTACCGTAACTACAACTACCTGATTGCCTGCCCAGAGACCGGCGAGGCACTGGCGATCGACCCGTTGGACCACGAAAAGTGCCTAGCACCCGCGCGGGTCAAGGGATGGCAGATCACGCAGCTGCTCAACACCCACGAGCATGCCGACCACACCGGCGGCAACGCGGCGGTGGTGGCGGCCACTGGCGCCAAGGTGATTGCGCACCACAAGGCCGGCGGGCGCATCAGCGGGGTGGACCGGGGTGTGCAAGCCGGTGATGTGATCAAGGTGGGCAAGACGGTGGAGCTGGAGTGCCTGGATACGCCCGGTCATACGATGTGCCACATCTGCCTGTTTGCCCACACCGAGCAGCCGGCGCTGTTTTCTGGCGACACGCTGTTCAATGCCGGCGCCGGCAACACCCACAACGGTGGCGACACCAGCGCGCTCTACCGCACCTTCGCCGAGCAGTTGGCGCGGCTACCCGGCAACACCCGGCTCTACCCGGGGCACGATTACATCGAGACCAACCTGAAGTTCACCCTATCGCGCGAGCCCGACAACGCCGCCGCACAAGCGCTGCTGCCCAGCGTGAGCGGCCACGACCCGGCCAACTCTGTGGTGACCACGCTGGCGCAGGAGCATGCCCACAACACTTTCTTCAGGCTGGACAGCGCCAGCGTGATGGCCGGCCTGCGCCAGGCCGTGCCCGAGCTGCCGCCCAAACCTGATGCAGAGACCGTGTTCCGCACGCTGCGCGAGTTGCGAAATAAGTGGTAAATGCGGCTGAAAGCCTTGATGCCGTTGTCTCGTATGCTATCAATATTGATTTTTTAAGCGAAATGCATTGGCTGGCTCAAGCATTTGTCTGGCCGGTCAAGGCGGTGCCGGGCCGAGCGACTGCGCTCGTGTCCCCCAGACACGGGCGCCCTGCGGGCCCCCGTGTCTTCCTCCTTGACCTCGCTCCGCCACTCAGCCCGTCACCACCTTGACGATCTTGGCGCTCCAGCATTGGGGCCCCGCATTGAGGTACTCGGTCTATACCAAGCAGGGAGGGGATGGCGTGCCTGATGCAGCGAAGTCAAGGAGGAGGATGTAGCAGCCGGTCAGGCTGCTACAT
Organism: Comamonas sp. lk; assembly: GCA_943324505.2. GTDB lineage: Bacteria > Pseudomonadota > Gammaproteobacteria > Burkholderiales > Burkholderiaceae_C > Rhodoferax. The sequence continues at coordinate 1,399 of CALPLW020000224.1, forward strand.
CCGGGGGACATGAGCGGAATCAGGCACGCCATCCCCGGCTACCACAGGGGTCCACGACTTCATGGAGTCCCGCCGCAGCCTGCCCTCGACCTGATCGGGGACGGGAATGACGAAAAAGATGCGGGAATTACGGAAGGGGGCGGGAATGACGGAAGGTTGCCCACCGCCCCAGCAGCAGCATGGCCAAGGCCAGGCCGACATGCAAAAACTCACCGGGCCGCAGCGGACCCGCGCTCACTTGGGCGGCAAAGGTGGCAAAGGCCAGCACCATGCAGATGCCAGCGCCCAGCGCCAACAGGTCACGGCGACGTGCCGCTACGGCCGCAATAGCGAGTGCTGAGGCAAAAGCGCAGACCGAGCCCCATAGCTTGAGCCCGGCCACCACCCCCAGAAGCACGCAAAGCACCGCCGCCACCACGGCAAAAATCCAGGTGTAACGACGCTCAGACGCCACGGCGCCATCTGGCGCCACCAAAGCCAGCGCGAGCAAGGGCAAACCCACGCCAGCGCCGAGCAAAGACATAAACTGATGCAACTGCGGCAAGGGCAACACCCCGGAAAAGCGCAAGGTGCCCAAGACCGCAGCACTGCCTAAGAGCAGGCACGCCAGTTGCACGGCAGGCAGGCGTCGGCCCGGCCCCAGCACCACCCAAAAGGCTGCCAGCGCCAGCAGCCCATCGCCGCCGGCCTGCCAGTTCATGCGGCCATCCCTGTCACCCCGGTCATCGGCATACCCAGACGAGCGCGTTCAGCGCGGGCCTGCGCCAGCACCACCAGTGACAGCGCCAGGACGGCAATCGCCGCCACTTGAGCCGGCAGCGCCACCGGCCCGAGCCACAGTCCGGCCGCCAGCGCACCAAACACCAGCGTGGCGCGTGCGGCCTCAAAGTGCAGGGCCCAAGGCTTGCCCTCAAACACCCAGGCCATGCCCACCGCGTGCAGCACCAGCAAGGCCGCATAGGCTGCCCGCTGCGGCACGCTGAGGTTGGGCGCCGCGATCAGCAGATGGATCAGCAGGCCAAAGACCACTGCTGAGGCCAGCAAACCATACACCTGCTGCCACTTCAGCGCCGGCGTGTCAAAGCGGCTGAACGACGCCACTGGCGTGATCAAGGGGGCTGGCGCGTCAGCGCTGCTCCAACCGGGCGGTGCAAACACACGCATCAGCTTGTTGGACCAACCGGAAGTGCTCCGCACCTGGCGCCAGATATTGACGTAATTTTTGAGATTGCCCCAGAGCGGGTTCCAGCTTTGCAGCGGCACCAAAGTCCCATAAACGACGGGTTCGTCATCCCGCTCGGCCACATGGGTACCAAACAGCCGGTCCCAAATGATCAGGGTGCCACCGTAGTTTTTGTCAAGGCAATAGTCATTGCGGCCATGGTGAACACGATGGTTGGACGGTGTCACAAACACCCGGTCGGCCCAGCCCAACTTGCCCACCAACTGGGTGTGGCTCCAGAACTGGTACACCACGCTGATCAGGGCAATGATCACAAACACGGTGACCGGGATGCCCACGATGGCCATGGGCAGGTAAAACAGCCAGTAGAACACCTGGTTGGTGGAGGACTGGCGCAGTGCGGTCGACAGGTTGTAGTCTTCACTGGAATGGTGCACCACATGCGCGGCCCACAACAGGTTGACCTCATGGCCGCTGCGGTGCGCCCAGTAGTAGAAGAAGTCGTACATGAAAAACGCCAGAATCCAGACCCAGGGGCTCTTGAGGTCCCAGCTGAAGGCCCCCACCCGCTCCACCACCAGGGCGTAGACGGCCACGCTCAGTAGCTTGAGCAAAGCCCGAATGGTCTCGCTCATGGCGCCAATGTTGATGCTGGTCAGCGCGTCGTGCAGGCGGTAGACCTTGAGGCCACGGCGCCAGGCCAGCCAGGCCTCCAGGCCAACAAAGGCCATGAAAACTGGGATAGCAAACAAAATAGGATTCATCGTCATCTCACATTCAAAAACTGTGACACCTTGTGGCGTTGCTGCAGGTCAATTCTGAAGGCATAAACGGCAGGATGCAATACTTAAAATGCATGCTGCCATAACTTCACTGCATCCCCATGCTTGATAGACCTTCCATACACTTTCTGGGTATTGCCGAGCATGGCAACTTGGCGCGGGCGGCCCAGGCCCTGGACATCAGCCAGCCCGCACTGACCCGTAGTCTGCAAGGACTGGAGCGGCGGCTGGGCGCAAGACTGTTCGAGCGCAGCGCGCGGGGCATGACGCTGACACCGATCGGCGACGCACTGAACACGCGCTTGCTTGGGGTGGCTACGCTGCTGGCCGACACGGCGGCAGAGATGAGTCAACTCGCCTCTGGCGCGATTGGCCGCGTGCGCATTGGGGTCGGCCACATGGTCGCAGACCTGGTACGCGACGCCTTGTTCCCGCGCCTGCTGGTGGACCGACCTGCTGCCAAGATCGAGTTTTACACCGCCATTAACGTGGACTTGTACGAGCGCTTGACCCAGGGTCAGCTGGATTTTGTGATCGCCGGTGTGGCCAACGGCGTGCCACCACCCTTGCAAAGCAAGGTCTTGTTGGAAGAGACCCTGGTCGCGCTGGTGCGTCAGGGCCACCCCTTGACCACCCTGGCGCAGCCGCAACTGGCTGATTTGCAGCGCTATGGCTATGCGTCCGCCTCGGGCATTTTGCCGAGCCACCCGCTGGCAGACCGGCGTCTGGGGGAGTTTGGCGGCAAACACCTCACGCAAACACTGACCACCAACTCGTTGACCACGCTGCTGGACGTGGTGGCCAAGACCGATCTGGTCACCATCACGGCTTGGAATGAGAGTCTGCGCGTCCGCTGGGCTGACAAGTTAGCGGCAGTGCCCCTGCCCGAACACACGGTGAGTGGCTTTATCGGCACCGTCCAGCGACCGGGCAGCGCCCAGTCGCCGCTAGCCCAGTATGCGCTGGAGATCATCGAGGCTGCGTTAGCCAGCCAGCCCCGGTTGCAGCAATAGACGGTGGACCCCGCTGTAGCACAAGAAACGCCGGTTCATGGCGCGGCCAATAGTGCACAGGCCCAACCGCTGCGCCACCTGCTGGCCCATCTGGGTGATGCCGCTGCGCGAGACCACGATCGGAACGCCCATCTGGGCACTCTTGATCACCATCTCGCTCGTCAGACGCCCGGTGGTGTAGAAGACCTTGTCATCGCTGCGCATCCCGTCGGCCTGGAGCCACATCCAGCCGGCGATGGTGTCAATGGCGTTATGGCGGCCCACATCTTCAACAAAGATCAGCATCTGCTCACCCTGGAACAGCGCGCAGCCATGGACCGAGCCGGCCGACTTGTAGGTACTCTCTTGCAGCCGAATGGCGTTCACAATGCCGTACAGCGTGGCCTGCGACAAGGTGGCCGGCGGCAACTGCAGTTGGTCGACCTCGGCCATCAAGTCGCCAAAGACGCTGCCCTGGCCACAGCCCGTGGTGACTACTTTTTTGGCGGTACGGGCTTCAATGTCTGAGATGCCCTGACGGGTCTTGACGGCTGCGGCCCCAACGTCCCAATCCACCGTGATCGACTCGATCTCTTGCGCCGACTCAACCAGGCGCTGGTTGCGTAAAAAGCCAAGCACCAGCAGCTCTGGGTGGGCACCCAGCGTCATCAGCGTGACCAGTTCGCGCTTGTCAACATACACGGTCAGTGCCCGCTCAGCAGGGATCGAGATAAGGCAAGTCTCGCCAAATTCATTGATGGCGCTCACCTCCTGCACCAGCGGGGCGCTGGCGAGGGTGAGAAGGGGCAGCGGGCTCAGGATTTCTTGGCCGGCGCGGCCGCGACCGGTGCAGCCGCGGGCGCAGAGGCTGCTGGGGCAGCCGCAGCCGCCACGCTGACATAAGGACCGGGGTCGGCGCAGGCGGGCAAGGCCGGCGCCGGCTTGACCTCTTTGCCAGCGGCCTTGGCGGTCTTGGCAGCGTGGGCAGCCACACGGTCCTGCGCCTTGCACAGCAGGTAGCCGTCGATCTTGCCCGCCCAAGCGGTCTTGGCAGCCGCCTCTGCGGCCTTGGCCTTGGCCTCGTCAGACGGGGCCGGCAATTTGGCCAGCGCAGCTGCGCTCCAGAGCCCGACGATGCCAGCCAGCAACAGGAGTTTGAAGGAATGTTTCATACGGCTTGCCTCACGGGAAGGGGTTGTGCAGCGGCGGGCGGGATAGAGCGCTGAGCCGCAATCTTGCCGCTTTGAATGTCATCAAGCCACAGTTCATGGTGCTCTTTGGCCCAGGTTTCGTCCACATAGCCGGTGCGCATGGCCTTGTAGGCGCCCTGCATGCCGATGGTACCCATGTAGATGTGCCCAAGAAACATGGCCATCATGAGCACTGTGGCAACCGCATGAACCATGTGCGCAATCTGCATGGTGCCGCGCTCATACACCATCGACGGCAACAGCTTGTCCAGCACCAGGCCCGAAACCACCACCACCAGACCCAGCAGGAAAACGCCAGCCCAGAACAGTACTTTTTCACCGGCATTGAAACGGTGCGAGGCAACTTCTTTGCCGCCGAACATGCCGCCGGCTGTCATCAACCAGCGCATGTCTTCAGCCCTGGGCAGGTTGTCGCGCACAAAGGTGACGATCACCACCACCAGCGAGACTGCGAACACGGGCCCGGCAAAATTGTGGGCATTTTTCAGGGCAAAGCTGAGCCAACCGAACAGGGTGGCACCGATGACTGGCAAGATGACAAATTTGCCAAAGGCCATGACCAAACCCGATACCGCGAGGATGCAGAAGGCAATGGCGTTGGCCCAGTGCGCGGAGCGCTCCAGCGGCGTGAATCGCTCAATCTTGCGGCCGGTCTCGGCGCCGTGCAGCGCCATGCTGCCCTTGCGCCAGTAAAAGACCGCTATCGCCCCAAAAACGATCAGCAACAC
>CALPLW020000225.1 GCA_943324505.2 Comamonas sp. lk
AGCACCAGCGGGTTGCCAAAGTCGGCCATGCTCTCGATGAAGCCCAGCAGAAAGGCGTTGGCCAGCCCGGGTCGCATCAGCGGCCAGGACACGGTGCGAAAGGTCTGCCAGGCGTTGGCGTTCAGGGTCTGCGCTGCCTCTTCCAGCGACGGGCTGATCGCCTCCACCACGCCGATCAGCACCAGAAAGGCAATCGGCGTGAACGACAACAGCTGCGCGATCAGCACCCCGCTGAAGCCGTACACCCAGCGCGTCGGCTCCAGCCCCAGCTGGCCCGCCACAAACTGCGTGACATTGCCCGACAGGCCAAACAGCAGGATCAGCGACAGGCCGATCACGAACGGTGGCGTGATGATGGGCAAGAGTGAGAGTGACTTGAACAGACCGCGAAAGCGCACGCCGGTACGCGTCAGCACCAGGGCAAAGGCCAGTCCGAGCAGGGTGGACAAGAGCCCGACCGTGATCGCCAACACCAGGGTGTTCCAGGCCACGCCGCAGCCGGCGCCGGTGCTCAGGCAAGTCAGGCGCCAGATTTTCGGGTCGAGCAGCCGGCTGACAAAGGGGGCCATCGACCAAGCACCGTCTTCCGCCCGAAACGGGATCACCAGCATCTGCAGCACCGGCAAGCCGATGAACAGCAGGGTCAGGGCAATCACCAGCCCGAGCGAACCCGTCACAAAGGCGTCACCACCAACCAGCCCGCGCAGCGCCAGCCCGCGTGTCAGCAAAAACAAAAAACTGGCGCCGGTCAGCAGCGCGCCGTAGCCCATGCCAAACTGGCGTTGCTCGGACTCGCCGAACCAGTCGTTGAGCCAGGCGGCGTTCCAGCCCTTGAGGCCAAACAGAAAGCCCTGTGCCAGCAGGTAGGCGATGCCCAGGGTACCCAGGAGCACCAACAGACGGCCCAACACGCTCGCGGAGGGGCGCAGCAGCACCGCCGCCAGCGTTGCCAGCGCCACCCCGGCCACCGGCAGCAGCCACAGGTTGGCCCCCTTGAGCCACAGGAACAAGGCTGGCGCAGTCTCAGTGGCCAGGGGGTAGCCGTTCAGCAGCCACTTCAGGGCCCAAAAGCCATCTTCGATGGCGTACCAGGGCAGCAGGGCGACCCCAATCAGAGCCGCCGCAGCCGTCCCCAGGGCCTGGGTGTCCAGGCGGTGTGGCTGGGCGGTCACGAAGCGCGCGGGTGGCGGGTCAAGCCTTCAGCTAGCTCAGCGGGGCAGGGCGCCAATCTCGTCGTCCCATTTTTTCAGCAGGCGCCGGCGCTCAGCCGCTGAGCCGTACTTGACAAAGTCGTAGTCGATCAGCTTGATCTTGGCCAGGTCGGGCGCCTTGGGCGAGCTGATGGCCGACTTGTTTGACATGACCTGGAACGACTTGACGTCCTTGGCCTTGTTCTGGAACTCGGCCGTGAGCGCGAATTCGTAGAACTTCTTGGCGTTGTCAAGGTTGCGCGCCCCCTTGACGATGCTCATCGAGCCGATCTCGTAGCCGGTGCCCTCACAGGGCACCACCGATTTGATCGGGAAGCCGGCCTCGGCCACGGCCACAGCGTCGTGCACGAACACAATGCCGATCACGGTCTCACCCGAGCCTGCGGCCTTGATCGGGGCTGAGCCCGACTTGGTGTACTGGTTGATGTTCTTGTGCAGTGCTTTCATGTACTCAAAAGCCTCTTTCTCACCCATCATCTGCACCAGCGTGGCCAGCATGGTGTAGGAGGTGCCTGAGGAGTTGGGGTTGGCCACCTGCACCTTACCCTTGTAGACCGGCTTGATGAGGTCTTTCCAGCAGGCTGGCACCGGCAGATTCTGTTTTTTCAGCAGTTCTTCGTTGTAGCCGTAACCGAGCGCGCCAGAGTAGATGCCCACCGTGCGCACCTTGGAGGCCACTGCCTGCCGGTTGGCCCAATCGTGCAGCTGGGTGCGGGTTTCGGACACATAGGCTTGGGTCAGGCCCTCTTCGGCCGCCTGCAGGTGCGGGTCACCGGTGCCGCCCCACCAGATGTCGCCCTTGGGGTTGGCCGACTCGGCCTTGATCTGGGCGTAGGTCTCGCCCGAGCTCTTGCGCGTCATGTCGACGCCAATGCCGGTCTTCTTCTCGAACTCAGTCTTGGCCTGCTGGCACCAGGCCTCGTCGGAGCTGCAGTACAGCGTCAGCTTGCCTTGGGCGAAGGCGGGTGCGGCCAGCAGGCCGAGGGTGACGGCGAGCAGGCCGGGCAGGGTGGAATAGTGCATGGAAAATTTCTCCAACTTCGACGAGGCTCGCCCGATCGGCACAGCCACAAGAGCCTTGTATTGTGACAAATTTGTGACGCTGGTCTATCCGTACAAACCAGCACCGGCCGGGTACGGCCGAGACTGCGTCGGTCAGGGCGTGTGGGCCATCAGCCCTTGCAGCGCAGGGTAAAGGTCTGCGGCACAGGCCACCAGCAGCCCCCCGCTGCGAATGCCCTCTGGCGTGAAGAAGTCATTCGCCTGCCCGCCAGCTTCAGTCACCAGCAGGATGCCGGCCGCGCAGTCCCAGGCGTTGATGTGCAGCTCGGCGTAGCCATCGACCCGACCGGCGGCCACATCGGCCAGACCCAGCGCGCCCGAGCCGCGGCGGGTGAAGGCGCAGCCGGCGGCCAGCAGCGCCGCTGCCTTGCCCAGGTAGGCGGCCGGTTGGGCGCGCGGCGACCAGCCGAGTTCTACCGTGGCGCCATTGAGCGCGCTGGTGCTGCGGGCCCGGATCGGCCGGCCATTGAGCCATGCGCCGGCGCCCAGGCCGGCGCTGTACAGCCGGTTCATCAGCGGGTCAAACAGCACGCCCAGTACCGGTTTGCCCGCTTCCAGATAGCCGATCGAGATGCACCAGCGCGGCACATCGGTGGCGTAGTTGGCGGTGCCGTCAATCGGGTCAACCAGCCAGAAGTTGCCCGCGCTGCCCACCGCGTCCTGCCCGCCCATTTCTTCGCCCACCACCAGATCGCCGGCAAAGGCTTTCGTCACCTCGAACCGAATCAGTTGTTCCACCGCCAGGTCGGCCTGCGTCAGCACATCGTGCGCGCCTTTGGCGCTGATCTGCAATTGGGCAGCCTCTTTGACGGCCAGTTCGCCGCATTGGCGCACCAGGCGGATGGCAAAGTCCAGCCGGGCGGCCAGGTGAGCGGGTAATAGTGTTGTTGTCATATGTGAAATGGAGGCGGGTTTGGCGTCAGAGCTTGAGCGTGGCTGGCAGGTACTTGGCCAGCAGGTCCTCGTAATAGGGCTTGAGCTCGGCCAATACTGGCGGGTTCGGGTTCTTGGAGTACAGGTCGTAGGGGTTGAATCTCTGCACCCAGAGTAAGTTCGCGTCGTCCCGGGCATCGGTCAGGTGCCGGTACTGACCCTCTTTGTGCCAAGCGTAAAAAGAGTGGTAGCGGATCATGTACTGCGCCGGCTCTGGCAAATAGTCCTTGAGCAGGTGGTACAGGTATTCGTCGTGGCCCCAAGACATGTGGACCTTGTCGAGCCCGCAGTTGGCACTGTAAATGCCCAGCTCGCTGTTGTAACGGCTGTCCTGGCTGTCCGGGTTGGCAGCAAAGAACTCCGGATAGACAATCCTCTGCGAATGCCGGCAGCCGACCGGGAAGGTATCCCCCACCACCGCCCATTGCGGCTCGCCAAACAGGCACAGCACTTTGCCCAGGTCGTGCACAAAGCCGGTCAGCACAAACCAGTCGGGGTGGCCGTCAGCGCGAATAGCCTCTGCGGTTTGCAGCAAGTGGCTGATTTGCGGCAGGTTGATGTCCGGGTCCGACTCGTCCACCAGCGTGTTCAGGTAATCCAGCCCCTCCCAGGGTGTCATTTGCCGTTGCTGGAATTGCAGCCACTTGTCTTTTTTGCCCAGAACAAAATCGACCGTCTGATGCGTATGGTTATTGCGGTAGAACTCGCGGACCCGGTCGATGCCGGGTTGCGCGAAGTCGCGGTAGGCGGCGCGACTGGGTTCATCAGCGAGGCCATGGGGGGGTGTCAGGGTGCTTGACATGGGGGTCCTCTAGGGCGTCAGGTGCAGCAGCGGCTACCGCTGCGGCTCGGGAACTCATATTAACCGGGCTTGGCCTGGCCTTCTGCGAAAATCCGCCTGGCCTGGTCCGAATACCCTGTTCGGTCGCCACGCTTCCAAGTGAGCGCCTATGTCCGACATCCTGACCCAAATTGTTGCCGTCAAACATGAAGAGGTGGCTGCCGCACGCAGTCGCAAGCCGCTGGCCGAGGTCCGGGCCGATGCCGAATCCCGCGTTCTGACCCGGGATTTCCTGGGCGCTATGCGGGCCCGAATTTCCGCCGGGCGACCGGCGGTGATTGCCGAAATCAAAAAAGCCAGCCCATCCAAAGGTGTGTTGCGGGCTGATTTTGAGCCGGCTGATATTGCCCAGACCTATGCCGAGCACGGTGCCGCCTGTCTGTCGGTGCTGACCGACCAGCAGTTTTTCCAAGGAAAGGTTGACTATTTGAAGCAGGCGCGCGCGTCCTGCCACTTGCCGGTGCTGAGAAAAGACTTTGTGGTTGACGCCTACCAGGTCTATGAGTCGCGTGTGATGGGGGCTGACGCGGTGCTGCTCATCGCGGCCTGCCTAGACGATGCCCAATTGCGTGATTTCGAAGCCATCGCCCTCGGTCTGGACATGGCGGTGCTGGTGGAAGTGCACGACGCTGCCGAGTTGGCGCGGGCCCTGCGGCTCAAGACGCATCTCATCGGCGTCAACAACCGCAACCTCAAGACCTTTGAAGTGTCGATACAGACCACACTCGACCTGCTGTGCGAGGTACCGGCAGACCGTCTGCTGGTCACCGAGAGTGGCATTGCGACGCGTGACGATGTGCTGCGATTGGGCGCAGCCGGCGTCAACGCCTACCTGGTCGGAGAGGCCTTCATGCGTGCCCCAGACCCTGGCCAAGCGCTGGCCGCACTCTTTGCGCCCGCTTGAGGCTCAACGCCCATCGTCCGTGCTGACCGCCTGGCCGCCAGACACCTCTTCGGTGGCGCCAGACTGGCGACCGCTGCTGGATCAATTTCTGGCCAGCAGCACCGGCTTAAATCTTGGCCGGTTCCTGTCGGAACGCCTGGTCAGCGGTGCCGTGGTGTATCCGCCCGAGCCTTTTCGGGCCCTCGCCCTGACGCCATTGTCGACTGTCAAGGTGGTGATCTTGGGGCAAGACCCCTACCATGGGCCGGGACAGGCAGAGGGCATGGCTTTTTCTGTGCCTCCAGGTATTCGGCCGCCGCCCTCGCTGCGCAATCTATTTAAGGAAATCGCCGGGGATCCTGGCTTGGTCGCCTCCGCCCCGGCCGCGCCGACGCCGGACGGATCGCTTGTACGCTGGGCTAGCCAAGGCGTACTGCTGCTGAACACTTGTCTGACGGTGGAGGCGGGCGCGCCAGCCAGTCATGCCAAGCGGGGCTGGGAAGTCCTGACCGACGCCATTGTTCAACGGCTTGCAGCTCAGCAGGCGCCGGTGGTGTTCATGCTTTGGGGCTCACATGCCCAGGCGAAACGCTCGCTCATTGACAGCAGCCCCGCCGCAGCGCAGCACCTGGTGCTGACAGCCAATCACCCATCGCCGCTTTCCGCTTTGCGGCCGCCTGCTCCCTTCATCGGGTGCGGCCATTTTGGCAAGGCCAATGCCTTCTTTCAACAACGAGGACGGGCGCCGGTCCGCTGGCAGGAGGAGAGCGGGTGAAGGCCTGCGTCAAGCCCTGGTTTTCATGGCATAATCTGCGGTTCACCGAGGAGAGGTGGCCGAGTGGTTAATGGCAGCAGACTGTAAATCTGCCCTCTTACGAGTACGCTGGTTCGAATCCAGCCCTCTCCACCAGTGAAAATGGTCGAGCGAGATGTGGGGCGTTTGGAGTTGACACGTTCGGCTTCGATGCGGGAGTAGTTCAATGGTAGAACCCTAGCCTTCCAAGCTAATGACGCGGGTTCGATTCCCGTCTCCCGCTCCAGCTTTGCAGAGTGAGTGAGAAAGTTTTTGGTTTAACGGTGCCTGGCAGCGTTAAACATGGCCCATTTGGCTCAGTGGCAGAGCACTCCCTTGGTAAGGGAGAGGTCGCGGGTCCGATTCCCGCCATGGGCACCACGATATAGTTTTTAAGGTAGTAAAACGGCAGTATCATTTTAAATGTGTACAAGTTTTATTAATTCTAATAAAACTTATAGTTAATAAAATTTTGTAAAGGACTGAAGCAATGGCAAAAGGTAAATTTGAGCGGACCAA
>CALPLW020000226.1 GCA_943324505.2 Comamonas sp. lk
AGGCTGCCCTGCACGGGCACAGCACTGAGGCCGAAGTGCGCGAGATTCTGGCGGCCGCAGTCAAAACACCCAGCCGCGTACTCTTGGGCGATGCCCTGGCGGCGCTCGGCCGCCGGGTGGGCTTGACCAATGAGGACGTGGCGGTCTTGCAGCAAGGCAAAGACAAAACGCCAGCACAGCCGCTGAGGTTTGAGTGATCGTTCTCGATACCAATGTCGTCTCTGAGGCGATGAAGCCCGATCCACATCCAGCGGTGCGGGCCTGGCTGAACAATCAGGTCGCCTCAACGCTGTACCTGCCCAGCGTCACCATCGCCGAACTGCTGTTTGGCATTGGCGCACTGCCAGCGGGCAAACGCAAGGACATGTTGGCACAGACCCTTGACGGACTCATGGGCCTGTTCAGAGACCGCATCCTGCCCTTTGACCTTGACGCCGCCCGGCACTATGCGGTGTTGGCCGTGACAGCCAGACAAACGGGCCAGGGGTTTCCCACACCAGACGGGTACATCGCCGCCATCGCAGTCTCGCGAGGCTTCATCGTGGCGTCGTGCAATACCGCACCCTATGAGGCGGCGGGCGTGACGATCATCAACCCTTGGGACTTGCAGCGTTAATCGGGCTCAGATTCCAATTAATTCCTGGATCCCCGATCAGCTCTATATCCTTCTTGAGCAGGTCATTGATCAGCACAGAAAAATCCACCCCTTTGGCGTTGGCCAGTGCGGCCAAGGTGGCCTGCGCCTTCCGCAATCAGGGTCAGATTCCAATTACGCTCCCCCTCAAATGGCAGGGCCATGGCGGTGGACGTTAAGGCGCCGCTTTTTGCTCTCAAATAAATAGCATAAAAGTCAATCAGGACAAGGCCCAGCGGCCAATTTAGTCCCAAAGCGCGTGCTGCCAATGCCGTCACCCTAAGCGTCACCACATACTCGCTCCATTACGCCGAGCAGTGACAAATGCGCCGCCACCCATTGGGCACTTACCGAAAACGACCAGTGGTTCGGGCCGAAGTACCCGCGCGCGTGGTTTGGCGCCTTCAAGGCTGATGGCGGCGTGGGTGAATTTGTGCTGTATCCACCCAAGGGAAAATACGGCCACTACCTGTTCAGCCCAGACACCGAAGTCTGGCGGCCCGACACCCCAGCGTCATCCCCGACCTAATCGGGGATCCAGGAATTAATTGGAATCTGACCCCCCTACTGAATTCATGTAAGCTTTGCAGAGTTCATTCATTTCACAAGCACTATGAAATTTTCTTGCGTTTCTTTGGGGATATGTTTCAGTATTGCAGTGGGCGCACACGCCCAAGTGCCTGGGCCTGAAATCAAGAAAACGCAAGATGGTTATTGCCTGCTGCGAAACACGCCAGCGTATGCAGCGGCAACGCAATTTACGCCTACAAGCCTAGGGGAATGCCTTCAGTCTGGCGGTGTGTTGCAACAACCGCCTGAAGGTATTCAGCCCAATGGCCTGTCAAGTTACTGCCGGGGAGTCGATTGCGTCGATTCAATCTCAAAATTCAAGGCCGTTTATCCCATCCAGCCATCTGGCCGACCCCGCCCACTTCCCTTGGCGAACAGTTTAAGTTTTAAGCAACGCGCACTTATACAAAACGCTAATCGTATTTTTGACACTAACCCCACGCTGGCCATTCTGCTTGTCGAAAAGGGGGAAATTATTTTTGAGCGCTATCACCCCCAAGTTGGCCCTAAAACGCCGTTGCTGGGTTATTCCATGAGCAAATCTCTGACTGCACTCACTGTGGGTCGGGTTCATTGTTCGGGGCTGTTGCCAGATTTGGACCGCAAAGCCAAGTCTTATGACGACCGACTTGCAGCCACTCAATATGGCGAGGCTACAGTGCGCCAGTTGCTCATGATGGCCAGCGGTGCAACCCGAGGGTCTGTCAAGAGAGGAGGAAACCCCTTAAATCCACCAGCCCATCTACCCAATGCCTTTTTGGGGAGCCCTTGGTACGCAGGCTACGCGGATGTTCAAAAACAATTACACGACTATGGTGCGCCTCAAAAAAAACTTGACCAAAGTTTGGTGACTGCGGGTGAAGAGTTTTCTTATAAAAACCTAGACACGCAAGCCCTATCCTTTGTTGCTGGCGGACAAGATCGCCCCGAGTTTTCTGCCTCATTTTCGACATTGTTTTGGCCTGGCGTTCAGGCTGAAGACGTGGCCTATTGGGTTCATGACCAAAAAGGCATTACACATACCCCGGCCAGTTTTCACGCAACTCTGCGTGATTGGGCCCGCATAGGTTTGCACATCATGGATGAACGGAGAGCGCCAACTGGCGATTGCTACAACCGATTTGTTGAAAAGGCGAGTACCACGCAAATACAAAACCAATCTAAGTCATTTGGCGATGACTTATGGATAGGCCAGTCCTTTCAAGGCTACGGTTATCAAATTTGGACGGAAAATTTTGAAGACCCAAGGGGCACCTTTTACCTCAACGGCGCCAGAGGCCAACGCATTGCCATTAACCCAGAGCGTCAGCAAATGATGGTGGTCTTTTCTATGGAAGAAAACTATATGGGCAAGCTGTACCAGCTCTTTGCTTCTTGGAAATAAGTAAGCCGTGTGGCGTTGTTTGACCTTGCCCTGGAGTCGGTATCCCATAACCAAGATCATGAGTTGGCTTGCTTGGGCTGATTGGCAAGCCAGTTCTGGTCGAACCGCACCGGGCTGACATAGGCCAGCGTCGAATGCCGTCGAGTCCGCTTATAACAAAGTCGCCAGGCAATCGTTTCATCCTTGGCCTCCCACCGAGTCTTGAACTTCGGCAAACGGGCTCGGATACCAATTAATTCACGGATCCCCGATCAGGTCGGGCATGACGTCGGGGTGTCGGGGTTGACGCGGGTTGCAAGGCCCCGGCTCAGATGTTCTGGCGGTGCCGTGTCCGCAGCAGCACCGCCAGCCCCACGCCCGCCACACCAATCAGCACCAGCGGAAAGCCCAGCGTGGGAGACCAGTCGATCAGCGCGCCCGAGAACGACGAGGCGGCCAGGCCGCCCAGGGTGTAGGTGAGCACCAGCACGGCGGTGCTGTTGACCAGGGTGATGCCTTTTTCGCGGGCGCCGATGTCGATCATGGCCATGGTGTACAGGCTGCCGCCCGCACCGCCCCAGATGAACACAATGGGCCAGACCAGCCAGGGCGCCTGTGGCACCAGCGGCACCAGCGCGGCAGCGCCCAAGGTGACGGCGGCGCAGACAAGCATCACGCTGCGCCGGCCCCGCGCTTGGTCGTCAAACCGGTCGGCCAGTAGCCCGGCGGGCAGCATGGTGAGCGCACTGCCCAGCCCGATGCAAGACACCAGCAGCGCTGCCGTGGCGGCGCTCAACCCCAACGCCAGCCCGTACAGCGGCAGGATGGAGGCCATACCGCTCTCAAAAAAACCGCCCATAAAGCCGGCCAACATGATGATGGGGTGCGCCAGCAGCGCGTGCCAGACACCGCCCAAGCCGACGCGGGCGCTGTGCGCGTCGTCAGCCCGCGGCAGCGGCGGAATCAGCAGGCTCCAGGCCAGGCCGGTGAGCAAAAAGCCGATCACCCACCACAGCGCGTGCGGGTTATCGGTGCCCAGCCAGGCCAAAACCGCCGGCCCGATGACGAAGGTGAAGCCGACCAGGGTCTCAAAAATGCCCACATAGCGGCCGCGCTGGCCCGGCGGCGAGAACTCGGCAATCAGCGCCTCGGCCAGCACCCAGCGTAAGCCCGCGGCCGCACCCGACACCAGCTTGAGCACAAACCACACCGCCAGCGCATCGGTCAGGGCAAAACCGACGGCGGCCAAGGCGGGCAGGGCGGCCGCCAGCCACAGGGTGGCGCGCCGGCCCAGCCGCTGCGTCACGGCCGAGGCAAAGGGCGTCACCAGGAACATGCCCAGGTAGCCGGTGGCGGCAAACAGGCCGGCCACCGAGGTTGACACGCCCGCCGTTTTGAGCTGAAACAGCAGCATGGGCAGCAGCATGAAGTAGCCAATCAGCTCGACAAAGGTCGAGCCAAAAATGCTCACCAGCCCGCGTGTGGCGCCTGCCGGGCGGGTCATGGCTGGCGGCTCATGGTGCGCGCGCCGCCAGCACCGTGGCGGCCACTTCGGAAAAGCCGGCGCCGCGCTCGGACGCCGTCACATAGCGCGGCAGGTGGGCCAGCTGCGCCGCCACGCCCAGGATGTTGGCCACGCCCACACTGTGGGCAAAGTGCTGGAACATCACCTGGTCATTGGCCGAATCGCCCACGTAGGCCCATTGCGCCAGCTCGGCGTCCAGCTCCCGCCGGTACAAGTGCTGCACGATCCAGCGCGCGCCTGAGAGTTTGTGGTGGTTGCCGTACCAGCCATTGATGTGAATGCTGCTGACGGTGGCCGTCATGCCCTCGGCCTGCATGATCTGCACCACCTGGGCGATCTGCTCGGGTGCCAGCCGGGTGAACTCGCTGTGGTCGATGGCGATGTCGGTCTCGCGCCCGGCCGAGTCTTGCGCCAATGTCGCGCCCGGCACCTCGCGCAGCAGGCGCTGTGCCACAGACTGCATGCGCTGGAAGTTACTGGCCCGAGTAGTGGCATCCTGTTGGTATATTTTTGATAGCAAACTATCCAATGCTGGCGTGGCCTGGAAGCCTATTTTGTTATGAATAAACGCCACAGCACCGTTTTCCGCCACCATGGCATCCACCGGCCAGGTTTGGGCAAACGGCGCGCACCAACCGATCGGGCGGCCGGTGATGGCGATCACCACCAGCCCAGCGGTTTGGAGCGCCTGCAGGGCCGCCAGCGCATCGGGCGTGATGGCGCCGTCAGTGGTCAGGGTGTCGTCAATGTCGGTGAACACGCCCACCAACTGGCGGCGCTCGGTGGCGGGCCAGTGTTGCAGGGGGGTCATGGGCGCCCGGTCAACCCGCGCTGCCCAGGGCCAACCCGGCGTGCTCGCGCAGCGGGTGGAAGTGGATTTTGGGGAAGCGCTCCTGCGCCAACCGCACGTCGTAGGGCGAGGTGCACAGGTAGGCCAGGGTGTTGGCGGCGTCCAGCGCCATGCGCATCGGGTAGGCATCGCAAAAGGTTTTCAGCTCGGCTGGCGTGTCGGCTGTGATCCAGCGTGCGCCGGTGTACTGGCTGCCCTCCAGGCGAATGTCGGCGTCGTACTCGCCTTTCAGGCGGTGCTGCACCACCTCAAACTGCAGCTGCCCTACGGCGCCCAGCAGCATGTTGCCGCCCACCTCGGGCCGGAACACCTGGATGGCGCCTTCTTCACCCAGCTGGGCCAGGCCCTGCTGCAGTTGCTTGGTGCGCAGCGGGTTTTTCAGCACCACGGTCATGAACAGTTCGGGTGCAAAAAAGGGCAGGCCGGTGAACTGCAGGTTGACCGAGCCGTCGGTGATGGTGTCGCCCAGTTGCACGCCGCCATGGGTGGTAAAGCCCACGATGTCGCCGGCATAGGCCTCCTCCACCGCTTCTCGGCGCTGGCTCATGAAGGTGACGACGCTGGTCGGGCGCAGTTCCTTGGCCGTGCGCATCACCTTGAGTTTCATGCCCGGCGTGTACTTGCCCGAGGCCATGCGCACAAAGGCAATGCGGTCGCGGTGGTTAGCGTCCATATTGGCCTGCACCTTGAACACCACGCCCGAAAAAGCGCTGTCTTCTGGCTGTACCGTCCTCACCACCGGCTGCCGGTTCACCACCAGCGAGCTCACCCGCTCTTGCGGCGCCGGTGCCAGGTCCACCAGCGCGTCCAGCACCTCCATCACGCCAAAATTGTTCACGCCCGAGCCAAAGAACACCGGTGTTTGTTTGCCGGCCAAAAAGGCCTCATGGTCCCAGGCCGGTGAGGCGCCGGTGGCCAGCTCCATGCTGTCCATGGCGGTGGCCCACTCATGGCCAAAGCGTTGCAGCAGGTTGGCTTGCTCAGTCAGCGGCAGGGTCACGAAGTCTTGTGGCCGGCGCTCGCTGCCGCTCTCAAACACCGTCATGGCCTCGGTGCGCAGGTTGATGATGCCGCCAAACACCTTGCCCTGGCCCACCGGCCAGGTCATGGGCACGCAGGGCATGCCCAGTTCGCGCTCGATCTCGTCCAGAATGTCCAGCGGCTCGCGCACCTCTCGGTCCATCTTGTTGACAAAGGTGATGATGGGGGTGTTGCGCTGGCGGCAAACCTCGATCAGGCGGCGTGTCTGAGCCTCCACACCGTTGGCGGCGTCGATCACCATC
>CALPLW020000227.1 GCA_943324505.2 Comamonas sp. lk
GATACCGGGCACCGGTTCCTGTGGCGGCATGTACACCGCCAACACCATGTCCTCGTCCTTTGAGGCGCTGGGCATCTCGCTGCCCTACTCCAGCACCATGGCCAACCCGCACGACGAAAAGCTCAACTCTGCCCGGGAGTCGGCCAAAGTTCTGGTGGAAGCCATCAAAAAAGACATCAAGCCGCGTGACATCGTAACTCGCAAGTCGATCGAGAACGCAGTCGCCGTGATCATGGCCACGGGAGGATCCACCAACGCCGTGCTGCACTTTTTGGCGATCGCCCACGCTGCCGAGGTCGACTGGACGATTGACGACTTTGAACGCGTGCGCGTGAAAACCCCCGTGCTGTGCGACCTCAAGCCCAGCGGCAAGTACCTGGCGGTGGACCTGCACCGCGCCGGCGGCATACCGCAGGTGATGAAAACCCTGCTGGCGGCCGGCCTGCTGCACGGCGACTGCCTGACCATCACCGGCCAGACCATTGCTGAAGTACTCAAAGACATCCCCGATGCGCCACGCGCTGACCAAGATGTGATCCGTCCCATCAGCAACCCGATGTACGCCAAAGGCCACCTCGCGATCCTCAAGGGAAATCTGTCGCCAGAGGGCAGCGTCGCCAAGATCACCGGCCTGAAGAAACCGGTCATGACTGGACCGGCCCGCGTGTTCGACGACGAGCAGTCGGCCTTGGCCGCCATTCTGGCCAACAAGATCGTGCCGGGTGATGTGATGGTCCTTCGCTACCTGGGTCCCAAGGGTGGCCCGGGTATGCCTGAAATGCTGGCGCCGACCGGTGCGCTGGTGGGTCAAGGCCTTGGCGAATCGGTCGGCTTAATCACCGACGGCCGTTTTTCCGGCGGCACCTGGGGCATGGTGGTGGGTCACGTCGCCCCTGAGGCGGCGGTGGGCGGCACGATCGCCTTCATTCAGGAAGGGGACTCCATCACCATTGACTCGCACCAGTTGCTGCTGCAACTCAATGTCAGTGACGATGTCATTGCCAGTCGCCGTGCTGCCTGGACAGCACCAGCGCCCCGTTATACACGCGGTGTGCAGGCCAAGTTTGCCTTCAACGCCTCCACAGCCAGCAAAGGTGCTGTGCTGGACAACTACTGAACCGTGACGCCAAAAGCCCCTGTCGCCACTGGCACACAATGATTCCTACAATTCAAGCAGCCCAATGAAATCGACACTGAAAGGAAAATTAATGCTTCGTCGCGACCTGTTTCTTTTGGTTACCGTTGCGTGTCTGTCTGGCTCAGCAGTAGCTGACCAAGCCCTGGCGAGAGCCAAAAATTGCATGGCTTGCCACGCGGTTGACAAAAAACTGGTGGGGCCCTCTTACACAGAAGTGGCTAAAAAGTACGCAGATCAAAAAGACGCTGTAGACAAACTCGCCACCAAAATCACCAAGGGCGGCTCGGGCGCCTGGGGCGCCATCCCAATGCCAGCCAACCCCCAGGTGAATGACGCTGATGCCAAAAAACTGGCTACTTGGGTGCTGAGCTTTTAAATCCGTTAAGCCCGCACAAAACGGGCTGAAGATCAGAAGGTCATCAGGTTAGTAGGCCTGACCGAGCTGGCTCAAAATCGCTGGATTTTCCAGCGTCGACGTGTCCTGGGTGATGGTCTCCCCCTTGGCGAGTGAGCGCAAAAGGCGGCGCATGATCTTGCCCGAGCGGGTCTTGGGCAGGTTCTCGCCAAAGCGGATGTCCTTCGGCTTGGCAATCGGGCCTATCTCCTTGGCCACCCAATCGCGCAACTGCTTGGCGATGAGTTTGGCCTCGTCGCCAGTCGGCATGGGACGTTTCAGAACCACAAAAGCGCAGATCGCCTCGCCCGTCAGGTCGTCGGGGCGGCCGACAACAGCGGCCTCGGCCACCAGATCAGTTTTGGCTACCAGCGCCGATTCAATTTCCATGGTGCCCATGCGGTGCCCCGACACATTCAGAACATCATCAATTCGCCCGGTAATGCGGAAATAGCCCCGGTCAACACTGCGTACCGCGCCGTCACCGGCAAGGTAAACGCGGCCACCCATTTCTTCCGGGAAGTAGCTCTTCTTGAATCGCTCTGGGTCGTTCCAGATGGTGCGAATCATCGAAGGCCAAGGACGCCTGATGACCAGCAAGCCGCCGGAGCCATTGGGTACATCCCGGCCGGACTCATCGACGATCGCCGCCATGATGCCCGGCAAAGGCAAGGTACAACTGCCCGGCACCAGCGGGGTGGCGCCTGGCAGCGGCGTGATCATGTGGCCACCGGTTTCGGTCTGCCAGAAGGTATCCACAATAGGACAACGCTCGCCGCCCACATGCTTGTGGTACCACATCCAGGCCTCGGGATTGATGGGCTCGCCAACAGAGCCCAGAATACGCAGCGAGCTCAGGTCGGACCGGGCCGGGTGCACTTTCTCGTCCGCCTCGGCCGCCTTGATCAGGGAACGAATAGCCGTGGGTGCGGTGTAGAAGATGCTGCACTTGTGGCGTTCGATCATCTGCCAGAAGCGCCCTGCGTTGGGGTAGGTCGGCACGCCCTCAAAAATGATCTGGGTCGCACCGGCCGCCAAAGGACCGTAGGCTACGTAGGCGTGTCCGGTGATCCAGCCAATGTCGGCGGTACACCAAAACACATCGTCGCTGCGCAGGTCAAACGTCCAGTCCATGGTGAGTTTGGCCCACAGCACAAAGCCGCCGGTTGCGTGCTGCACGCCCTTGGGTTTGCCGGTGGAACCCGAGGTGTACAAGATGAACAAGGGGTGCTCAGCGCCAACGGGCACCGGTGCGCACTCAGTGCTCTGGCCGGCCAGCGCCTGCGCAAAAGTCTGATCCCGCCCGGCCACCATATTGCAGGCCGTGGCCGTTCTTTCGTAGACGAAGACGTTTTTGATGGATTCGCAGCCGCCCAGGCTCAGGCCCTCGTCCACAATCGCTTTGAGCGGTAACTCCTTACCGCCGCGCATCTGGTAATTGGCCGTGATCACCGCCACTGCGCCGGCGTCGATGATGCGCTCCTGCAGCGCCTTGGCCGAGAAGCCCCCGAAAACCACGCTGTGCGTAGCGCCAACGCGGGCGCAGGCCTGCATGGCAATCACCCCTTCGAGCGTCATCGGCATGTACACCAGCACCCGGTCGCCCTTGTTCACACCATGGGCCTTGAGCGCATTGGCAAACTGGCTCACGCGCGCCAAAAGTTCACGGTAGCTGGTCTTGGTGACGGTGCCGTCGTCGGCCTCGAAGATCACGGCAGTCTTGTGCTCGTTGGGGGTGCCCATGTGCTTGTCCAGACAGTTGGCCGAGGCATTGAGCTCGCCGTCGTCAAACCACTTGTAGAACGGCGCGTTAGATTCATCCAGGGTACGGGTGAAGGGCTTGGTCCAGCTCACGTTTTCGCGGGCCAGTCGGGCCCAGAAGCCTTCAAAATCCTGCTCGGCTTCGGCACACAGGGCGTTGTAGCTGGCCATACCGGAAATACGAGACGCTTTGACCAAGGCGTCACTGGGGTGAAATACGCGGTTTTCCACCAACACGGACTCGATAGCGGATGTGGATGCACTCATGGTTATGTCTCCTGCAGAAGTAATTTCAGAATGGGCGCAACTGTCGGGCCCAGCACTTACAAGCCACTGACTGGCTCGAATCTTACGCCGGGCGGGTTGTTGGGCGCCGACCTACAATCTGACGGATTGCACCAGAACGACCCATGACCTCCACTAAATCCCCAAAACCACGCCGTTTGCGCCCACTGCCGGGCTTCATTTTCGCCAGCCGCTGGCTGCAGCTGCCGCTCTACCTTGGCCTGATCGCGGCGCAGGGTGTGTACGTCTTCCATTTTTGGGTTGAGCTGGTGCACCTGCTTGAGGCTGCTTTTGGCAACCAAACTGCTTTGCAGGCCCTGATTTCCAGCATAGGCTACAAGGAAACCTCTGTCACCACAGGCCTCAATGAAACCATCATCATGCTGGTGGTATTGGCGCTGATCGATGTCGTGATGATCTCCAACCTGCTCATCATGGTGATTGTGGGCGGCTATGAGACTTTTGTCAGCCGCATGGAGCTTGAAGGCCACCCGGATCAACCCGAATGGTTGAGCCATGTCAACGCTTCGGTGCTGAAGGTCAAGCTGGCAACCGCCATCATTGGCATCAGCTCCATCCACCTTCTCAAAACCTTCATCAACGCGGCCAACTACGACGAAAAAGTTTTGATCGCGCAAACCGCGATCCACGTCACCTTTTTGCTCTCCGCCATGGCCATCGCCTACACCGACCGGCTGATGTCACGCCCCGACGCTGGGCATTAAGACCTCGGATTTTGGGTGGAGTCGGTTGGTTAAACTCAAAGGCGTTTTCGCCCAATGACCTGTACCCGAACACCGAGGCTTCGTCCCCTATGAGCACCATCCGCCAGGCTGACCTGATTGAGTCCGTCGCCGCCGCCCTGCAGTACATCAGCTACTACCACCCCAGCGACTACATTGCCCACCTGGCCCGCGCCTACGAGCGTGAGCAGAGCGCTGCAGCCAAAGACGCGATTGCGCAGATCCTGACCAACAGCAAGATGAGCGCCACCGGCCATCGGCCAATCTGCCAGGACACGGGCATCGTCAATGTGTTCCTCAAACTCGGCATGGGCGTGCGGCTGGAGGACTTCACCGGCGGGCTGGACGACGCCATCAACGAGGGCGTACGCCGTGCCTACAACCACCCGGACAACACCTTGCGCGCCAGCATCGTGGCCGATCCGGAGTTCGCGCGTAAAAACACAAAGGACAACACGCCAGCGGTCATCTTCACCGAGATCGTGCCGGGGGACACGCTGGAGGTGACGGTGGCGGCCAAAGGCGGCGGTAGTGAGAACAAGAGCAAACTGGTGATGCTCAACCCCGGCGACTCGGTGGTGGACTGGGTGCTCAAGACCGTCCCCACCATGGGCGCGGGTTGGTGTCCACCCGGCATGCTGGGCATCGGCATCGGCGGCACGGCCGAAAAAGCCGTTCTGATGGCCAAGGAAAGCCTGATGGAAGACCTGGACATGTACCAGCTCCAGGCCAAGGCCAGTGGTAGCGCTGCTTTGAGCCAGACCGAGGCGCTGCGCCTGGAATTGTTCGAGAAGGTCAACGCGCTGGGCATCGGCGCCCAGGGCCTGGGCGGCCTGACCACGGTGCTCGACGTCAAGATCAAGATGTACCCCACGCACGCAGCCAGCAAGCCGGTGGCCATGATCCCCAACTGCGCCGCCACGCGCCACGCGCATTTCGTGCTGGATGGCAGCGGCCCGGTCTACCTGGATCCACCCTCGCTCGACCTGTGGCCCAACGTGGCCTGGACACCCGACTATGTCAAGAGCAAGAAGGTCAACCTGGACGCCCTGAGCAAGGCTGAGGTGGCCAGTTGGAAACCAGGCGACACCCTGCTGCTCAGTGGCAGGATGCTGACCGGCCGGGACGCCGCCCACAAACGCATCCAGGACATGCTGGCGCGCGGCGAGAAGCTGCCGGTGGATTTCACCAACCGCGTCATTTACTACGTGGGCCCTGTCGATCCGGTCAAAGACGAGGCCGTGGGCCCGGCCGGCCCCACAACCGCCACTCGCATGGACGGCTTCACAGAGATGATGCTGCGCGACACCGGTCTGATCGCCATGATTGGCAAAGCCGAGCGCGGCCCGGTGGCAATCGAAGCCATCCGCAAGCACCAAAGCGCCTACCTGATGGCCGTGGGCGGCGCCGCCTACCTGGTCAGCAAGGCGATCAAAACCGCGAAGGTGGTCGGTTTTGCCGACCTGGGCATGGAAGCGATCTACGAGTTCGATGTGGTCGACATGCCAGTGACCGTGGCGGTAGACGCGGGCGGCACCAGCGCGCACATCACCGGCCCGGCTGAGTGGCAAAAGCGCATCGCAAGTGGCGAGTTCAAGGGGATCGCGGTCAAGGCGAACTGATGGTGAGTTCGTCGGCTGGCAACAGGCCGTTGTTTGCAGGATCAGGGCGGCGGGGCATTCGGCTCCGCGGCTGTTCCCCGCCCTATGGGCTCCTCCTTGATGCCGCTGCACCGAACGCCCCACCACCCTGATCTGGCACGGTGGGTGGTGCGCCAACCCCTCGCCTGCTGCGGGGGCCGATGGCGTGTCGCGGCGAGGTCCAGGAAGGAGCCCGCAGGGCGGAGGGAC
>CALPLW020000228.1 GCA_943324505.2 Comamonas sp. lk
ACCGGCATCAACGTGATGACCCGGCTGATGGGCCTGATTTTGGCGGCGCTGGCGGTGGAGGTGATGTCAGACGGGCTGATCAAGCTGTTCCCGGTGCTCGGGCGCTAAAGACAGCTCGAATCAGCTCAACGTCGCCGCCGCCAGCAGCGGCCCCAAATCGACGCAGTCAGCCAGGCTGGAGGCCAGCGCCCAGCTTTCTTCGGCCTTGGCCTGGCCCAGCACCGGCGCGCTCTGGTCGACAAACTTGGCTTTCAGTTGGGCCTCGCTCATCGGCCGCTGGGTGCTGCCAATGGCGTGTTCGATGACGATGTGCAGGTCGCGCCCGTCATGGGTTTGCACCCGCACATCGGCGGCGGCCTCGCTGATGCGGTCGTCCACAATCGCCTCCACCTTGGCGCGCAACATCAGCACGTCGGGCGAGTTGACTACCGCGTCGGTGTACTCGTGTTCGCCGGCGCGGCCGAAGATCAGGCCAACGGCGCAAGAGTGGTAAACGCTGAACTTACTCTCCAGGCCAGTGGTCGGCGTTTTCTTGCCGGTCAGCTCCAGCACCAGCGAGTGCACTTTGATCGTCACTTTTTTGATGTTGTCAGTTGTCAGGCCGTGCAGTTCGCGCAGCTGCACGCAGCCGTCGATGCTGGGGTGAATCACGATGCCGCAGGCAAAGGGCTTGTAGGTGTTGAGGGCGATCTCCCAGCTGTCGCCCAGCTTGTCGGTGACCTGCGACCAGTCGGTCTTGCTTGAGAACACCTGCATCAGCCCGCGTGGCGCCTCTAGTGCGCGCTTGGAGGCGGTGTAGCCGTGCTTGGCCATCAGCGCCGACATCAGGCCCACCCGCGCTGCGCCACCAGGGTGAAAGGGTTTGGTCATGGTGCCAAACTGTTCACGCAGGCCAATCGGTTGCGAGGCGGCAATGCCGATGGCCATCTGCGTGCGCTCAGCATCCAACTGGAGCAGGCGGGCGCAGGCGGCAGCGCTGCCCAGCATGCCGGTAGAGCCGGTGATGTGCCAGCCGCGGTCGTAGTGGTCGGGGTAAATGGCGTTGCCGACACGGCAGGAGACCTCAATGCCAATCACCAGGGCGTCGATCAGCGCGCGCCCAGACACCTTCAGGTGCTCGCCCAGCGCCAGCAGGGCCGGCGCCACCGGGCCGGCCGGGTGAATGATGGTTTTCAGGTGGGTGTCGTCAAAATCAAAGGTGTGCGAGCTGATGCCGTTGAGCAGGGCGGCACTGGCCATGTCCACCCGGTCGCGCCGGCCCAGCACGGCGGCCTGGGCCGAGGGTGCCAGCTCCATCACCGCAGCCAACGCCGCCACCATGGTCTCGTGGCCAGACGGGCCGATGGCGCAGCCGACCCAGTTGGCGAAGGTGCGGTGCGCTTCGCGCTCGACCGCGTCGCTCCAGCCCCGTGACGGGTGGCTGACAGCAAAGCGCGCCAGCATCTCGGTGATGGCTGGGGCGTGATGGTCGGCCTTGACGACGGTGTTGATGGCCATATAGAGTGTCCTTGTCAAAAAAGATGGAACTGAGAAATGGAATTGTCAGGCCGCCACCACCACTCGCAACACTTCCTGACCATAGGCCTCCAGCTTTTTGGCCCCAATGCCGCTGACGCCCTGCAACTCGTCCAGCGAATGCGGTGCCAGCTCAGCAATGGCCAGCAGGGTGGCGTCATGAAAAATCACATAAGCCGGCAGATTGTGCTCACGCGCCACTTCAGCGCGCCAGGCCTTGAGCGCCAGGTAGCGGCTTTGGCCGTCGGCATCCAGGGTCGCCGGCAGCGGCGCCACAGCGGCGCCACGCTTGGCTTTGCGCTGGCCGGGCGATGACACCGATTGGCGCAGGCGCACCGCCACCTCGCCCTTGAGCACGGCGCGCGAAGCGTCGGTCAGTTGCAGGGTGTTAAAGGCCTCGGCGTCCACCGCCACCGCACCAATGGCGATCAGCTGGCGCAGCACGCCGCGCAGCTGCACCTCGGTCAGCTCGGCGCCAATGCCAAAGGTACTCAAGCGCTCGTGGCCGCGCTGAGTCACTTTGTCCGTCACCTTGCCCCGCAGGATGTCCATGATGTGACCGGCGCCGTAGCTGATGCCGCCCATCTGCTGCACCCGGTACACGGTGCTGAGCAGCTTGCGCGCGGCGTCGGTGCCGTCCCACACGTCCGGCGGTTGCAGGCAGTTGTCACAATTACCGCAGGGCTGGCTGGCCTCACCAAAATAGGCCAGCAGGCGCACGCGGCGGCAGTCGGTGGCCTCGGCCAGGCCCAGCAGGGCGTCGAGTTTGCCGCGCAGCCCCTGCTTGAACTCTTCGCCGGCGGGGCTCTCATCGATCATGCGTCGCTGGTTCACCACGTCTTGCAGGCCGTAGCACATCCAGGCGTCGGCGGCAGCACCATCGCGCCCGGCGCGGCCGGTCTCCTGGTAGTAGCCTTCGATGTTTTTAGGCATGTCCAGGTGCGCCACAAAGCGCACATCGGGCTTGTCAATGCCCATGCCAAAGGCGATGGTGGCCACCATCACGATGCCATCGCTGCGCAAAAAGCGGTCCTGGTTGGCCTGGCGAACCTGGCCGTCCAGGCCGGCGTGGTATGGCAGGGCGTCGATCCCCTGGTCACACAGCAGCTGGGCCACCTCTTCCACCCGACGGCGAGACTGGCAGTAGACGATGCCAGCGTTCCCGGTGTGCTCCTGGGAGATGAACCTCATGAGCTGTTGCGTAGCGTCTTTTTTCTCGACGATGGTGTAGCGGATGTTGGGCCGGTCAATGCTGCTGACAAACAGGCGCGCCGCCTGCAGTTGCAGCCGCTCGATGATGTCGGCACGGGTCAGGTCGTCGGCAGTGGCGGTCAGGGCGATGCGCGGCACCGTGCCAAAACGCTCATGCAGCACCGTCAGGGCGCGGTACTCGGGCCGGAAATCGTGGCCCCACTGGCTCACGCAATGCGCTTCGTCAATGGCAAACAGCGCCAGGCCGCCGCGTTCAAACAGCGCGTCCAGCTGGGCCAGAAAGCGTGGCGTGGTGATGCGCTCGGGCGCCGCGTACAGCAAGGTGATGTCGCCACGCAGCAGGCGCTTTTCCACCTGAGCCGCCTCTTCGCCCGACAGCGAAGAATTCAAAAAGGCGGCGCTCACACCAGCCTCTGCCAGCGCGCCGACCTGATCGTGCATCAGCGCGATGAGCGGCGAGATAACGATGGTGACGCCCTGCCCGGCTCGTTGGCGCGCCAGGGCGGGGATCTGGTAACACAGTGATTTGCCGCCGCCAGTGGGCATCAGCACCAGCGCATCGCCGCCGCTGGCCACGTGCTCGATGATGGCTTGCTGCGGGCCCCGGAACTCGAGATAGCCAAAGACTTCCCGCAGGATGGTGTGGCAGACCGAGGCCTGCGGGGTCGGGTTCAAGCTACAGGCGCCCCCTTGGCTGCACGAAATGTCTCATGGCGCCATTGTCCCGTGGATTTGCATGCGGCAGCCGTTCAGGCCCGGTGCAAAGCCAACACTTTTTGCACGGCCGGGCGCTCACGCATGCGCTGAAAATGCGCCTGCACTGCAGGAAAACGCGCAATGTCCACGCCGTCGCCCGCCAACCAGTTCGCGATGGTGAACAAATAGGCGTCGCACACGCTGTAAACGGTACCCAACACCCAAGGGCCCAACAGCATGTCGCGCTCGATCAGCGCAAAGCAATTGGCCATGTTCTGCGGCACCTTTTGCTTCATGGCCTCGACTGCCGCAGCATCGTCGGTCCAACGTGTTCCCCGCGTCTTATGAGCGTGCGCCACGTGAACGGTCGAGCACAGGTAGCTGTTGAAAGCCTGGGCGCGAGCAAAAGCGTACGGTTCTGTGGGTGCCAAGGCGGCTGCCGGAAAGCATTGCGCCACGTAAGCCAAAATGGCCGGGGTCTCGGTTAACACCCCATGGTCTGTCACCAGGGCCGGCACACGGGCTTTTGGGTTGACCGCCAAAAACTCTGGGCGCTTCTGTTCGCCGTTAGTGAAATCCAGGCGCACTGCCTCGTAATTGGCGCCCGCCTCTTCCAGCGCAATGTGTGCCGCCATAGCGCAAGTGCCTGGGGCGAGATAAAGCTTCAGCATGTCCTTGTCCTTTGTGTCAATGCGACGCAGCACGGCGCTGCGCCAATATAAACGCCCCTAGCGCCAGCAGACTGATGGCCAGCAGCAGCCAGATGCCGCTGGTGTAGCCGGCCACAGGCGTCCACAACAGGCCCAGCAAGAGCGGCGCAGCGGCGCGCGCCAGCGCCTGCGGCACGCCTAAAGCGCCATTGAGCGAGGCCACATGCTCACGGCTGACATACAGCGCCATGGCGGTTCCCTTGACGATGGTGAGCATGCCATTGCCCATGCCCCACAACAGCACGAACAGCAGCATCAGCCCGCGTTGCCAGACATTGACCAGCGGGGCGGCTAACAGCGCCAACAAGGCCAGCGGCAACAGCGTCAGGATCAAGCGGTTGGCGCGGTGTACGTCCAGGTGGTGCTCAAAAAAGTACATCAGCAGCCGCCCGGCCACCTGAATCAAGCCGATGCTGGCCGGCACGGCGATGGCCCAGGCTTCGCTCATGCCGTGCTCACGCAACAGGTTCACCATATGCGCTGGCAGCGCCACGGTCACCGCCATCATCAGCACCAGAAACAAACCCACCAGCGCAAACGTCGGGCTGCGCAGGTGTCGGGTCAGGCTGGTCGCCGCCGGCTGCCCTGCCGTCGGCGGACGGCGGGACTGCGGCGCATGGCGCAGCGCCTGCCAGTGCACCGGCAGGCAGACCAGCAGGTGCAGGGCGGCCAGCACCAGCACCGCCGTGCGCCAGCCCCAGGTCGCCATCAACCAGGCGATCAAGGGGATGAACACCGTACTGGCCAGGCCGCCGAGAAAGGTCATGGTGATGATGGCACGGCGAAAATCGTTCGGGTAGCGCCGCGTGACCACGGCAAACACCGGCTGGTAGAGCATGGCCGCCATGGCCGCACCCAGGCCGGCCCAGGCCAGGTAAAAGCCGACCCTGCCCGACACCAGGCTCAGCGCAGCCAGGCTGAGCGCCGCCAGCAATGAGCCACCACTCATGACCGCACGTTCGTGACCCTGGTCGATCCAGCGTCCAACCGAATAGGCCAGCAAGCCCTCAACCAACAAGGCCAGGCTAAAGGCCAGGGACGATTCAGCCCGGCTCAGGCCCAGCGCCTGTTCCACTGGCGTCATCAGCAGCGCAAACAGGTAAAAGGTGCTGCCCCAGCTGACCAGCTGGGCCACTGACAGCCAGCCCACCAACCCGGGGTTGTAGCGCGACAGACTGGCGCCGGTCACGCCGCGTAGTCGATGGGTCGGCTCAGCGCCGGGTCGGCATGCCAGGCCCAGTAAGTGGCCACCAGCCGGCGGGTGATGGGGCCGGGTCGGCCGTCACCCAGGGTCTGGCCATCAATGCGGGTCACCGGCAAGACCCCGCCGCCCGAGGTGGACAGGAAGACCTCATCGGCCTGACGCAGCTCGTCTGCCGGCAGGGCCCGGCACTGGAGCGGCAGGCCCAGCGACTGCGCCATCTCAATCACGGTGCGCCGTGTGATGCCCTCCAGCATGCCGACATCGGGTGTGACGATGGCGCCCTGACGGACGCAAAACACATTGAAGCCTGGCCCCTCCACCACCTGGCCTGCAGCGCCGACCAGCACTGCGCTGTCGAAACCACGGTCCAGCGCCCCGAGCAGGCCCATGGTCATGTCGTTCCAGTGGTAATTCTTGGCGGTCGGATCGACCGAACTCGGAGGAATGCGCTGTACGTCGCTGATCTGCAAATGCAGCCCGTTCTCGCGTTGTTCGGCATTGGCCAACCAGACGTAAGGCACGGCAAAGGCGTAAAACTGGTTGACGGCCTGACGCGGGTCACGCGAGCCCCAGGGGGGCTGGCCACGGGTGCAGATCATCTCGACATAAGAAGCGCGCAGCCCGCTCAGGCGCACGCACTGAGTCAGCACCTCGGTGATCTGCTCAGGCGTACGGCCGGGGTCAAGCCGCCAGCGTTGGCAGCTGCGCATGAAGCGCTCGAGGTGGGCCTCCAGCCGGAAAAACGACCCCTCCCACACCGTGACCACGTCGTA
>CALPLW020000229.1 GCA_943324505.2 Comamonas sp. lk
CACTCCAGGGTAATGGCGCAACCGCCGTGGCGGCGCATGTACTCGGTGGTGCCCACGCCATATTCGGGGTCGGTGCTGAGCAGGCCGGCCCGGTCACTGGGCGGGGTGCGCGCCAGCCGGGCCGCCACGCCCACCGCATAGGTGTCGAGCCAGCCCTCCACGATGCGGCGCACGCCCAGCCGCAGCACCAGGGCCTGCTCTTGATCGGCCAGGGCAAAGGGCTGCAGCGTGCCGCTGTTATTGGCCGGCCCGATCATGGCAAAGGCCTGGCCCACCGACTGGAAAGAATGCAAATCCAGCAGCACATCATGACTGGCCAGCAAGGGGCAGAGCACATTGGCGATGCGGTCCTCAAAGTCCAGCGGCTCGGCCGTGGGGCGCAAATTGCGGTTCAGGTTGCGGTCGCCGTTGCGCTGCTGCTTCAGGTAGGCCAGCGGGTTGGTGATGGGCACCAGCGTCAGGGTGCCGCAGCGCAGCGCCAGCGTGCCGGCATCAAGCTCGGCCAGCAAACGCGCCATGCCCCGGCTGCCGCAGGTCTCGTTGCCATGCACCGCGCCCAGCACCAGCAGGCGTGGCCCGGGCGCCAGACCGGCAAATTGGTGAATGCGCAGGGTGGTTGGGGCGGGCGTCATGGGCTATAGGCTCAAAAACGGCGATGATACGTGCATATGCAACACCCGCAATCCACCCCTGACAACGACGCCATTGCCCTGCTGCCGCTGTTTGAGCGACTGGGGCTGGACCGCATCACCCTGGTGACCACGGGCGCCCAGGCGCGCGCGGCCTGGGACGAACTGGCCAAGCTGCCGGCCTGGGGCTTTGACACCGAGTCCAAACCCACCTTTCGGGTGGGCGAGGTGTCGGACGGGCCGCATGTGCTGCAACTGTCCACGCCAGATCGGGCCTGGGTGTTTCAATTGATCGAGCCGGAATGCCTTGCCGTGGCGGCAGAGCTGCTGAACCTGGGCGGCATAACCAAGGCTGGCTTTGGTCTGGGGGAGGACCGCCGCCACATCGTGCGCAAGCTGGGGGTAGAGCCGGTCGGCCTGCTGGAACTCAACCAATTATTCAGAGAGCGTGGCTACCGCAAGGACATGGGCGTCAAGGGTGCGGTGGCGGTGCTGTTTCAGCAGCGGTTCATCAAATCCAAAAAAGCCTCCACCAGCAACTGGGCCCAGCCCCGTTTGTCCGAGGCGCAGCTGGTGTATGCCGCCAATGACGCCTACGCCGCCATCCGCGTGCTGCACGCCCTGGAAGGAACCCCGTCATGACCCACCGTTTTGGCATCGCCCTGGTGGGCATTGGCCCTGGCGCCGTGCCGCACCTGCAAAGCCTGTTTGACCTGCGCGACACGGTTGAGCTGCGCCACGCCGTCACGCGCCGGCCGGCGCTGGCCAACCTGGGGCCTTTTCAAGGCTTGTTGGCGCCCAGCGCCGACCTGCAGGCCGCGCTGGCTGACCCCCTTGTGCAAGCGGTGATCGTGGCCACGCCACCGGCCAGCCACCTGGAGTTGGCGACCCAGGTGTTTGCCGCCGGCAAGCACCTGCTGCTGGAAAAACCGCTGGACGTGTCGCTGACGCGCGCGCAAGCCATCGTTGACCTGGCCCAGGCTTCAGACCGGCGCTTGGGCGTGGTGCTGCAGCACCGCTTTCGCCCCGGCGCCTTGGCGGTGCACGACGCGCTGGCCAGCGGGCGGCTGGGCACAGTCCAGGCCGCCTCGGTGCGGGTACCTTGGTGGCGGCCGCAGAGTTATTACGACCAGGCCGGGCGCGGCACCCTGGCGCGCGACGGCGGCGGCGTGCTGCTGACGCAGGCCATCCACAGCCTGGACCTGTTCCGCGCCCTGGTGGGAGTGCGCTCAGTTGTGGCGGCCCAAGTCATCACCACCGCGCTGCACCGCATGGAAACCGAAGACTACGCCAGCGCCCTGCTCACCCTGGGCAACGGTGCACCGGGTCAGCTGCTGGCCACCACCGCCATGCGACCGGGCCGGCCCGAGTGCATCGAGGTTATCGGCAGCCTGGGCAGCGCGGTGCTGGAAGGCGGCAGCCTGCAGATCGATTTTGTCGATGGTGAAACGCTACAGCTCAAAGCCCAGGGCGGCACCGGCAGCGGCGCCAACATCATGGATTTCCCCAACGACGACCACCGCGCCCTGCTGCAAGACTTTGTCGACGCCGTCACCCAGAACCGCCCGCCCCGGGTCACCGGGCTGGACGCGCTGCACACGCAGCAGCTGATTGGGCAGGTTTTGGCTTGCGCGGCGAACCAGACTGGGCCTTGAACTGACCCGCCCTAAAAAACCCTGGGCACGCAGCGCGCCTGCGTCTGGCTGGACTCGGCCACCGCCAGGGTGGCCGCCAGGGTGCGGGCGCCATCCAGCACCGAGACCACCGGCGGCTCGTCCAGCCGCACCAGTCGCTGGAAGTGGCTGAGCTGTACCTGGTAGGGGTCTTGCACTTTTGGCAGCAGCGGGTCACCCACAATCGGTTTGTCCCAAGCCGCCTCGCCTGTGACGCGGGGGCTCCAGGCGCGCAAAACCGGCAGCTCCAGGCTACCCTCAGTGCCGATCAGGCGGTAGGCACTTTGCCCGGTGTAGCCAAAGGCCGGGTTCTCGCCACTGCCCTGCTCAATGGTCCAGGGCGACAGTCCGACGTCGGTGCAGGCCAGGGTGCCCAGGCAGCCGTTGTCAAACTCAAAGACAGCTGCCGCCGTGTCTTCCACCGCAAAGCCCCGGTTCGCATGGCTCTTGACGCCGCTCACCGCATGGATGTCGCCGCACAGGTGGCGCAGCATGTCGATTTCATGGATAGCGTTGATCAGCAGCGGCCCGCCGCCGGGCTGGGTGCGCCAGGCCGCCTGATAGTAGGCGTCGGGCTTGCGCGTGGCCCACACCACCGAGGCCACCACCAGCCGGCCCAGCCGACCGTCGGCCAGCCACTGCCTGGCCTGCTGCACCACGCCCAGGTAGCGGCGGTGGTGCCCGACCAGGGTCTTGACGCCGCTCTGGCGCACCGCCTGCACCAGGGTGGCCGCTTCGTCCAGGGTCACGGTCACCGGTTTTTCCATCAAAAAGTGAATGCCGCGCTCGCAGCACCACTGGCCCTGCTGCAGGTGCAGGGCGTTGGGGGTGGCGATGATCACTGCTTCGGGTTTCACGCGGTCCAGCATCTCCCTGGCATCACCAAACCAGGCTGCTGCGCCAACATCAAGCCCCGCCGGGTCAACCACCGGGTCGGCCACGGCCACCAGCTCGGCCGCCCCGGGCATGGCAAGAATGGTCTGGATGTGGCGGCGGCCGATCAGGCCGGCGCCCAGCACAGCAATGCGCAATGGTTTCATGGTGTCGAATTTCACGAGAGTGGGGGCACGAGGCCGCCAGCGGCACCCAGCGCCCGGCGCCATTCATCACGCAGCCAGCGTGCGCAAGCCACATTGTTGTCAAAAATTGAATAGGTGTGCCCTGCACCATAGTCCACAGAGGGGATGAACTCGCAAGAGATCTGGCGAATCGGGCTGTTCGGGTGCCCGGCGTGGTGGGCCAGCAGATCCAGCAAGACCTGCTTCCAGGGCGCCAGCCGTGACTCGTCC
Source organism: Comamonas sp. lk (assembly GCA_943324505.2). Lineage (GTDB taxonomy): Bacteria > Pseudomonadota > Gammaproteobacteria > Burkholderiales > Burkholderiaceae_C > Rhodoferax. The sequence goes on from CALPLW020000229.1 coordinate 3,592, forward strand.
CATTCGGCCAGATACTCGCCGGGTTCAGGTTTGGTAAAAGGGTACTGAATACCACGCCCGAAACTGCCGTCCGGGTGCCGGGCCCAGACATTGACTGGATTGGCCGGTACCGCCGCCCGGGCGTGGGCGTGGTGCACGAGGTTGGCGTCAATCCACCGCTTGGCGACATTGCCCGGCAGGGCCGGGTCGAGGATCAGGTGGCCGGCGTCAATGTCAGCCTTCATGCCCTGCACCTGCTGCTCTGCCGGGTTGTCCATCTTGAAAATCACATGGCTGTGGTCCAGCGTCATGTGAAACGGCAGGCCGCGCTGCGCCACCAGTGCGGCCACCTGCTCCACCCGACCTACGTGCTCTGACCACATGTTGACGTGGACCTCGAAACACGGCACCACGCCCTGACTCATGCCGATATCAAAGGCTCGCATATAAAAGTCAGCTACCTCGCCGTTGGTCAGCAAGTGGCCGTCGGCATGGTGCGTCAGGACCTGGACGTTGTGCACCCTACTGCCCAGGAGTCGCCCCTTGTTGATGTTCTGCTCAAACAGCGCCTCGTCGCGCCCCAGTGTGTAAAACCAGCCTCCGGCCAGCACCGGCAGGTCCAAGCGCTCGGACGCTTTAAGCAGGTCTGCAAATTCGTCGTCGGTGGGCGTGCGGTCGATGTAGTCAAACACCCCGGCGTCCTTGACCATCTGCGCCTTGGTCTTGATGTCGGGAATGTTGGTGTCCTGGTGGGTGGCACCGCCGGCGGTGCAGCCGAACTTGAGATCATCCCAGTGCTTGACGCTGCTTGTATTCATTGCTACCGCGGCGGACCGCGCTCCGTGTTGAATTGTATTGACCTAGCCACAGCTTACACTGAGTCGAACCTGTAAAACCCAGCACCCCGAGGCCCCATGACCGACACCACCCACCGCCGTATCTGCCCGCTGTGTGAAGCCTGCTGTGGGCTCGAGATCACCACCCGCCAAGGCCGCGTCATCAGCATCCGGGGCGACGCGCAAGACGTGTTCAGCGCCGGCTACATCTGCCCCAAGGGCGTGGCGCTGAAAGACCTGCACGAAGACCCCGACCGGCTGCGCACACCACTGATCAAACGCAACGGCGTGCATGTGCCGGCCAGCTGGGACGAGGCCTTTGCCGAGATCGAACGCCGGCTGCCGGCGGTGATGGCCTTGCACGGGCGCGACGCCACGGCAGCCGTGGTGGGCAACCCGGCGGCGCACAAGATCGGCCTGCTGGGTTACTTTGGCAAGCTGGCCCGCGCGCTGGGCACCAAAAATGTGTTTTCTGCCAGCACGCTGGACCAGATGCCCAAGCAGCTCGCCAGCGGGCTGATGTTCGGCCACTGGTTGTCGGTGGCCCTGCCCGACATCGTGCGCACCGATCTGCTTCTGGTGATTGGCGCCAACCCGCTGGCCAGCAACGGCAGCATGTGGACAGTGCCCGACTTCAAGGGCAAGGCCCGCGCCATGCAGGCGCGTGGCGGCCGGCTGATCGTGATCGACCCGCGCCGCACCGAAACCGCCGCCATGGCCGACGCTCACCATTTCATCCGCCCCGGCGCCGATGTGTTTTTGCTGGCCGCCCTGGTGCAAAGCCTGTTTGCCGAGCAGTTGGTGCGCCTGGGCCCGGTGGCCGACTGGGTAGCCGGCGTGACGGAGGTCGGACAAGCGGTGGCGCCCTTTACCCCCGAGGCGGTGGCGGCGCGCTGCGGCATCAGCGCCGAAACCATCCGGGCGCTGGCCCGCACCCTGGCCGAGACCCCACGTGCGGCTGTTTACGCGCGCATCGGCACCTGCACCCAGGAATTCGGCACACTGGCGAGCTGGCTGGTGGATGTGCTCAATGTGCTCACCGGGCACCTGGACACACCGGGCGGTGCCATGTTTGCCAAGCCGGCCGCCTTCGGCGCCAACACCATCGGCCGGCCTGGCAGCGGCAAGGGCATTGGCACCGGCCGCCACCACGCCCGGGTCAGCGGCGCGCCCGAGGTGATGGGCGAGCTGCCCATCACCTGCCTGGCCGAAGAGATAGAGACGGCCGGCCCCGGCCAGGTGCGGGCGCTGATCACCATCGCCACCAACCCGGTGCTCTCCAGCCCGAATGGACCGCGCCTGGCGCAGGCGCTGGCCTCGCTGGACTTCATGGTCAGCATGGACATTTACCTGAACGAGACCACGCGCCACGCCGATGTGATCCTGCCCGGCCTGTCGCCGCTGGAGGACCTGCATTACGACCTGGCGTTTCCGCAGCTGTCCTGGCGCAACCATGCACGCTACAGCCCGCCGGTGTTTGAGTGTGCGGCTGGCCAGCCCGAGGAATGGGAAACCCTGCTGCGGCTGGCCGCCATCGCCCGTGGCCAAGGCAGCGGCCTGGATGCCGGCGCGCTGGACGACGCGCAATTTGCCGACGAGGCGCAGCGCCTGTACGGCGCCCACGCCGAAGCCGTGGTGCAGGCCACCCAGGGTCTGCGCGGGCCGCAGCGGATGCTGGATGCGGCACTGCGCGGCGGCCCC
>CALPLW020000230.1 GCA_943324505.2 Comamonas sp. lk
ACCAGACCACCGCACCGATGCGCGACGCCATGCTGGACTTTGACCAGCTTAACGCCCTGATTGGCACCCCAGAGCTGCTGGCCTTGGGTCAGACCTACGCCGAGGGTTGAGGCCATGTCCCTGATCAACACCATCGGCACAATCGCCGCCGTCATCTCCACCGCCAGCTTTGTGCCCCAGGTCTGGCACACCTTCAAAACCCGCGACGTCAGCGGTATCTCGCTGGGCATGTACAGCGTGTTCACCGTGGGCGTGAGCTGCTGGCTCATCTACGGCCTGCTGCTGGGCGCCTGGCCCATCATCATCGCCAACGCCATCACCCTGACGCTGGCGATCAGCATCCTGGTGATGAAGTTGCGGTTTCGCTGAAGGTCAGTTGGCGCTGGCCAGGTCAAACAGGCCTTTGGCCTGTGCATGGCAGAAGGGTGGCTCGTAGGTGCCGTGGTAGCTGCCGTAATAGGTGGCAAATGCAGCCGATGTCGGGTCAGTTGGGGCCTTGCCACCAGGACCGTAGGTGGCTTGCACATAGGCGTCCACATCCACCGTGGTGACATTGCTCAGCTTGCGGCTGTCAAAGTCGGCCTTCATCGGCACCTGGTGCAGGGCCGGGGGCACGGTGGGGTCACCCGCGCCGCCGCAGAGCATCAGCTTGGACTTTGGACTCCAGCCCAGCAAGTCGTTCTTTTTGCCGGCAAGGTACAGGCCATTCATCTCGTTGTTCTGAGTATCGGTGATGTAAGCCGACTGGAACATGGCATCACGCGCCTCGGTCGGGCTGGGGCCGTAAGGCAATTTGCCAGAGGTGATCAGCGTCGTGTAATCCAGTGTGGCACTGGGCAGCAGCGTTTCAATGTAGCCCGCATAGGGGTCCTTGAACACGTCACTGGCCTTGCTGTATACCGTGCCGTAGACCTTTTGCCAGGCCGTGACCAGGTAGGGCACAAAGAACTGGTAGCCGGCAATCACTGCCGAGGACTTCAGCGAGCCCGACATGTTGTACGGCCCGGCCAAGTGGGCACCCGCCACCACATTGATTTCTGCCGCGTTGTCGCGCTCAATGGCTCGGTGTGCTGCCATCGACGCGTGCCCACCTTGCGAATAGCCCGCCAACATCACCTTGCCCGACAGGCTGGCGTTCAGCGCAGTGGCCGCCTTGCGTGCCGCGCGAATGGAGTCGATCACTGAACTGGCCTCAGAGTCGGCGTGGAGGTAAGGGTGATATGGGTATTCTGACTTGGCAAAGCCCAGGTAGTCGGTGGCGACCACGGCATAGCCTTGCGCGGCATACACCGCTGCCAGCAACAGCGTCTCGCCGTCGCCCGGGTTAGCCAAGGTGCGGAGCTTCTGCACATCGGTGCCCTTGGCATAGGCCACCAGCCCGGCGGGCGCCGTGCAGTTGCTGCCGGCGGGCAACAACAGCACGCCCGAGGCATTGGTTTTTTCGCCACTGACGCCAATCGTCTTGTAGTTCAGGGGCACGACTTTGACATCGCATTTGGCGGCACCGGTCAAGGTTTTGAGCGGGCCGGCGTCAAAAGCGGCGGTCGGCAGCGTGTAAATCGACACCGCCGGATCAATCAGGACACCACGGTCCAGCGAGGCCGTCAGCGAACCCCCAAGCACCGAGCCCTGGCGCAGGTCGTCCAGCTTTTTGCCGGCGGCAGCCAGCTTGGCTGTCAGGTTATCCAGCACCATGTCATCAGCATCACCAACCTCGAATGAGCCGGTGAGTATGTCGCCGGCAGGTGCCCCGCCGGTCAGGTCTGTGACTTGCGTTTTGACGTAAGCCTTGGCGGCTTCGAGGCCAGCCTTGATGGTCGCGCCTTTGGCCGCGTCAAAACTGGCGAAGGCCGCAGCAGCATCCGAGCCCAGTGCTTTGGTCACCACCAGATCCGACAAAGGCGTGACGTTGTTCCGGCCACTGTCCATGGCTATGCTGTGCAGCGTGGTGTCACCTTTGACCACCTGCAACATGCAGGGCATCGTCTGTCCGTTACTCAGGACAAGCGTGAAGGTGCCATCAGTTGCCGTGGTCCCAGTGACCGCTGTGCCCGAGGTGCACTTGGCGGTCACTGCAGCACTGGCTAAAGCGGCGCCAGTGGCGGCCAAGCCAGTGATCTGGTAGGTGGTGCCGCCGCCGCAGGCCACCAATAGGCCGGCTACACCGAGTGCCGCCATTTGAAAACGAATTTGTCGCAAGTTAGTTCTCCTTTTTTAAACAACGCCCGTCTTTATCGCTTGGGATAGTAACAGTAACGGCACTGACTGCGCCATAACATGGAGGAAGGCAAATTTGTTACCGCAGCACAGCATGAGGGTGGGGCAGCAGAGAGAAAAGTCGCTACGATTGGCGGTGAAGCAGCATAAAGAATTGGAGAAGTACATGATGGGCAATGTGACCTGGTCGGGCGGCGTCGAACACTGGACGAACAAGGGGGATATACGGCTATTCCTGTGGGAGAAAAAAGCGTCCCCCAAGGTGCCGCATGCCGGCACGATCCTGTTTGTGCACGGGTCCTCAATGGCCTCGCAGCCGACCTTCGACCTGCAGGTTCCGGGCCGGCCGTACTCGTCCGCCATGGAGTGGTTCCGCGACCGTGGTTTCGACACCTGGACCATGGACAACGAAGGTTATGGCCGCTCCGACAAACACCGCGACATCAATTTCGACATCAGCAACGGCGCCGACGACCTTGCCGCCGGTAGCGCCTACATCCTGGCACAGACGAAGGCGCCCTCGCTGCTGGTCTACGGCATATCCTCGGGGGCATTGAAGGCGGCCCTGTTCGCCGAGCGCCACCCGGAGCGCGTGGCCAAAATCGCACTTGACGCCTATGTATGGACCGGAGAAGGCAGCCACACACTTGAGCAGCGTCGCAAAAAACTGCCAGAGTTCCTCGCCAAAAACCGGCGCCCGATCGACCGCGCCTTTGTGCACAGCATCTTCCAGCGTGACCATCCGGGTACTGCGGACGCGGCAACGGTGGAGGCCTTTGCCGACGCCATTCTGACCCTGGACGACTCCATGCCGACTGGCACCTATGTGGACATGTGTTCCCGCTTGCCGCTGACCGACCCGCGCAAGCTCACCGTGCCCACGATCATTCTGCGTGGCGAATACGACGGCATTGCCGGCATGGACGACCTGATTGACTACTTCCGGCTGTTGCCCAACATGAACAAGCAGTTCAGCGTCATGGCCGGCATTTCGCACGCGAGTTTTCAGCAAAAGAACTACATGATGGTCTACCAGATCCTGCACAGTTTTTTCACAATGCCAGCGCCGGCTTACCTGGGAGAGCCATCATGAGAACACCGCGTTTTCGTCTGGTCGCTGGTGCCGTCCTGACCGCACTCGCTGCCAGTCTGTCGGTACCGGTTGCCGCGCAGACTTACCCCAGCAAGCCCGTTAGGCTGATCGTGCCATTTGCGCCTGGCGGTTTCACCGACGTCGTGGCCCGGATTCTCGGCCAGCGCTTGTCCGTCAGCATGGGCCAGCAGTTCATTATCGAGAACAAGGCCGGCGCCGGGTCCACCATAGGCACCGACTTTGTGGCCAAGGCTGCGCCCGATGGCTACACGCTGGTCATGATCTCGACCACCCATGTGATCAGCCCGTGGATCTACAAGAGCATGCCGTACGACCCGATCAAGAGTTTTGTGCCGGTCACCAAACTGGTGGACTCGCCCTATGTGCTGCTGGTCAACCCCAAGGTGCCGGCGCGCAACGTGCAGGAGTTCATCGCACTGGCCAAGGCCTCGCCGGACACCCTCCGTTATGCGTCGAGTGGCAACGGCAGCTCCCAGCACCTGATGGGCGGGCTGTTTGCATCGCTGACCGGCACCAAGCTGCAGCACGTGCCCTACCGCGGCAGCAGCGGCGCCGCCACCGACCTGGTGGCCGGTGTGGTGGAAAGCAGCTTTGCCGGTGTGCCCAACGCGCTGGCGCAGGTACCGGCCGGGCGCTTGAGGGCCCTGGCGGTCACCACTGCCAAGCGCATTCCGCAGTTGCCCGATGTGCCGACCCTGCAGGAGGCAGGCGTGCCAGGTTACGAGGCGTCGGTGTGGTTGGCGCTGCTGGCGCCGGCTGGCACGCCGCGCGACATCGTCAATCGCCTGAATGCGGAAGTCGCCAAACTCATGGAGTCTGGCGAAACCCGGAAGGCGCTCTACGAAGCGGGTGTCGAGGTGTCGCTGTCCACACCGGACGCGCTGGGCGAGTACATGGTGAAGGAAATGGAGCGCTGGGGCAAGGTCGTCAAGGACACGGGCACCAAGCTCGAGTGAAGCTTCGGCCGGCGTAATGACGCGTAAGTCGTTTGTCCTGCAGGATTTGCATACCATACATACTTATGCATACACAGTAGGGATTAGCCATGCACACCATCAGTGCCACGGAGTTGACTAGAAACACCCGCGAGATACTGGACCGAGTGGTCACTCGGGGAGAGATCGTCACAATTGAGCGCAATCACACTATGATCGCTCAAATCATGCCCCCGCTGAAGACCATGACAGCCTCTCAAGCTCTGGCAGGCTTGGTATTTCCAATCATGACACCGCAGCAAGCGAACTCCTGGCTTCAGGAAAGCAAAGATGGTTTTGGCAATACGGTGCCTGATCCATGGGCATGATTTTCGATAGCTGTGTTTGGGTAGGCCTGTCGTCCAACCAAGTGGACGCCCAAGCGGTCATCGAAGCGGCGGGGGATCAACCCGTATTCACATCCGCAATCTCCATCGGCGAGCTAAGTTTTGGCGTGCATGCATGCGCAGATGCGACGGTGCGTTCCATGGGCGCAGCTTTCTTGCGCCAAGTTGAAAGTCGACCGGTTTTGGAGATTTCCAGGCACACGGCTGCAGCCTTCGGCTTGCTTGCCGCCGCAGTAAAGCAGAGCGGGCGCTCACCACGTCCGCGCTGTAACGATCTATGGATAGCAGCCCAAGCCATTGAGAATGGGTAAACGCTATTAACACTCAACACCGGGGACTTCGCTAACCTACCAGGATTGCGGATCTCAACGCTCTTACCGAAGTGACCATACCCGCAGAAAATGCATCCCTTGCCCAGTGGATGTACGAGTCAACAACCTCGATGAATTGCTCAATCATTGACCGACCCGGTCGCCATTACGGATTTGTGTGAACGACAACCCTTGACGATCACGTGGCCGCCCGCTGCAACCTGTCCCGAACCCCCGCCCAGTTGGGGGCATCGGGTGGTGTCTCAACCCAGATTTCGGTCACTCCCGTGCTGTCGAGCTCGCGAAGTACGGCAAACAATTGCTGCCCAGCCTCGGCTGCGGTCTGCGGCATGACTCGCCACGGAGGCGGTGCGCACGCCGCCCGGCCCATCTGCACCAAGGTGCGGGCGTAAACCGCCACCTCAGCCGTTTGGGCCGCTTCATCCCGCAGTGCTGCCTGCAGCCCCTCCGCCGAGAACAACCGCACCCGCGCCCGGGGCGCATAGTGCGATGCCAGCGTGCCGGAGGCGCGCGGCGCGGCCGGTACGGCATCGGCCAGGTCCTGAGGCAGCAGCACGGCTTGGCCGCAGGCAGCTGCTAATTCAGCCGGCATGATCACACCCGGGCGCAGCAGCACAGGCTGGCCTCGCGTGCAGTCGACGATGGTGGACTCGATGCCCACTGCGCACGGGCCGCCATCCAGCACCAGCAGATCGGGGCCAAACTCTTCCCGTACATGGGCCGCGGTGGTCGGGCTGACCCGGCCAAACCGGTTGGCGCTGGGCGCGGCCAGCCCATGCACCGGCGGAACCAGGTCAGCGCAGGCTGCCAGAACAGCCTGTGCCACCGGATGCGCCGGGCAGCGCAGGCCGATGGAATCCTGCCCCCCCGCCGCCACCGCCGCCACACCCGGTCGGCGCGGCAAGATCAGCGTCAGCGGCCCGGGCCAAAAGGCCTGCATCAGGGCCAGCGCAAAAGCCGGCACCTCTGCGGCAAAATGCGCCGCTGCCGGGGCATGCGTCACATGAACGATGAGTGGATGGTCGGCCGGTCGGCCTTTGGCGGCAAAAATCTTTGCCACTGCCGCTGCGTTGTCGGCGTCCGCT
>CALPLW020000231.1 GCA_943324505.2 Comamonas sp. lk
AGACCATCAGCATGTCCACATGCTCGTCCAGCGTGTTTACCGTGTAGGGCATGGTCGGATTGGTGGAGCTGGGCAGGAAATTGGCCTCACCCACCACGCGCAGGATGTCGGGGGCGTGGCCGCCGCCAGCGCCCTCGGTGTGGAAGGCGCACAGGCCCCGGCCCTTGGTGGCGGCGATGGTGTTCTCGACAAAGCCCGATTCGTTCAGGGTGTCGGAGTGGATCGCCACCTGGGTGTCGGTGGCATCAGCCACGTCCAGGCAGTTGCTGATGGCCGCCGGGGTGGTGCCCCAGTCTTCGTGCAGTTTGAGGCCGATCACGCCGGCTTCGATCTGCTCGTGCAGCGCGGCGGGCAGGCTGGCGTTGCCCTTGCCCAGAAAACCCAGGTTCATCGGGAAAGCGTCGGCCGCCTGCAGCATGCGCTCGATGTTCCAGGGGCCGGGCGTGCAGGTGGTGGCAAAGGTGCCGGTGGCCGGCCCGGTGCCGCCGCCCATCATGGTGGTGACGCCGCTGGCCAGGGCCTCCTCAATTTGCTGCGGGCAAATGAAGTGGATGTGGCTATCGATGCCGCCGGCGGTGACGATGTTGCCCTCGCAGCTGATGATCTCGGTGCCGGGGCCGATGATGATGTCCACGCCGGGTTGCACATCGGGGTTGCCGGCCTTGCCGATGGCCACGATGCGCCCGCCTTTGAGGCCAACGTCGGCTTTGACGATGCCGCCGTGGTCCACGATCAGGGCATTGGTCATGACGCAGTCCACCGCGCCCTCATGGCGCGTGCGCTGTGACTGGGCCATGCCGTCGCGGATGGTCTTGCCGCCGCCAAACTTCACCTCCTCGCCGTAGCCGCCGGCGCGCAGGGTGTAGTCCTGCTCCACCTCGATCAGCAGGTTGGTGTCGGCCAGCCGCACCCGGTCGCCTACGGTGGGGCCAAAGATTTCCGCATAGGCGCGGCGCCCAATCGTTGCCATCAAAGCTTCCCTTGCACCAAACCACGAAAACCAAATACCTGACGTGCGCCGGCATAGTCCACCAACTCCACCGTGCGCTGCTGGCCCGGCTCAAACCGCACCGCCGAGCCGGAGGGGATGTTCAGCCGCATGCCGCGGGCGGCGTCGCGGTCAAAACCGAGCGCGCCATTGGTCTCGGCAAAGTGGTAGTGCGAGCCGACCTGTATAGGCCGGTCGGCGGTATTACGCACCACCAGCGTCAGGCTGCGCCGGCCCGGGTTGATCGGGTGGTCGGGGCCGTCGGTGAGGATTTCGCCTGGGATCATGCTGGCCTCACCAAGTGTGACTATCATGGGAAAAAACGCCTCTAGGCCACGTGGATAGGGCGTTTTTAGCTATAAAAACTATAGTATTTACTGCGGGACGCTGCATGGTGTGGGCGAAAGTGGTGAGGGGTCAAACAATGGGCTGGTGCACGGTGACGAGCTTGGTGCCGTCCGGGAAGGTGGCTTCGACCTGGATGTCGGGAATCATCTCGGCGATGCCGTCCATCACGTCGTCGCGCGTCAGCACGGTGCGGCCTTCGCTCATCAGCTGGGCCACGGTTTTGCCATCGCGGGCACCCTCCATCACGGCGGCACTGATCAGGGCCATGGCTTCAGGGTAGTTGAGTTTGAGGCCGCGGGCCTTGCGCCGCTCGGCCAGCAGGGCGGCGGTGAACAGGAGCAGCTTGTCTTTTTCGCGGGGTGTGAGTTCCATGCCCAAGAGTATGCAATAGCCGTGCCGTGGCATGAAACCTGCACCATGCCATTGTGACCCTTGATGCCTCCCCCAGCGCCCTTGACCCTGCCCCGCCTGCGGCGCCACAGCGGATCACACTGGTTCGCCGCAATTACAACGCCTGGGTAGGTAGCGAAACACTGGAAGACTACGCCCTGCGTTTCACGCCTCAGCGCTTTCGCAAGTGGTCGCCCTGGCGCGTGGCCAACACCGCGTTTGGCGCCGCCAGTTTTTTGATTCTGGAGGCAGTGGGTGCCACGCTGCTGGTGCAGTACGGCTTTACCAATGCGCTTTGGGCTATTCTGGCCACAGGCCTGATCATTTTCCTGGCGGGTCTGCCGATCAGTATCTACGCCGCACGCTACGGGCTGGACATGGATTTACTGACCCGTGGCGCGGGCTTTGGCTATATCGGCTCCACGCTCACTTCGCTGATCTACGCCTCTTTTACCTTCATCTTCTTTGCCCTGGAGGCAGCGGTGATGGCCTATGCGCTGGAGTTGGCGCTGGGTCTTCCGCCGCGATGGGGTTATCTGGTGTGCGCTTTGGTGGTCATCCCGCTGGTGACCCATGGCGTATCCGCCATCAGCCGCTTACAGCTTTGGACGCAGCCGCTGTGGTTGGTGCTGCTGCTGGTGCCCTATGGCTTTGTGGCCGTGCTTGATCCCGGTGCGTTGGCGGGTGTGGTGCACTACAAAGGTGAGCAAGCCACGGTGGTCGGCTTTGATTTGCACCTGTTTGGGGCGGCCTTGACGGTGGGCATTGCCCTGATCACCCAGATGGGCGAGCAGGCCGACTACCTGCGCTTTATGCCGGCGCAAACGCCTGCCAACCGGTGGCGCTGGTGGCTGGCAGTGCTGGCAGGCGGGCCAGGCTGGGTGGTGCTGGGCGTGCTCAAGATGTTGGGTGGGGCCCTGCTGGCCTACCTGGCCATCAGCCATTCGGTGCCGGTGGACCGTGCGGTGGACCCTAACCAGATGTACCTGGCGGCTTATGAGTACGTCTTTCCCAACTATGGCTGGGCGGTGGCGGCCACCGCCTTGCTGGTGGTGGTGTCACAGCTCAAAATCAATGTCACCAATGCCTACGCCGGCTCCTTGGCCTGGAGCAATTTTTTCTCACGCTTGACGCACAGCCACCCGGGTCGGGTGGTGTGGGTGGTGTTCAACACAGCAATTGCCTTCATGCTGATGGAAATGAACGTGTTTGAGGCGCTAGGGGACGTGCTGGGCCTGTATTCCAACATCGCCATTGCCTGGATGATGGCGGTGGTGGCCGATCTGGTGATCAACAAGCCGCTGGGCCTGTCGCCGCCGGGGATCGAATTCAAGCGAGCGCATCTGTATGACATCAACCCGGTGGGTGTGGGCGCCATGGCGCTGGCCTCATTGCTGTCAGTTACGGCGCATCTGGGCCTGTTCGGGCCTCTGGCTCAAGCGTTTTCAGCGTTCATAGCCTTGGTCACGGCGCTGGTGACCTCGCCGTTGATCGCCTGGGCCACAGGTGGGCGCTACTACATCGCACGCCGCAGCCCGGTGCAGCAACCAGTGCAGCGCTGTGTGATCTGCGAGCGCGACTATGAGGGGCCCGACATGGCCCACTGCCCGGCTTATCAGGGGCCGATCTGTTCGCTGTGCTGCACCCTGGATGCGCGTTGCGGTGATCTGTGCAAACCCCACGCCAGCTTGACGACGCAGTGGTCTGCCACGCTGCGGCGCTTGATGCCTCGCTCACTATGGCCCTACCTAGACCGCGGTCTGGGTTATTTTCTGCTGTTGATGCTGGTGATTGCGCCTCTGTTGGCCAGCGTTTTTGGTTTGCTCTACCACCAGGAGCTGCGTGGGCTCGTGCCCATGCAGACCGGCGAAGCTCTGTGGCTGGCGCCACATGCTGCGCTGTACTCGGGCTTTGTCAAAGCCTACCTGGCCCTGCTGTTGATTGCTGGTCTGGTGGCTTGGTGGGTGGTGTTGGCCCTCAAGAGCCGTCAGGTGGCGCAGGAAGAGTCCAACCGGCAAACCCATTTGCTGATGCGCGAGATCGAGTCGCACCGGCAGACTGACGCCGAGCTGCAAAGCGCTCGCCAAGTGGCCGAGCGGGCTCGTGCCGCCGCTGACCAGGCCAATCAAGCCAAGAGCCGCTACATCAGCACCATCAGCCACGAGCTGCGTACACCGCTGAACAGCATTTTGGGCTATGCCCAGCTGATGGGCGAAGACGCCACGATTCCGCCGCACCGCAAGCAGGCGGTGGCGGTGATCCGGCGCGGTGGTGAACATTTGCTGTCACTGATCGAGGGCACGCTCGATATTGCCCAAATCGAAAGTGGCAAGCTCACCTTGCAACTGAGGCCGATGCACTTTGACAGCCTGATGGCGGAGGTGGCGGCCATGTTTGAGCTGCAGGCCCAGGCCAAGGGCCTGTCCTTTGAGTTCAAGTCCGAGGGCAGCCTGCCGGCTGTGGTGCGTGGTGATGAAAAAAGAGTGCGCCAGATTCTGATCAACCTGTTGGGTAATGCCATTAAATTCACGGCGCAGGGACGGGTGAGCTTGCGGGTTCGGCATGCACGGGAGATGGCGGTGATCGACATTGAAGATACAGGCCCGGGCCTGTCGGCCCAAGAGCAGGCGCGTATTTTTGAGCCCTTCAGCCGTAGCCTCAGCGCTGGTGCCGAACCTGCCACCCCTCAGGGCGCTGGGCTGGGCCTGACCATTGCCAAGATGCTCACCGATTTGATGGGCGGCGAACTCAGTTTGAACAGTTCGCCCGGCGCCGGTGCGGTATTTCGCGTCAAGCTGTTTTTGCCTGAAGTGCGGTTGGGTGCGCCAGATGCCGCCGAGGTGTTGCGCCTGCGGGTCAAAAAGCCGCGCCTGGGCTACGCCGGGCCGCGCAGGCGTGTGCTGGTGGTGGACAACGAGGAGGCCGACCGCGAACTGCTGTTGCGCCTGCTGCGGCCTCTGGGTTTTGAGTTGCGCACTGCGGCCAGCGGCCATGATGCGCTGGACCTGCTGGCCACCGGCTACCGGCCGGACGCGATCCTGATGGACCTGGCCATGCCGGGGATCGACGGTTGGGAGACGATTCGCCGCCTGCGCTTGCTAAAAGGAGGCGCGGCGCTGCCTGTGGCCATTGTGTCGGCCAACGCCTTTGACAAGGGGCTCGACCACGAGGTGAACGTCCCGGCCGCGGATTTTATTCTCAAGCCCCTGAGGCACAGGGAATTGCTCGACTGGCTCGAGCGACGTCTGGGGCTGGACTGGTTAGAGGCGACTGCCGAACTGGCATCGGCCCCAGAGACCCCGGCGGCGGCTGAGCCGGTGCCGTCGGCGGCGGCCCTGCAAGCCTTGTTCGAAGCGGCTGAACTGGGTTTTTACCGTGGCATTCTGAACACGCTGGCGCAGATCGAGCGGGAGCAGCCGGGCTGCCTGGTTTTTGTAGGGCGGATGCGCGATCTGGCCCGGCAGTTTCAGTTCGAGAGCATGACCCGGCAGCTCAGGCCGCTGCTGAGTCTGCCTGACCCGACCCCTGACCCGCAGCTGCCTTGATATGACCCGCAGCAACCTTGACGACACTCTGGACCGCGCCCATAGCGATGTGGTTCTGATCGTGGATGATGTGCCCGACAACCTGGCGGTGTTGCATGACGCGCTGGACGAGTCGGGCTACACCGTGTTGGTGGCCACTGGCGGCGAGTCGGCGCTGCAACGCACGGAGCAAGTGCTGCCCGACATTGTGCTGCTGGATGCCATGATGCCCGGCATCGACGGCTTTGAGGTGGCGCGACGGCTCAAGGCGGCTCCGCGCACCGCGCATATCCCGATCATCTTCATGACCGGCCTGACCGAGACCGAGCACCTGGTGGCCGCGCTGGAGGCCGGTGGCGTGGACTATGTGACCAAGCCGATCCGGCCCAAAGAGGTGCTGGCCCGCATGGCGGTGCACCTGCAGGGCGCGCGCGAGAAGCGCCAGGCCCGCAACGCGCTGGACGCCTTTGGCTACGCCAGCATCACGGTTCGCCTGAGCGACGGCCGCCTGATGTGGCAGACCTCGCTGGCGCGTGAGCTGCTGCTGCGCTACTGCGGCACCGAGGCGCCGCGCACGCCTGAGCCGGTGCTGGACTGGCTGCAGCAGCATGCCGTCAACGCACAGACTCAGGTGGAGCCACCGCGCCTGAGCATCGAGCAGGGCCCGAAGCGTCTGAGTTTTCGGCTGCACCAGCAAATCGGCGACTCGGAGGGTGGCGGCGACTGGCTGATCATCATGCGCGAGGTGTCAGACGAGTCTGTGATCGAAGCCATGTC
>CALPLW020000232.1 GCA_943324505.2 Comamonas sp. lk
GTCCGTCCTGGCCCAGCGCCAGCAGCTGTTGCGGCGTGTGGGCAACCGCGAACAACCGGCGTGTGGCTTTGTTGACGCCCACGTCCGTGGCCTGGGCCGACAGCAGCACGGCAGTCAGCAGCTCAAACACCGAGCTGTACTCCAGCTCGGTCACCGGCAGCGGGTTGGCGGCCTTGAGCGTGGCAAAAAAACGTTCAATGGCGGCAGGGTTCATACAGTGGGGTGTTCGAGGTGGGTGGGGGCTGGCGGTGAATCATAATCCGGGCATGTGCGCACTTTTGGTGCGCCGCTTCACGTCACACACACTCACCCCAACTCATAGTTGACACCGCCATGCAATTCGCCCAGCGCCTGGACGCCATAGAAACCTCCGCCATCCGTGAACTGTTCAAACTGCTGGGCAAGCCCGGCATCATCAGCTTTGCCGGTGGCTTTCCAGACCCGGCGCTGTTTGACGTGGACGGCATTCGCGAGGCCAGCCAGGCGGTGCTGGCCAACTCGCCCGGGCCTGTGCTGCAATACGGCGCCACAGAGGGTTACGGCCCACTGCGCGAAGGCATCAGCGCCTTCATGGCGACCAAGGGCGGTGTGGGCAGCGCCTCCAATTCTCAAGTGGCGCCGGAAGGCCTGATCGTCACCACCGGCAGCCAGCAGGCGCTGGACCTGATCGGCAAGACCCTGATTTCGCCCGGCGACACGGTGATTGTGGAAGCCCCCACCTTTTTGGCCACCATCCAGTGCTTCCGGCTGTATGGCGCCCACATCATTGGGGCGCCGATAGACGCTGACGGGGTCGACGTTGACAAGCTCGAGCAGTTGATAGAGCAGCACAAGCCGAAGTTGGTGTACCTGATCCCGACCTTTGGCAACCCCAGCGGCGCCACCCTGAGCCTGGCCCGGCGCCTGCGCATCTTGGAGATTGCAGCGCGCACCGGCACCGTGGTGGTGGAGGATGACCCCTATGGCGAACTGTACTTTGACCAGCTGCCGCCTCCCAGCCTGCTGGCGCTGTCGCCCCAGGTGCCGGGCAGCCGTGACTGGCTGGCGCACTGCGGCAGTTTCAGCAAGATTTTGTCGCCAGGCCTGCGCGTGGGCTGGCTGATTGCGCCGCCCGAGCTGCTGGCGCGCGCCACCATGTGCAAGCAGTTCAGCGACGCCCACACCAGCAACCTGTCGCAGGCCATTTGCGCCCACTACCTCACGCTCAACCGGCTCGATGCGACGCTGGATGCCGTACGCCCTGTGTACGCGGCTCGCGCCCGGGTGATGGCTGAATCGCTGCGGTGCGAGATGGGCGACGCCATCGAGTTCAACCAGCCGCAGGGCGGCCTGTTCTTTTGGGCCCGGCTGACCGGGGCTGGCGGCCGTCATGCTGATGCCGCCGCGTTTGCCCAGAAGGCGATCGAGCGGCTGGTGGCCTTCGTGCCGGGCAACCCTTTCTTTGCCCACGACCCCGACAAGGCCAGCCTGCGCCTGAGCTTTGCCACCGTGGGTGAGGCCAAGATTGTGGAAGGCGTGGCGCGCCTGGGGCAGGCTCTGTTGGCATGACGGAACGCCTTGGTACTGCCAAGGGCCGCCACACGGCCCGCGGCGTGCAGCCTTTTGCGCTGATTGGTGGCATTGAGGCGGTGGTGCGTGGCACCAGCCTGTCGGTCTACCCCTTGGTGATGTACCGCGCCTGGGGTGATGCGGTCACGGTGTCCAAGATTTACTTTCTGGTCGGGCTGCTGTCGCTGCTGACAGTGCTGATCGTGCCCACAATGACCCGTCTGGTGCCGCGCCGTTGGGTTTACACCATCGGTGTGCTGCTCTACGTACTGTCGGCTGTTCTGGGGATGGTGGGTGGCAAGGCGACCACGGCGGCCTTGTTGTGCAATGCCATGGCCGCCGCCACCGCCTTTGTCTGCTTCAACGCCTATGTGCTGGACAACGTGGCCAAGGCGGACTTCAGCAAGCTCGAATCCCTGCGCCTGTTTTATGGCGGGCTGGGCTGGACGATCGGCCCGGTACTGGGCGTCTGGCTGCTGCCTATCTGGCATGGCGCCCCGTTTGTGATTGTGGGCACTGCGGCGCTGGCCATGCTGACCACGTTTTGGCTGCTGCGGCTAGGCAACGGCCGGGTGATCGTGCCGTCGCGACGCCGTTCAGCGGCGCCACTGGCTTACCTGCAACGCTTTTTTGCCCAGCCACGGCTGGTGGCAGGCTGGTTTTTTGCGGTTGTGCGCTCCTGCGGCTGGTGGATCTACATCGTGTACACCGGCATTTTTGCGGTGCAGCAGGGCTTGAGCGATCAGGTCGGAGGCATTGCCACGTCGCTGGCCAATGCCGGCCTTTTTTTAGCGCCCTTGATGCTGCGATGGATGCAGCGGCGCTCGGTCCGTGAGGCGGTGCGCACGGGTTTCCTGTACTGTGGCGTTTGCTTCATCCTGGCCACCATGTTCTCACCACTGCCTTGGGCTACGGTGGCGCTGTTGATGCTGGGCGCCTACTTTTTGGTGCTGCTGGATATTTGCGGCGGCCTGCCGTTTCTGATGTCGGTCAAGCCTTCGCAGCGCACCGAGATGTCGGCTGTTTACTCCAGTTTTCGGGATGTGTCGGGTATTTTGTCGCCCGGCTTGGCCTGGCTGGTGCTGCAATTTAGCCCGGTAGCAGGCATATTTGCCGCTGGCGGCTTGGCCATGTTGGCGGCTTGGCTGGTGGCGGGACGTCTGCACCCCGAGTTGGGTGTGCCTGGCCGAGAGCGCCTGCGCGGTCGTGAACTGATGCCGGTTGAGCGCCCCTGAGCCCGAACTCAAGCTGCCATGAGCTCCCGCAGCGGTGGCGTAACCGCGCCGTGGCGCGCATCGGCTGCAATTTCATAAGACCGTAGCCGGGCTTCGTGGTCAAACATCTGGCAGGTGATCATCAGTTCGTCGGCGCCAGTACGCTCAATAAAGGCGTCGAGTTGCTGGCGCACGGTGACTGGCCCACCAACGGCGGCACACGATAAAACGGACTCCAGCATCTCGCGTAGCGGGCCGTCCAGGCGCTCGCGGTAGCCTGGCTGCGGCGGCGGCAGCCGGCCCGGGCGGCCGGTGCGCATGTTGACAAAAGCCTGCTGCATGGAGGTCGCCAGCAATTCGGCTTGCGCATCGGTATCTGCCGCAAACACGTTGAATCCCAGCATCACATAGGGCTTGGCCAGCCGCGCTGAAGGCTTGAAATAGCTGCGGTAGATCTCAATGGCCTGCATCATGGCCTGCGGCGCAAAATGCGAGGCAAAGGCGTAAGGCAGACCCAGTGCGGCCGCCAGTTGGGCGCCGTACAGGCTGGAGCCCAGAATCCAGATGGGAATGTTCAGGCCCTGGCCGGGCACGGCGCGCACCGGGCCTTTGGGCTCAGCCGCAAAATAGTCCATCAACTCCAGCACGTCTTGCGGGAACTCGTCAGAGTCAGAAGCCAGGTTGCGGCGCAACGCACGCGCCGTGGTCTGGTCTGAGCCGGGCGCGCGGCCCAGCCCCAAGTCGATGCGGCCCGGGTAAAGTGACTCCAGCGTGCCGAACTGTTCGGCAATCACCAATGGCGAGTGGTTCGGCAGCATGATGCCGCCGGCCCCCACCCGGATGCGTTGCGTGCCTGCCGCCACATGCGCCATCACCACGGCGGTGGCGGCGCTGGCAATGCCCGGCATGCCGTGGTGTTCGGCCAGCCAATAACGGTTGAAGCCCAGCCGCTCGGCGTGGCGCGCCAGTGAAAGGCTGTTGCGAAACGATTGGCCAGCGTCGCCGCCCTGAACGATGGGCGAGAGGTCAAGTACTGAAAATTTGGTCATGGCGCCGATGGTAGGCGATCTGGCTGACCCGTGCATGCACAATCACCTTTTTGAGCATTTCTGAACGCCTACAGACGGCACCCAACGCCATGGATCACACCAACAACACCGCCCAAAGCGTCTTCATTACTGGCGCGTCGTCAGGTCTGGGGCGGCAGATGGCGATTGAATTTGCCCGGCGCGGTTACCGCCTGGCGCTGACGGCTCGGCGGCTTGACCTGCTGCAGGCTTTGCAAGCCGAGCTGCTGCAGGCCGGCGCGCCCACGGTGTTTGTCGCAGCGCTGGACGTGACCGACTCGGCGGCAGTCGCACAGGTCTTTGGCCAGGCCTGTTCGGTACTGGGCCGGTTCGACATCGTGGTGGCCAATGCCGGCATCGGTAACCATGGGCGTATCGGGCAACTGCCCCTGCACCTCGCCCACGCCACCATGGCCACCAATGTGCTGGGGTTCATGAGCACGGTGGACGCTGCCCTACAGCATTTCCGGGCGCAGGGTCGTGGTCACTTGGTGGGCATCAGCTCAGTGGCGGCGTTTCGGGGTCTGCCTGGCGGCGGTGCTTACGGTGCCAGCAAGGCCGCAGTCACCAATTACCTGGAAGCCCTGCGTGCCGAGACCCGGACCAGCGGCATCCTGGTCACCACCTTGTCGCCGGGCTTCATTGACACCCCGCTGAACCGCGGTGCCAAAAGCCGGCCCTTTGTCATTCCGGTGGAGAAGGGCGGTCGCCTGCTGGTGGATTTGATCGAGCGGCGGGTGCAAACCGCCACCGTGCCTGCTTGGCCCTGGGCGCTGGTGGCCCGTTTGCTGATGGTGCTGCCGACGGCCATCACGGCGCGCTTGCGGTGAATCGCGCCAGCGTCTTGGTGGTCGGCGGGGGCATTGGTGGCTTGGCGGCGGCGCTGGCTGGCGCCCGGGCTGGTGTGCCAGTGCAGCTGTTTGAGCGTAACCCGGCCTTTGCCGAGGTGGGCGCGGGCATTCAGCTCGGCCCCAATGTCACTCGCATTCTGCACGGCTGGGGCCTGCAAAAGGAATTGGAAGCTGTGGCGGCCTACCCTGACCAATTGGTCATTCGCAGTGCAGACACAGCTGCTGTGCTAGGGGCGCTGAGGCTAGGCGCCCAGGCGAAAGCCCGTTACGGTGCGCCCTACGCCACGGTGCACCGGGCGGACCTGCATGGCCTGCTGTTGCAAAAGGTACAGGCCACGACGGATGCTGCCTTGCACCTGGGCCAGCCCATCACCGGTTTTGAGCAGGACGAGACTGGGGTGTGCCTGCACCACGCGGATGGCCGCCAGTCCTCAGGTGCCTTGCTGGTGGGTGCCGACGGTTTGTGGAGCCGGGTGCGCCAGCAACTGCTGGGTGACGGCGCACCGCGCCTCACCGGCCAGCAGGCCTACCGCGCGATGCTGCCACAAGCTGACTTGCCTGCTGCGCTCCGTTGCCAGGACGTGGTGGTGTGGCTTGGTGCCGGCCTGCACGTGGTGCAGTACCCGGTGCGCGGCGGCGACTGGCTCAATGTGGTGGCGCTGGTGGAAGACCGGGCTCAGCACCAGAACCCGGGTGACCGCTCTGGCTGGGACCACGCGGCACTTGGCGCGGACCTGCAACAACTGCTGCACGGCGCGGCGCCGGCGCTGCAGGCGTTGGTGCAAGCTGTGGGCGGCTGGCGCCTGTGGCACCTGCAAGTGCGCAATACGGTGGGTAGTGCTTCGCAGATGGCACAGGGCGGCGTGGCCCTGCTGGGCGACGCCGCCCACCCCATGTTGCCCTACCTAGCCCAGGGCGCTGGCATGGCCATTGAAGACGCCCAGACGCTAGGCCAGGCGCTCGCCACCGCTGGCGCTACACCAAAAGCGCTGGCCCAGTACGCGCAGGCCCGCTGGCAGCGCAACGCCCGGGTGCAAAAGCGCTCTCTGCGCAACGCCTGGATTTTTCACGCCACTGGCCCTGTGCGCTGGGGCCGAGATCTGGCCATGCGGGCACTGGGCGAGCGCCTGCTCGATCTGCCCTGGCTTTATGGTGGTCCTCGAAATTAGTTGGCGAGCGGTAGTTGTCATTCCCGGCCATGACCGGGGATCTATGGCTTTGCACCATATTTGGCAAGCTGCTGGGGCCGACTGGGTGCCGCCGCTCGTGTCCCCCGCCCTGCGGGCTCCTCCTTGACCTCGCCACGAC
>CALPLW020000233.1 GCA_943324505.2 Comamonas sp. lk
CCACCTACGGCGTCCTGAACGGCAACAGTTGGTCTTTGAACCTGGATGCCAGTTACAACTACAGCGACAGCGCTACGGTCAATGCCTATGTCACCCAACAGGTCAACCAACGCGACCTCACGGACGAGCAGCGGTCTTTGGCTCAAGGTTTAAGCGCAGCGACGGCCGCAGCGATTGCCATTCCGGCCGGTGCCACCTGGTCCAACAAGCTGAAAAATGACGACATGACGCTGGGCATTGGCGCCAAGAAGAGCGGCTTGATGGCCGGCAAGCTTGAGCTGATTGGCGACCTGAGCTTTTCACTGGGCAAGTCCAACTACACCACCCTGCTGAATTACAGCACTACCACCACTGGCGGTGTCAGCTGCACTGACCCGAGGATTTATACCTGCGGATCACTCCCCGATATCAAAAACGAGTTGCTGAGTCTGAAGATCAACGGTGTCTACAAAGTCAACAAGAGCAGCCGACTGGGCATTGGCTACCAGTACCAGCAACTGATCAGCTCTGACTACTACTTTAATGGTTTGGCGTATGCGAACACCGCCACCAGCATGCTGGCCACCAACCAACAGGCGCCAAATTACGCCGTCAGCGCGTTGTCCATCGCCTATATCCATGACTTTTAAAGACACGCCGCGCGCCAAACGGCTGCCTGAAACATATTGCTGTCCGCCAACCATTGCCGGTCCACGGTAAGGAGCATCCCCCATGAGTGAAACCGATGGCATGCTCAAGCGCTTGTGGCGTTTTCTGAGCAAACCCAGTGCCAGATACTCCTTGCTGGGAATTTCTTCACTGTCTTTCGTGTTCGGCATCCTGTTTTGGGGTGGCTTCAACACGGGCATGGAGATGACCAACAGCCTGGAGTTCTGCACGACTTGCCACGAGATGAGAGACACCGTCTACCAAGAGTACAAGGAGACGATCCACTTCAGCAACCGAAGCGGTGTCCGTGCGATCTGTTCGGACTGCCACGTGCCCAAGGACTGGACCCACAAGATCATCCGCAAGGCGCAAGCCAGTTTCGAAATCTGGGGGAAGCTCACCGGCTCCATTGACACCAAAGAAAAATTCGAAGCCAAGCGGATGGTGTTGGCCACCCATGAGTGGGAGCGCATGAAAGGCAATGGCTCCAGAGAGTGCCGAAACTGCCATGCCTTTGAGTCCATGAGCGCTGAACTGCAAAAGCAGACACCGTACAAGAAACACATGAAGGCCAAAGAAGAGGGCAAGACCTGTATCGACTGCCACAAGGGCATCGCCCATCAACTTCCGAAGGAATACAAAGACCCCGACGAATAATCACCCCTGGCTGGTACCGGTATAAACTCAAAGCAAGCTTTTGAGTACTTAGTCATGACCTATCACGCCAGCCCGACCCGATACGACACCATGCCTTACCGCACCTGCGGGCGCAGCGGCCTCAAACTGCCAGCCGTCTCTCTCGGGCTCTGGCACAACTTTGGCGACAACACGCCCTTGGCCACACAACGCGCCATGCTGCGGACTGCGTTCGATCTGGGCATCACCCACTTTGACCTGGCCAACAACTACGGGCCGCCTTACGGCAGCGCTGAGACCAACTTTGGCGAGCACCTGCGGCGCGACTTTAAGCCCTATCGGGACGAACTCATCATTTCCAGCAAAGCCGGCTGGGACATGTGGCCGGGGCCCTACGGCCGCGGGGGTGGCTCACGCAAATACGTGCTGGCCAGCCTGGACCAGAGCCTCAAGCGCATGGGCCTGGACTATGTGGACATTTTCTATTCGCACCGTTTTGACCCAGATACCCCTTTAGAGGAAACTTGCTCAGCCCTGGCCAGTGCGGTTCAGCAGGGCAAGGCACTGTATGTTGGCATCAGCAGTTATTCTGCGGGCAAGACCCGCGAGGTGGCCGCACTGTTGCGCGGCATGGGCGTGACGCCGCTGATCCACCAACCGTCCTACAGCCTGCTCAATCGCTGGATCGAGGCCGAGTTGCTGGACACCCTGGAAGACACTGGCATGGGCTGCATCGCATTCAGCGCGCTGGCGCAGGGCCTGCTGAGCGATAAGTACTTGGCCGGCATTCCGCAGGACGCCCGCATCAACCGTGCCGGCGGCGGCTCGCTCAAGGCCGAACACCTGAGCGACGCCAACCTGGCCCGCGTGCGTGCACTCAATGACATCGCGCAGTCCCGTGGACAGAGCCTGGCTCAGATGGCCGTGGCCTGGGTGCTGCGAGATGCGCGCGTCAGCTCGGCGCTGATTGGCGCCAGTCGCCCGGAACAAATCACAGAGCTAGCCGCTGCGGTCCAAAAACTTGAATTTTCTGCCGACGAGTTGGCGGCGATCGAGCAGCACGCGGTGGACGGAGGTATCAACCTCTGGCAACGGCCCTCGACCGACCAGCGTCCGGCTTGAGTGACTTCATGGGGATGTCACGGCGGGCTAATGGCGAACCCATTGGCGGGCTCCCGCCGTCCCTGTTGGCCCTGGGTGCCATCGCGCTGTGGGGCACTTTGGCTGCCTTGGGTGTAGCGCTGGCGCATGTGCCGCCTTTTTTGCTGACCGGGCTCGCTTTGTGTGTTGGCGGTCTGCTGGCCTTGCCGCTCTCTGGCTTTGAGCTGGGCCGCTGGCGGGTGCCACTGCCCACACTGGCACTGGGCGTGGGTGGCCTGTTCGGCTTTCACTTCCTGCTGTTCATGGCCCTGCGACTAGCACCGCCGGTGCAAGCCAACCTGGTCAATTACCTGTGGCCTCTGTTCATGGTGCTGCTGTCGCCCTGGCTGCTGCCGGGCATGCGGCTGCAAGCTGTGCATATTGCGGCAGCGTTGCTCGGCTTTGCCGGTGCTGCCCTGGTAATTTTAGGCGATCCGGCAGGGGCCGGGCAGCAGGCTGGCGGCTGGTCATGGGGCTACTTGCTGGCACTGATGTCGGCCTTGGTCTGGGCCGGCTACTCGCTGCTGACCCGGCGCGTGCCGCACTTTCCGACCGCCGCCATAGGCGGCTTTGCCCTGGTCTCGGGGTTACTGTCTCTGGTGTGCCACGCATGGCTCGAACCTGCCGTTGCACTGACAGGGCGCGACATGCTGCTGATCGGCGCGCTGGGGCTCGGGCCCATGGGCGCCGCCTTCTTTCTATGGGACATGGCGCTCAAGCGCGGCGACACCCGCCAGATCGGCATCCTGAGCTACCTGACACCACTGGCCTCCACCGGCATGCTGGTGCTGGTCGGCGACCGCGCCTTCACCTGGAACATCGCGCTGGCCGCCTTGATGATTGTCGGCGCGGCGCTGCTCGGAACCCGCGCCAAACCAGGGGCCTGACTCAGTACTGGAGCTGGAGCTTGTCCAGCTGCTCTTTGCTGATGGCCGGCACATCACCACGCTTCTGCCAGCGGTTGAGGTTCCAGCCGCCTTCGCCAACCCAAGCTTTGATCAGTTTCAAATTGGCGGCGCGCAGCTCCGGTGTGTCGCCCAAGTGCTTGTTCATGTTGCCCGGCTTCTTGTCCGCGTTTTGGCTGCCGTCGTCAAGTCGGCGCATCAAGGCGCCGCTATCAGGCCACCCCACCAGCTGCAACAGCGTTTCGTAGGTGCTGGTTCGCGGGCCCTGCTTGTTCTTGGTGTACTTTTCAGGGACTAGGTTGAATTCTGCCAGCGTGGGAGAGTCGTCGCCATGACACTCGGCACATTGTGCTGCCATCAAGGGTCTGATGTCGCCACGGTAAGTGACATCGGCAGCAAGCCCAGCAAGTGCCCACGACAGACCACCCACCAGGGCAATGTATCTGATAACCATACCGGTCCTCCTTTAAGTCTGACTTGGGATTGTTGTGTCTTGCCTATAGTGCGCCAACGGTGAAGACGGCCTATGATGAGGATCAACACTCGGTGACCTGGCAGGTCAACCTGCATCAAGCCCATGACACATTCCATCCAGCCCGATCACAAGCAGACGGCGGCCCCCGCTGAGTTGCTCAGCGAACACGAGCAACAGCAACTTGATCTGCTTAGAGCGCATCGGCGAACGCATCGGCATCGGCAAGTGGTACACCCTGCTGCTCCCTTGCACGTTCTGCCTGTCGGGCTGACCCGTGGGCAGCGATTCGCCGACAAGGTGGCATCCACTATCGGCTCATGGCGATTTATCCTGTTCCAGAGCACCGCCATTGCGATCTGGATCACAGGTAACGTGCTGGCCGGCCGAGGCGCCTGGGACCCTTACCCGTTTATCCTGCTGAATCTGCTGCTGTCTTTTCAGGCCGCGTACACGGCGCCCGCGATCATGATGAGCCAGAATCGGCAGTCCGAGCTGGACCGCCGCCATGCCGAGAGTGACTTTGAAATCAACATCAAGGCAGAACTGGAAATCGAGCTGCTACACGACAAGTTTGACCTGCTGAAGGCGCAGGAGTTGTCAGCCCTGAATGAGGCCGTGCACGCGCTGTCGGTCAAGGTGGACGAGTTGTCCGCACGACTGCGTTGAGCCCTCGCCTAGGCCTGAAGCCAAGTTCACCCCACGGGCGCAGGTAAAATCACCGGCACCGCGAAACCGATCCCTTTTAGGAACTCCCATGTCCAAGCCTGCACCGCAACACGACGACCACCCCCACGACCCGGTGGAAGAAATTGTTTCAGCCATCCCGTTTGTGTTGCCCCTGGTCGGCGGGGTGTTGATATTCTTGCTCGCCTTCATCGCAGTATCCATGGCCTAATCGGCCACCAAGCCACGTCCCGCTTCACTGTATAGCTATATATTTAATAGCTAAACACGCTTCAGCAGCCCTCGGGCAGCCCGGCAGCAGTCGGGTACCACTCCCCACCGGACCAGCCTTGTCGCGCAAGGGCTTTGCGCAGCGATCCGGTCCTGCGCGTTCTCTTTACCGAGCCCATCAGGCAAGCGCGGCCCCTTGTCAGGCGTCACATATTTACATGCAAGTTTTGCATAACATTTCTCGGTAACCCACTGGTAACCACGGGACGAGTTCCTAAAATGGCCTTCCAGCTCCCGGCTAAACGTGCCGCAAGCTCGGGCGTCGCCTTTTCCAAACCATGGCAGCAGGGCAGCTGGTTTGAAAAAGTCGATTTTTTTATTTTGGAGCTTTTTCATGAACTCACCGGTGATGCAGGGCATTCATCTCAACACCCCCAGTTACGTCAAAAACGCGCGGCTGATCGCTTGGGTGGCCGAAGTGGCCGCCCTGACCCAGCCAGCCGAAATCTATTGGTGCGACGGCTCGGCTGAGGAATATGCACGGCTCTGCCAGTTGCTGGTTGATGCTGGCACATTCAAGCGGCTGAGCGACAGCAAGCGGCCCAACAGCTTTCTCGCGTGCTCTGACCCAGGCGACGTTGCCCGCGTAGAAGACCGCACATTCATCTGCTCGGCCAGCCAAGATCAAGCCGGCCCCACCAACCATTGGATGGCGCCCTCGCAGATGCGCGGCATCCTGCAACTCGGCCAAGCCGATGGCACGCCTGCACTTTTCGCCGGCTGCATGCGCGGCCGCACGATGTATGTGGTGCCATTCTCCATGGGGCCGCTGGGTTCGCACATCTCGCATGTTGGTGTGGAGTTGACCGACAGCGCTTACGTGGCGGTGAACCAGCGCCTGATGACCCGCATGGGCCGCGCCGTTTACGACGTGCTGGGCATTGACGGCGAGTTTGTGCCCTGCGTGCACTCGGTGGGCGCGCCGCTGGCGACGGGCCAAGCCGATGTGGCCTGGCCATGCAATGCCACCAAGTACATCGTGCACTACCCGGACACGCGTGAAATCTGGAGCTATGGCTCAGGCTACGGCGGCAATGCGCTCCTGGGCAAAAAGTGCTTTGCGCTGCGAATCGCCTCCACCATGGGCCGTGACCAGGGCTGGCTGGCCGAGCACATGCTGATACTGGGCGTGACCGCTCCAAGCGGCAAAAAGTACCATGTGGCGGCGGCGTTCCCGAGCGCCTGCGGCAAAACCAACTTTGCCATGCTGATCCCGCCCAA
>CALPLW020000234.1 GCA_943324505.2 Comamonas sp. lk
CATAGTCGGCAAAGCCGCACAAACACAGGACTGCGTCGTCTGCCTGCTAGCCGGCGGCCACCTGCTGATCGAGGACGTGCCGGGCGTGGGCAAGACCACGCTGGCCCATGCGCTGGCACGCACCTTTGGCTTGCAGTTTTCGCGCGTGCAGTTCACCTCCGACCTGATGCCGAGCGACCTGTCGGGGGTATCGGTGTACGGGCGGGCCAAGGAAGCCTTTGTGTTCCACCCCGGACCGATGTTCGCGCAGGTGCTGCTGGCCGACGAGATCAACCGCGCCAGCCCCAAGACGCAAAGCGCCCTGCTGGAGGCGATGGAAGAAAAACAGGTGACGGTTGAAGGCCAGACCCGACCACTGCCGAAGCCCTTTTTTGTGATTGCCACCCAAAACCCGTTGGAGCAGCTGGGCACCTACGCCCTGCCGGAGTCGCAGCTGGACCGGTTTCTGATGCGTATCTCGCTGGGCTACCCGGACCGCGCCGCCGAGCGCAATTTGCTGGCTGGCGAAGACCCGCGCCAGCGGGTGGATGCCCTGCCGCGCTTGCTGACCCAGGCCGAGTTGCAGGCCTTGCAACAGCGCGTGCTGCAGGTCCACGCCGCTGCGCCCCTGCTGGACTACCTGCAAGACCTGATTGCGGCCACGCGCAACGGCCGATGGTTTGTGCAGGGCCTAAGCCCGCGCGCAGGCATCGCCGTGCTGCGCGCGGCACGAGCCCAGGCCATGCTGGCCGGGCGTGATTATGTGGCGCCCGACGACATTCAGGCCATCCTGCCGCAAACCATTGCCCACCGTCTGGTACCGCTGGGCAATGCCGGGCGCGGCCCGGTCGAGCAGGTGCGGGCCATGATGGACGCGGTACCGCTGCGCTGAGCTGGCTGCCGCCGCATGACCAGTCGCCAGCCCGCAGCGCTGCCTTTGCCGGTGACGGAGCCGCCGCCGCTGTGGCAGCTGCGCTCGCGCTGGCGGCACTGGTGGGAATCGCGCCTGGTGCCGGCCGACGTCGTCACCCTGGTGCAAAACCGCATCTATGTGCTGCCAAGCCGCCCTGGCCTGATGCTGGTGGCCACCCTGGCGGTGTTGCTCGCCACGTCCATCAATTACCAGCTCAACCTGGGCTACCTGCTGACCTTCATGCTGGCGGGCTGTGCGGCGGTCGGCCTTTACGCCGGCCACAGCACACTGCGCGGCCTGAGCCTGCACCTGTTGGTGCCCGAGGCGCAGTTCGCCGGCACGTCGCTGGTACTGGGCATCAAGCTGCACAACCCGGGGCGGCGCCCGCGTTACAGCATTGGCCTGGCAGTCTGGGGCTCGGAGCGCTGGGCCTGGTCCAATGTACCGGCACAGGGCGAGGCCTTGGTGCAGATCAGCTTCGCGCCGGGGCGGCGCGGCGTGCACCCGGTGCCACTGCTCACGGTGGAAACACGCTTTCCGCTGGGAACATTCCGCTTCTGGTCACTGTGGCGCCCAGCCACCCAGGTACTGGTGTACCCAGCGCCCGAGCTGCAGCCACCGCCCCTGCCCGCCGGTGAGCCGCGCGGCGACGCCGGCCTTGGCAGCCAGCGTGCGAGCAGTGGCGACCTGGAGGGGGTTCGTGCCTACCAGCGCGGCGACCCGCTCAAGCTCGTGGTCTGGAAAAAAGCCGCCAAGTCCGGCCAACTGGTGAGCCGCGACCGCAGCCCGGCCCAGGCCGAGGCGCTGTGGCTCGACGGCCGTCAAACCGGCCTCAATGACCACGAACAGCAGTTGTCACGTCTGTGCGCCTGGGTGCTGCGCGCCGACCAACTGGGGCTGGACTACGGCCTGCGCCTGCGGCGCAGGGAGATTGAGGTAGGCTCTGGTGCAGCGCACAAAAAACGCTGCCTGGACGCGTTGGCACAGGACTGAACCATGGCCAGCACAAGCTTACAGAGCCTGCAAAGGCGGCTGCACCAGCTACCGCGCGATACGCGTGACACCCTGTTCACGCTGGCCGTCATTGGCTGGGTGCTGCTCCCGCAGCTGGGCAACTTGCCCCTCTGGTGCAGCACCATGGCCGGTGGCGTGCTGCTGTGGCGCACCTGGCTCACCGTGACTGGTCGGCCGTTGCCAGGCCTGTGGTGGCGCATGGTGCTGCTGGCCGTCACCGTGACCGCCACCCTGCTCAGCTACCGCACCCTGTTGGGCCGGGAGCCGGGCGTGACGCTGATTGTGGTGCTGCTCACGCTCAAGACGCTGGAGTTACGGGCCCGGCGCGATGCCTTCGTGGTGTTCTTCCTGTGCTTTTTCACCATGCTGACCAACTTCTTCTTTTCGCAGTCGCTGTTCACCGCGGCCGCCATGCTGGTGGCGCTGCTGGGCCTGCTGACGGCGCTGGTCAACGCCCACATGCCGGTTGGCAAGCCGGCGCTGCGCCAGTCGGCGCAAATCGCCGGCGGTATGGCCTTGCTCGGCGCCCCCATCATGGCGGTGTTGTTCGTGCTGTTTCCGCGCATCGGCCCACTCTGGGGGGTACCCTCGGACACGCTGGGCAGCCGCAGCGGCCTATCGGCCACCATGCAGGTCGGCAGCATGGCGCGTATTGCGCTCGACAATGGCATCGCCATGCGTGTTCGCTTCGACGGTCAGGCGCCGGCGCAATCCAGTCTTTACTTTCGCGGTCCGGTGCTGTCAACCTTTGACGGGCGCGAGTGGCTGCCGCTGCGGCCAGAGTTCCCGGCGGCCATGCAGCCCGCGGCCGAGTTGCGGCTGCGCGGTGCGCCCCTGCGCTACGAAGTCACGCTGGAGCCAGGCAATGGCGGCTCCTGGCTGATGCTGCTCGACGCCAGCGCCAACGGCCCGATGGTGCCGCAGCTGCGCCCCCGTATGACCTCGGAGCTGCAATGGGTGGCCGACCGCACCATCAATGAGTTGCTGCGCTACCGGGCCGAGAGTTACACCGACTACCAGCACGGGCCGGTGCAGGCCTCGCCCGGGCTGCAGGACTACGTCACCTTGCCGGCCGGCTTCAACCCGCGCACCCTGGGATTGGCGGCGGAGTTACTGCGCCTGCCTGCGCTGCGCCAGGCCGACGGCGCCGCCCGGGTGGCGGCCGTGATGGCGCGCCTGCGCAGCGGGGGCTACACCTACACCCTGAGCCCGGGCGTGAGCGGCGAACACAGTGCCGACGAATTCTGGTTTGACAGCAAGCAGGGCTTTTGCGAGCACATCGCCTCAAGCTTTGTGATCCTGATGCGCGCCATGGACGTTCCGGCCCGCGTGGTAACCGGCTACCAGGGCGGTGAACTCAACCCGGTGGACGGCTACTGGGTGGTGCGCCACCGCGACGCGCACGCCTGGGCTGAGGTCTGGCTGGCCGGGCGCGGCTGGGTCCGGGTGGACCCTACCACCGCGGTAGCGCCGTCGCGCGTGGAAACGCCGCAGCGGCTCGACATCCCCGAGGGCGCCATTGCCAACGCCGTTAACGCGGTCAGTCCAGGCTTGCGCATCAACCTGCGCAGCCTGTGGGAAGCCTCCAACAACCGCTGGAACCAGTGGGTGCTTAACTACACACAAGACCGTCAGCTCAGCCTGCTGCGTGCGCTCGGTTTTGATGCGCCCACCTGGCAAACCCTGAGCTACCTGCTGATCGCCACCGGCGTGCTGGCCAGTCTGGTGGGGCTGGCCTGGGCCGCCTGGGACAGCCGCCGGCAAGACCCCTGGCTGCGCCTGCTGCGTCGCGCCAGCAGCCGCCTGCAGGGCTTGGGCGTCCAGTTTGACCCGCAAACCCCGCCGCGGCAACTGGCCCGGCTCACGCTGCAGCAACTCGGCGCACAGCCGGCCTTTGCGCAAGCCATGCACGACTGGCTGCTGCGTCTTGAAGCGCAACGCTATGCGCCGCCGGCGGCCCAACCGCTCAAACTCCAGACCCTGGCCCGAGAACTGCAACGCCTGCCCCGCCCCACGTGAATACTCGACAACTCAAAAATGCTATTATTTTAGTAGCTATAGCTCTTACAACCACGGGGGCTTCGGCCCTAAAACACCCAAAGAAAAAACCAGTGCCGATGGCCAGGGCGCTGCCAGCTGCAGCGAACGGTCCAGCTTATGCGACCCGGGACGACGTGATGCAAGCCGCCGACGACATCGCCGCCCGCCGCGATCTGGACCAGGCCTGGGTGCGCCGCATGATCGGCCAGGCCCATTACAGCGCTCAGGTCGCCAAATTCATCCTGCCTCCGGCCGTCGGCGCACCCAAGAACTGGACCGTTTACCGCAGCCGCTTTCTGGAGCCGGTGCGATTGGCGGCGGGCGTCAAATTCTGGCGCGCCCACCGCAAAGAACTGCTCCGTGCCGAGCGGGAGACCGGCGTGCCCGCCAGCCTGATCGTCGGGGTGATCGGCGTGGAGACCCTGTACGGCCAGCACGTGGGCAACTTCCGGGTGCTGGACGCGCTGACCACACTGGCTTTTGATTTTCCAGCCGCACACCCACGCGCCGCGGAGCGCAGTGCCTTTTTCAAGGCGGAGCTGGAGCAACTGCTGATCTTGAGCCAGCGCAACCGCATCGACCCCTTAAGCTGGCGCGGCAGCTACGCCGGCGCCATGGGCCTGCCGCAGTTCATGCCCTCGAGCTGGGCCCGCTACGCGGTCGATTTTGACCAAGACGGCCGCATCGACCTGTTCACCAGCCCGGCGGACGCCATCGGCTCGGTGGCCAATTATTTCAAGGCCTTCAACTGGCAACCTGGCCTGCCCACGCATTACCCCGTGCGATTTGACACGGAGCGGCTGGACCTGGACGCCCTGCTCGTACCCGACATCCTGCCCACTTTCAGCGTGGCCAGCTTCCAGGCCAAAGGCGCCGTACTGGAAGGCGCCGCCCTGGCCCACACCGGCCCGCTGGCGCTGGTGGAACTGCAAAACGGCAGCGAGCCGCCGAGCTATGTGGCCGGCACCGACAACTTTTATGCCATCACACGCTACAACTGGAGCAGCTACTACGCCATGGCGGTGATTGAGTTGGGCCAGGCGGTGGCGCAAGAAATGGAAGGCAAACCCTGAGGGCGTTAACGCAAGAACCCTTTGAGGCCCAAAAAACTGCTGCTGACCAAGTGGAGCACTGTCACACCCGTGGCCAAGCAGGTGATTGCTTGGCGTGAACTTCAGGATGACGAGGTGTGGCGGCAGGGGTTGTGCTGGGAAATGGCCTCTGGGCCGGCGCGGCATTGTTGGGCGTCAGCACTTTGTTCGCCTTGTTCCCCTCACTTTTTTGACCATCAAGCTGTGTGGCGCAGCCTACATTGCTTGGCTGGGTATCCAGTTGCTGCGAACGGCCAGAACCCCCCTGCCTTCTGGCTCAGCGTCCCCTGATGACCCCGAGTTGTCCGCCATGTTCCGCAAGGGTTTGTCCACCACCATGGCCAACCCCAAAGCTGCTCTTTATTACGCATCGGCCCTGTCGTCCGCTGCACCCGAAAATGCCAGCTTTCTTTTGTTGTGTCTGATGGTGGCCACCGTAGTCGTTGTCGCCGTGCTCTGGTTTTCGGTGGTTGTCAGCATTTTGACTGCCCCACGAGCCGGCCAAGCCTTCCGCAGGTTCAAAGTTTATTTTGAGTCGGTATTCGGCCTGTTATTGCTGGCTTTCGGACTCAAGCAACTGATGTCCAGAGTCTGAGTGGTTTGATGGTGATGAGGGGTCAGTCCTAAGAGAAACAGTTTTTTGAACGCTTTTGTAAGTTTTCAGCTGGAGCAGGTACTACGCACTGGCGGTGATCGCGCTGGGACAGGCGATGGCGCACTCGCGCCAATCCCGCTAACAGCAATTCCCTTGTTGCCTTTGCCAGGACTTTATCTTGTAAAACCGCGGCCTTGACTGGCGTAAAAAACCGGATACTCAGGCGCATCCTGACATCACGTCTCCGACGCCGAACCTACGCCGAGCCGCCCCTTGAAAAAGATATTTCGCCACACGCACATGTCGGGCATG
>CALPLW020000235.1 GCA_943324505.2 Comamonas sp. lk
CCCGCTCCCACCCAAGAGCTGGTGCAAAAACGTACCCTCACCCATGGCATTCAACGCGGAATGTTCCCATGCTTGCGCCAAGGGTTTTCCAGCTTCTTGTCACGCAGCATCACCAGCGAACGGCAGATGCGTTTGCGGGTTTCATGCGGCAGGATCACGTCGTCAATGAAGCCACGCGCGCCGGCCACGAAAGGGTTGGCAAAGCGGGCCTTGTACTCGGCCTCTCTGGCAGCCAGCTTCTCCGGGTCGCCCTTGTCCTCGCGGAAGATGATTTCCACCGCACCCTTGGCACCCATCACCGCAATCTCGGCGTTGGGCCAGGCAAAGTTGACGTCACCGCGCAGATGCTTGGAGGACATCACATCGTAGGCGCCGCCGTAAGCCTTGCGGGTGATGATGGTGATCTTGGGTACAGTGCACTCGGCATAGGCATACAGCAGCTTGGCGCCGTGCTTGATGATGCCGCCGTACTCCTGGCTGGTGCCGGGCATAAAGCCGGGCACATCGACAAAAGTCACCACCGGGATGTTGAAGGCGTCACAAAAGCGCACGAAGCGCGCCGCCTTGACGCTGCTCTTGATGTCCAGGCAACCGGCCAGCACCAGCGGCTGATTGGCCACGATGCCCACGGTCTGGCCCTCCATGCGGGCAAAGCCGATCAGGATGTTCTTGGCGTATTCGGGCTGCAACTCGAAAAAGTCGCCATCGTCCACGGTTTTGACGATCAGCTCCTTCATGTCGTAGGGCTTGTTCGGGTTGTCGGGCACCAGCGTGTCCAGGCTGCGGTCCATGCGGTCAGCAGGGTCGCCGCTGCGCCGCACCGGGGCTTTTTCGCGGTTGGACAGCGGCAGGTAGTTGTAGAGGCGGCGCAGCATCAGCAGCGCTTCAACGTCGTTCTCAAAAGCCAGGTCGGCCACGCCACTCTTGGTGGTGTGGGTGATGGCGCCGCCCAGCTCCTCGGCCGTTACCTCTTCATGCGTCACGGTCTTGACCACCTCCGGCCCGGTGACAAACATGTAGGAACTGTCTTTGACCATGAAGATGAAGTCGGTCATGGCCGGCGAGTAAACCGCGCCGCCGGCTGAGGGCCCCATGATCATGCTGATTTGCGGCACCACGCCACTGGCCATCACATTACGCTGGAACACATCGGCATAACCACCCAAGCTGGCCACGCCCTCCTGGATGCGGGCACCACCCGAGTCATTCAGGCCGATCACTGGCGCGCCGACCTTCATCGCCTGGTCCATCACCTTGCAGATTTTTTCGGCATGCGCCTCGCTGAGGGCACCGCCAAACACGGTGAAGTCCTGGCTGAAGACAAACACCAGCCGACCATTGATCATGCCGTAGCCGGTAACCACGCCATCGCCCGGGATCTTGTTGTCCTGCATGCCGAAATCGACGCAGCGGTGCTCCACAAACATGTCCCACTCTTCGAAGGTGCCTTCGTCAAGCAGCAGTTCCAGCCGCTCGCGCGCCGTGAGTTTGCCTTTTTTGTGCTGGGCGTCGATGCGCTTCTGGCCGCCGCCCAGGCGGGCAAGCTCACGCTTGGCTTCGAGTTGTTCAAGAATGTCTTGCATAGCGGGTGGTTCCTGTCGTTTGGTTCATCTGGGGATGAATTGGGATGATTAGCTATCAAAAAAATAGCAAACTATTGAGGTGAGGCAAGGGCTAGGAGCAGATTTCTTGCTGCAGTAGAGGCGGCAAGCCGACCCGACTGCACCTCGGCAATGAGTTGTGGCAACTGGGCCTGTACCTTGGGGTTGGCTTGAAATGCCTGCTTCAGCCCGGCGTCAATGCGCTCCCACATCCATGCCAGCGCCTGGTGCTGACGCCGCTGCGCCAGTTCACCACTGGCGGTCTGCAGCGTCCGAAAACGGGTCACGGCAGCCCAGAAGCCATCCACCCCCTGGCCCTGCAGCGCACTGAGCTGGACCACCTGCGGCTGCCAATGCTCAGCGCCATGTGGGTCATGTGCCTTTCCGTGCAGCCCCAGCAGGCGCAGGCTGGAGGTGATTTGGGCCTGGGCTCGGGTGGCGGCCGCCGCATCCAGATCCGCCTTGTTGATCACCACCAGGTCAGCCAGCTCCATCACGCCCTTTTTGATAGCTTGCAGGTCGTCCCCGGCATTCGGCAACTGCATCAGCACAAACATGTCGGTCATGCCCTGCACCGCGGTCTCGCTCTGGCCCACACCGACGGTCTCCACAATCACGATGTCGTAGCCCGCTGCCTCACACACCAACATGGCCTCTCGGGTTTTTTCAGCCACGCCGCCCAGCGTACCGCTGCTGGGGCTGGGTCGGATATAGGCCTGGCCGTGCACCGAGAGCCGCTCCATGCGGGTCTTGTCACCCAATATCGAGCCGCCAGACACCGAGCTGGACGGGTCAATGGTGAGCACCGCCACCCGGTGGCCGAGTGCGATCAGGTGCAGGCCCAGCACTTCAATGAAAGTCGACTTGCCCACGCCTGGTACGCCACTCAGGCCCAGCCGAAATGAGCGACCGGTATGCGGCAGGAGAGCTGTCAGCAAGGCGTCGGCCTGCGAACGGTGGTCGGCGCGGGTCGACTCCAGCAGGGTGATGGCCTTGGCGATGGCGCGGCGCTGTTGGTCAGCGTTGCCACCGCGGATGCTGTCGAGCAGGGTCTGCGCCATCATCACCTGGGGCTCAGAGGATTTCAAACGCCCGGCCATCCGGCAGGCGGTAGCGGGAAAAATCCCGCACGTCGAGGGTCATGATGCGGTTGATCCCCGTGTCTGAAGCCAGCCACAGCAGGGACGCATCCGCCAGATCCATTTCAGTGCGGGGTGACTCGGTGTAGCGGCGCATCAGCGCCACCATGCCCTCTAGATTGTCTTGACCAAAAGGAAAAATAGACAGCGCGTCGGCCGCGACCCATCGCAGAAAGGCATAACGTTGAGGCACGCCCAGCAGGTGGCTTGCCTCGGTAATGCAGGGCCAAGTCGACGTCAAAGACCACTGCGCCTGTGCGGCTACGCTGAACAACTGCTGGTAGTGCAGCTGACTCGGCTGGTTGCGGCCAAACAGCGCCACCATGGCGCTGGCATCAACGATCGCTGCCGACACCGTGCTTGGCCTTGAGTTTGTCGAGCAACTGCGCCCGTGAACGGTCGGTGTCGTAGGGCTGCTCATAGCCCTCAAACGCCGCCGCCACCGCACGATCCGCCGGGTTGGCGTCCGGGCCGTAAGCCTTTTGCTCTTCTTCCACCGTCAGAGACATCATCAGCTCCAAGGGGTTCTTGCGGCCCAAGGCTCGCTCAACGGCATTGATGATGAACTGGGATTTGGTCACGCCCTGGCGCTTGGCAGCTTGCGTCAACTGCTTTTCCAGCAAGGGGTCCATGCGAACAGAAACGGCCATGGTAATGCTTTGAAATACGGTATTACAGTATAACAACCCTGAGCATCAAGAGGCGGTAGCCTTCTTGATCTGCGCCAGCACATCCTGCGCGCTGACCGGGATCGGTGTGCCTGGGCCGTAAATGCCCTTGACCCCCGCCGCGTACAAAAAGTCATAGTCCTGGCGCGGTACGACACCGCCCACAAACACAATGATGTCGTCAGCGCCCTGTTTCTTCAGTTCGGCAATGATGGCTGGCACCAGGGTTTTGTGGCCAGCCGCCAGCGTAGAGACGCCCACGGCATGCACGTCGTTTTCAATTGCTTGGCGGGCGCATTCCTCAGGGGTTTGAAAGAGCGGGCCCATGTCCACGTCAAAACCCAGATCGGCAAAGGCGGTGGCCACCACTTTGGCGCCGCGGTCGTGGCCGTCCTGCCCGAGCTTGCTGATCATCACGCGGGGCCGGCGACCCTGCTGTTCGGCAAAGTCGGCGATGTCTGCTTTCAGCGCATTCCAGTAGTCCATGGTGTCTCCCTCGGCACTGTCGTAGGCGGCGGCATAGACGCCGGACACCTTGTTCGTGTCCGCACGGTGTCGGCCAAACGCATGCTCCAGCGCATCGCTGACTTCGCCTACGGTTGCGCGCAATCGAATTGCCTGGATCGACAAGTCCAGCAGGTTGCCCGTGCCATCGTTTGCTGCAGAAGTAATAGCAGACAATGCAGCTGCGACAAGGGCTGGGTCGCGATTTTTCTTGATGGTTTTGAGGCGGGTGATCTGCCCCTCGCGCACCGCCACGTTGTCAATGTCACGCGCTTCAATCGCGTCTTCGGTCTTGAGCTTGTACTTGTTGACGCCCACAATCACGTCCCGGCCCGAGTCGATGCGCGCCTGCTTCTCGGCCGCAGCCGCCTCGATCTTGAGCTTGGCCCAGCCGCTTTCCACCGCATGCGTCATACCGCCCATGGCTTCGACCTCTTCGATGATGGTCCAGGCAGCATTAGCCATGTCCTGGGTCAGCTTCTCCATCATGTAACTGCCGGCCCAAGGGTCGATGACATGGGTGATGTGGGTCTCTTCCTGAATAATGAGCTGGGTATTGCGCGCAATACGGGCGGAGAACTCGGTCGGCAGCGCGATAGCCTCGTCAAAGCTGT
Organism: Comamonas sp. lk; assembly: GCA_943324505.2. Classification (GTDB taxonomy): domain Bacteria; phylum Pseudomonadota; class Gammaproteobacteria; order Burkholderiales; family Burkholderiaceae_C; genus Rhodoferax. Next base: position 4,527 of record CALPLW020000235.1, read on the forward strand.
TGGTGTGCAGGCTCTGGGTGCCGCCAAACACTGCGGCCATGGCCTCGATGGTGGTGCGTACCACGTTGTTGTAGGGGTCCTGCTCGGTCAGGCTCCAGCCGCTGGTCTGGCAGTGCGTGCGCAGCATCAAGCTCTTGGGCGACTTGGCGTCAAAGCCCTTCATGATGCGGCACCACAGCAGGCGCGCCGCCCGCATCTTGGCCACCTCCAGGTAGAAGTTCATGCCGATCGCCCAGAAAAACGACAGCCGTCCGGCAAATTCATCTACATCCAGGCCGGAGCCGATGGCGGTCTTGACGTACTCCTTGCCGTCCGCCAGCGTGAACGCCAGCTCCAGCGCCTGGTTGGCGCCCGCCTCCTGCATGTGGTAACCCGATATCGAGATCGAGTTGAACTTGGGCATGTGGCGCGCGGTGTAGCCGATGATGTCGCCGATGATGCGCATCGAGGGGGCTGGCGGGTAGATGTAAGTGTTGCGCACCATGAATTCTTTGAGGATGTCGTTCTGGATCGTCCCCGACAGTTGGTCCTGCGCCACGCCCTGCTCTTCCGCCGCCACCACGTAGCCCGCCAGCACCGGAAGCACCGCGCCGTTCATGGTCATGGACACACTCACCTTGTCGAGCGGAATCTGGTTGAACAGGATCTTCATGTCTTCAACCGAATCGATGGCCACGCCGGCCTTGCCGACATCACCGGTCACTCGCGGGTGGTCGCTGTCATAGCCGCGGTGCGTGGCCAAGTCAAAGGCCACGCTGACGCCCTGCGCACCGCCGGCCAGCGCCTTGCGGTAAAAGGCATTGGATTCTTCGGCGGTGGAAAACCCGGCGTACTGGCGGATGGTCCAGGGCCGCACCGCGTACATGCTGGCCTGCGGTCCGCGCAGGTAGGGCTCAAAACCCGGCAGCGTGTCGGTGTACGGCAGGCCGGCCGTGTCCGCCGCGGTGTAAAGCGGTTTGACTGTGATGCCATCTGGTGTGAGCCAGTTCAGCGCCTCGAGCTTACCGCCCGGTGCCGACTTAGATGCAGCTTTAGCCCAGGTCTCTAGGCTTGGGATCTGGAATTCAGGTGACTTGGAACTCATCTTGACCTTTGGTTGACGGCGCTTAGTTTACGTTATTTATAATTATTGATGCAGAATATTGATGCCAGCTTACAATCAAACCCATGCCAGCACGATCTTTGTCCCCGCGCGCACTGTATGAAGAGGTGGCTGAATTGTTACGCCAGCGCATCTTCAGCCGCGAGTTGGAGCCGGGGAGCTGGATTGACGAACTGAAAATTGCCGAGGCCTACGGGATCAGCCGCACGCCCTTGCGCGAAGCGCTCAAGGTTCTTGCAGCCGAGGGCCTGGTCACC
>CALPLW020000236.1 GCA_943324505.2 Comamonas sp. lk
CACCTTTCTTCATTCTGTTCGGTACCCTGTCGGACAAGATCGGCCGCAAGCCCATCATCATGGCGGGTTGCCTGTTGGCCGTGCTGACCTACTTCCCGACCTTCACGGCATTAACCAACGCGGCCAACCCCGCATTGGCTGAAGCCCAAGCCAAGAACAAGGTGGTCGTGACGGCTGACGCCAATGAGTGCTCGTTCCAGTTCAACCCGACAGGCACGGTCAAGTTCACCAGCTCGTGCGACATCGCCAAGCAGGTCCTGGCAGGTGCATCGGTGAGCTACGAGAACGCTGCTGGCACTGCAGGCACACCCGCCACCATCAAGATTGGCGAGACCGTGATCCCGAGCTACACCGCCAAAGGCCTGCCGGCTGACGAAGCCAAGAAGAAAGATGGCGAATTCAAGAAAGCCGTGGCTGACGCACTCAAGGCTGCTGGCTACCCCACCAAGGCTGATCCGGCTCGTGTGAACACCGTCATGGTGGTCCTGATCCTAAGCTACCTGGTGCTGCTGGTGACCATGGTCTACGGCCCGATCGCCGCCATGCTGGTGGAAATGTTCCCCACCCGCATCCGCTACACGTCCATGAGCCTGCCCTACCACATCGGTAACGGCTGGTTCGGTGGCCTGCTGCCCACCACGGCGTTTGCCATCGTGGCCCAGACCGGCAATATGTACAACGGTCTCTGGTACCCGATCATCATTGCTGGCATGACCTTCATCATCGGTACCTTGTTTGTCAAGGAAACCAAGGACGTGGACATCTACGCCAACGACTGATCTTGCCTTGAGACCCTGACCACGCCGAGCTGGCGTGGTCGCGAGCACACACCAAGCCCTCCTCGCGAGGGCTTGTTTTTGCCCTGACGCTGGGCCCAGACCTGAGAAAACACCATCATGTGGAAAATTGTTGTCGGATTCATTCTGTTTGCCGCCTTAGCCCTGTACATGCTGAGCAAGGGCGGCAACATCGACATGGGCGGCGAAAAGCACGGCGCTGACGCTATGCACATTCCAGAGGCTACAGCCTCGGTACCGACAGCGCCTGCCGCAGCGGCACCATCGAGCGCTGCCAGCAAGTAAGCAGAACTGGCAAGACCAGCGTTGCGGGAGACTTGCCCAACAAGTCCGTGTATGTTGCATCGCATCATTCAACTCTTGAATGATGCGATGCGTCGATTCAATTGGACGCCTACACGGCGCTGACTGGATACTGCTTGACGGGGCTCAAGTGGCATGGCCGCCCACGCCTCTAGCATGCAGGCACCATGACGCTCTCTCTTCCCCGCTTCCTTGACAAGGAAAACACCATCGCCGGCCCCGGTTTCAACCGCTGGCTGGTGCCGCCGGCTGCGCTGGCGATTCACCTGTGCATTGGCATGGCCTATGGTTTTTCGGTGTTTTGGCTGCCCTTGTCGCGTGCGCTCGGCGTCAAGGCGGCTATTCCCTGCGGCCCCGAGGTCGGGTTTTGGGGGCAGCTGTTCACCACGGGCTGTGATTGGCAGATTTCCACCCTGGGCTGGATGTACACCCTGTTTTTTGTGCTGCTCGGCTTGAGCGCGGCGCTGTGGGGCGGCTGGCTGGAGCGGGCTGGGCCGCGCAAGGCGGGGGTGGTGTCGGCGCTGTGCTGGTGCGGCGGCATGCTGGTGTCGGCGTTGGGGGTGCACCTGCACCAGTTCTGGCTGATGGTGTTGGGCTCGGGCGTGATCGGCGGCATCGGGCTGGGGCTGGGCTACATCTCGCCGGTGTCGACGCTGATCAAGTGGTTTCCCGACCGGCGCGGCATGGCCACTGGCATGGCGATCATGGGCTTTGGCGGTGGCGCCATGATCGGCTCGCCGCTGGCTGCGGACCTGATGGCCTATTTTTCGTCGCCGACCAATGTCGGCGTGGCGCCGACCTTTGTGGTGATGGCGCTGATCTACCTGACGTTCATGCTGGCCGGCGCGTTTGGCTACCGGGTGCCTGAGACCGGTTGGCAGCCGGCCGGCTGGACGCCGCCGGTGGCACAGGCACACAACGGCATGATCACACAGCGCCATGTGCATGTGAGCCGGGTCTGGGGCATTCCGCAGTTCTGGCTGCTGTGGATGGTGCTGTGCATGAACGTCAGCGCCGGCATTGGCGTGATCGGCATGGCCTCGCCCATGCTGCAGGAGGTGTTTGGCGGCGCGCTGATTGGGGTGAAGGCGACTTTTGGCGAGCTGGACAAAGCCCAGTTGGCGGCCATGGCCACGGTGGCGGCGGGCTTTACCGCGCTGCTGTCGTTGTTCAATATCGCCGGCCGCTTTGTCTGGGCCAGCCTGTCGGACCGGCTGGGGCGGCGGCTGACCTACTCGGTGTTTTTCGTGCTGGGCGGTGCCCTGTACCTGAGCGTGCCCGGCAGCGCGGCAGCTGGCAGCACCGTGCTGTTTGTGGCGGCCCTGTGCGTGATCGTTAGCATGTATGGTGGCGCTTTCGCCACCGTGCCGGCCTACCTGGCCGATTTGTTTGGCACCCAGATGGTGGGCGCCATCCATGGCCGGCTGCTCACCGCCTGGGCCACGGCCGGCGTGCTGGGCCCGGTGGTGGTGAACTACATGCGCGAGTACCAACTGGGCCTGGGCTTGCCGCCCGCCCAGGTCTACAACCAGACCATGCTGATCTTGGCCGGCATGCTGGTGGTGGGCCTGGTGTGCAACCTGCTGGTGCGCCCGCTGGCGCCCAAATGGTTCATGACCGACAGCGAATTGGCCGCAGAAAAGCGCCTGGCCCACGAGCGCATGGCCGCCACCGTGCTGGTGCGCGACACCGCTGCCCATGCCGACCACGTCAGCCCTTGGCTGCTGGCATTGGCCTGGGCTGGCGTCGGTCTGCCGCTGGCCTGGGGCGTGTACCGCACGCTGTTGAGCGTGGCCAAATTTTTTGCCTAATCCCGAACCCCGATCCCGAACCCTGAACACTGACCCGACCATGAGCACACCTCTTTCCGAGACCGGCCCCGCGGTCCAGACCCTGGCCACGCTGGACGACATGCGCGAGCGCATCCGCAAAAAAAGCCAACTGAAAGGGCGCCAGGCTGATGAGGCATCGTTGCGTGAAGTGCGGGCGCTGATTGGGGCGGCGCCGTACCGACGCGACCTGCTGATCGAGCACCTGCACCGCTTGAACGACACCTACCGAGGCCTCCACGAGCGCCACCTGACGGCATTGGCCAAGCTGATGAACCTGCCGCTGGCCGAGGTGTACGAGGTGGCCACTTTCTACCACCACTTCGAGGTGCTGCGCGGCGATGACCCAGGCCCGGCGCTGACCGTGCGCGTCTGCGACGGCCTGAGCTGCGAGCTGGCCGGTGCGCGTGAGCTGCTGGGCCGACTGCCAGAGATATTGGGTACCGAAGTGCGGGTGATTGCCGCACCCTGCCTGGGCCGCTGCGAGCAGGCGCCGGTGGCGGTGGTGCACCAAAACCCGGTGCCGCAGGCTACGCCAGAGTCGGTAGAATTTATAGTCAGATCGGCTGCAGCCCTACATCCGCTTGCCTCCAGCGCTACGTTTTTTGAAGCAGCGGCATATGCTGAGGCCTCTGTCTCGCCACTGCCGCAGGCCACGCAAGTGGCGCCTGGCTACACCGGCTACCAGACCTATCGCGCTCAGGGCGGCTACGCGCTGGCGGCGGCGCTGGCCGCCGGCACCCAGCCTGCCGAGGCGGTGCTCAAGGCCATGGAAGACTCGGGTCTGCGCGGCCTGGGCGGGGCTGGTTTCCCGGCCGGGCGCAAGTGGCGCATCGTGCGCGAGCAGCCCAGCCCGAAGCTGATGGCGGTCAACATCGACGAGGGCGAACCCGGCACCTTCAAGGACCGCACCTACCTGGAGCGCGACCCGCACCGCTTTCTCGAAGGCCTGCTGGTGGCGGCCCAGGTGGTGGGCATTGAGGCCTGCTACATCTACCTGCGTGACGAATACCACGGCTGCCGCGCCATTTTGGAGGCCGAGTTGGCGCTGTTGCGCGCCGATCCACCCTGCGCCCTGCCGTTGATCGAGCTGCGCCGGGGGGCGGGCGCCTACATCTGTGGCGAAGAATCGGCCATGATCGAAAGCATTGAGGGCAAGCGTGGCGAACCCCGCATGCGCCCGCCCTACATTGCCCAGGTGGGGCTATTTGGCCGACCGACGCTGGAACACAATTTTGAGACCCTGTACTGGGTGCGCGACATCGTGCAAAAGGGCCCGGCCTGGTTCAGCGGCTTTGGCCGCCATGGCCGCAAAGGCCTGCGAAGTTTCAGTGTCAGCGGGCGGGTGCAGCGCCCGGGGGTCAAGCTGGCACCAGCCGGCATCACGGTGCAGGAGCTGATTGACGAGTACTGCGGCGGTATGCTGCCCGGCCACAGCCTGTATGCCTACCTGCCCGGCGGTGCCTCTGGCGGCATTCTGCCGGCCAGCCTGAACCAGTTGCCGCTGGACTTTGACACGCTGCAGCCCTATGGCTGCTTCATCGGTTCTGCGGCGGTGATTGTGCTCAGCCAAAAAGACCGGGCGCGCGACGCCGCGCTGAACATGATGAAGTTTTTTGAGCACGAGAGCTGCGGCCAGTGCACGCCCTGCCGGGTCGGCACCGCCAAGGCGGTGCGGCTGATGCAGGCGCCGGTGTGGGACAACAGCACTTTGGAAGACCTCAATGTGGTGATGACGGACGCCTCCATCTGCGGCCTGGGCCAGGCCGCGCCCAACCCGGTGCGCAGCATTCAAAAATATTTTGCGCAGGAGATTGTTTAAATGAACGCGCCCGCCCACCTGGCCGAAGTGACGCCACAAACCGTCAGCTTCACCCTGAACCAGACCCCGATTCACGCCTTCGAAGGCGAAACCATCCTCAAAGCCGCCCAGCGGCATGGCATCGACATTCCGCACCTTTGCTACAAGGACGGCCTGCGCGCCGACGGTAACTGCCGCGCCTGTGTGGTCGAGGTCAAGGGCGAACGCACCCTGGCGCCCAGCTGCTGCCGCAGCGCCACCGCTGGCATGGAGGTGCAGTCCACCAGCGAGCGGGCCCTCAAGAGCCAAAAGATGGTTCTGGAAATGCTGCTGTCCGACATGCCCGACACCGGCTACAAGTGGAACGAGCAGGACGAATCCAAACAACACGGCGAACTGAGCGACTGGGCCGCACGCCTGGATGTGACGGTGCGGCCCGAGCTCAAAGCACTGCGGCGCGAGCAGCCTGCAGCCGACCTGTCGCATCCGGCCATGGCCGTCAACCTGGACGCCTGCATCCAGTGCAACCGCTGCGTGCGCGCCTGCCGTGAGGAGCAGGTCAACGACGTGATCGGCTACGCCCTGCGCGGCAGCCACAGCGCCATCGTGTTTGACCTGGCCGATTCGATGGGCGACAGCAGCTGCGTGGCCTGCGGCGAGTGCGTGCAGGCCTGCCCCACCGGAGCGCTAATGCCCAAGACGCAGGTGGGCTCGCAGGTGGTGGACAAAAAGGTGGACTCGGTCTGCCCGTTTTGCGGCGTAGGCTGCTTGCTGACCTACAACGTGAAAGACAACAAAATTGTCAGTGTGGACGGGCGTGATGGCCCGGCCAACCACAGCCGCCTGTGCGTCAAAGGACGTTTCGGTTTTGATTACGCCCACAGCCCCCAGCGCCTGACGGTGCCGCTGATCCGGCGTGCCGGCGTGGCCAAAGACCCCGAGGCCCTGCAGGCGCTGAACCGCGACAGCGCCGACTGGTCGGCGGTGTTCCGTGAAGCCAGCTGGGACGAGGCGCTGGCGCTGGCCGCGGGTAGGCTCAAAGGCCTGCGTGACGATCACGGCCCCAAGGCCCTGGCCGGCTTTGGCTCGGCCAAGGGCAGCAACGAGGAAGCCTACCTGTTCCAGAAGCTGGTGCGCACCGGGTTCGGCTC
>CALPLW020000237.1 GCA_943324505.2 Comamonas sp. lk
GATCACCTTGACCGCGACCGGTCCACCCAGGCGTTCGGCGATGGCCACGGCGTCGTCCGCGTTGCGGGCGACACCCTGTGGCACCGTGGGAATGCCGTGGCGTTGCAGCAATTGCATGGCTGCTGCCTCGGTCAGCGTGCCCCGGGGCAGGTCTTGCAGCCCCGCAGCTCCGGCGTGCGCCTGGGGCCAGGCGCCATGGTGTTCCCGCGTGGTGGCATACCGGCGCAGCATGGCCAGTGCCTCGATCGCGTGGGTGGGTTCCTCGTAGACCAGGCAGCCCAGGTCGGCCATGGTCTGTCGCTGCGCCGCAGTCATGATGCCGGCCACCGTGCTGGTGACGCCCGGTTGCCGCCCCGCAGCGCGGGCGCATTGCTCCAGCATGGTCCAGAAATGGGGGGCGAACGCGCCGGCACCGGTGAACAGTGCCAGGCCACCGTAACGCCCATTGGTAGCGGCAATCTCACACGCCACCTCGAAAACCTTGAGGTTACTCATGACCTGCCCGGTCACATCGATCGGGTTGATGGTGGTGGCCAGCGAGGCTTCGGCCGTCACCCGGGCGGATTCGGTGTCGGTGAAGGGTGGGAGCTCCAGGCCCAGGTCTTCGGCGCGATCCGCCATCAGCGTGCCCACGCCGCCCGAGCCGGTGACGATGGCGACAGCGTTGTTGCGAGGTGTGGGCGCCTGGGCAAACAACTGGCCATAGCGAAAGAACGTTTCGATGGTGTCCGCACGGATGGCACCGCATTCGTCGAAGACGGCGTCGAACACTGCGTCTTCCCCCGTCATGCTGGCCGTGTGCGACAAGGCTGCACGGGCGCCGGCTGCGGTACGGCCCACCTTGGTGACCACCACCGGTTTGCCCGCGTCCAGCGCGGCGCGCAGGGCCCGCACCAGGGCGGGGCCATCCTTGCAGCCCTCCATGTAGGCCAGGATCACCCGGGTGTCCGGGTCGTGCACCATCCAGTGGATCGCGTCTGCCACTTGCACCCCGGCCTCGTTGCCAGTCGTAACCCAGTGCGACAGGCCCAGGCCCTGCTGCCGGGCCAATGTGTACGCATAGGCGCCGAACGCGCCGCTCTGGCTGACCAGACCGATCTTTCCGGCTGGCGGCATGCCGGCCAGCGCAGCAGGGGTGAAGGTCGCAAACATGCGTTGCCGGAGGTTGATGGCCCCCAGGCAGTTGGGGCCCAGCAGCGCCATGCCGCCGCTGTGGGCCAGCGCCACCAGGGCGTCCTGATCGGCCAGCCCGCTCGGACCGGTTTCGGCGAAGCCGCCGGTGAAGATCACCGCCGCCTTGACGCCGGTGTCCACGCAGTCTGCAACCGCCTGCAGCACGGCCGCGCGGGGCACACAGACGATGGCCATGTCCACCGGCTCGGCAAACCGCAGTCTGGGCACGGCGGGCAGGCCCTGAATCTCACGCGCTTCCGGGTGGACCGGGACGATGCGCCCCTGGAATCCGAATTCGCGCATCAGGCGTACCGGCATGCCGCCCACTTTCTGTGCTTGGGTTGATGCGCCAATGACGGCCACGGAACGCGGGTGCATCAGGGCGTCCAGGGAGGCGAGGGGGTTGGTAGACACGGTGATGGGTGTTGGTACGGCTGCATCAGTGTATATCTACCTGTTAGCATTGGTCAATATAGGTATTTCACCTAGTTCAGCTCACCAGGAGCACGCCATGCACGCCACCACCACCGTAACGCCCGTCGACCGCTACCGCCTGCTGGGTGGGCCCGGTTCCCCCTACTCGCTGAAAATGCGCGCCGTCCTGCGCTACCGCCGCCTGCCCCACCTGTGGATCGTGCCGCGTGGCTATATCGGCGCCGGCGGCGAACTGGCCGAGGCCGGCAAAGGCATGATCCCCGTGCTGCAGTACCCCGACGGGCGCTACCGGGCCGACACCACGCCCCTGATTTATGACCTGGAGCAGCGCCATCCGGGCATGCGTTCGGTGGTGCCCGACGACCGGGCGGTCGCCTTCCTGTCGCACCTCATTGAAGACATGGGGGATGAGTTGCTGGTCCAAGCACTGTTCGATCTGCGCTGGGATGCTGTGGCCGACCAGCGCTTTTGTGCCACGCGGCAGATGTACGGCTGGCTGGGCCCCGTCGAACCGGCCGAGTTCGATGCCATCCTCGAGCGGTTCACGCGCAGGCAGACGGCACAGCGCGCCCGGATCGTGATGGGCGACAACCATGCCGGTCTGATGGCTTTCTACGAGGCGCTGCTGGACGCGATGGAGGGCTTGGTGCATCGCACACCGTACGTTTTTGGCAGTCGCCCGTCCTTGGCCGACTTCGGGCTATACGGCCAGCTTTCGCAATGTGCCATCGACCCCTCCGCCAGCGCAATTTTCCGGGCTCGTGCGCCCCGCACCTACCAATGGACACAGTCCCTGGATGATGCCTGCGGCGTCGAGGGCGAGTGGGCGCCCCGCGAAACCTGGGAGGCGACCGTTCGGCCCCTGCTGGCGCTGGTTGGCCACTTCCACCTGCCCCTGCTGCAGGCGCACCACGACGCGGTCGAGCAAGATGTGCCACAGCTCGAGTGGCTCATCGAGGGCCGTCGCTGGGTCGTGCAGGGCCAGCGCTACAAGCACAAATGCCTGGTCTGGCTGCAGCGCGAGTGGCAGGGACTGACCCCGGAAGAACAGGCAAGCGTGCTGGGACTTCTCACCGAGGCGGGTTGCATGCCGTTCCTCGCGGGCGGGCCCACGGCGCAGCAGCCGGTGGCAGAGATGGCGCCCTTGTAAACTTAGCCCATGACCCGCGCCGATGCCGACTCCCCGTCACCCTTGTTTGCCCAAGTGCGTGACAGCCTCAAAGCCAGCATTGTCAGCGGCACGCTGGCGCCCGGTGCCAAGCTGCCGTCCGAGGCGGAGCTGGAGCAACGCTTTGGTGTCAGCCGCGTGACGGTTCGCCAGGCGCTGTCCGACCTGCAGAAGCAGGCGATCATCGAGAAGGTCAACGGCAAGGGCAGTTTCGTGAGCGCGCCGAAGCGCGAGAGCTCGAAACTGGGGCCGCTGTCCGGCTTCTACGAAACCATGCGCCGCCGCGGCCATGTGGCCACCGGTCTGGTGTCCGGCATCGAGCGCGTTGCCGCCGACCCCACCCTGGCTGCCGCGTTGCGCCTGCCAGTGTCGGCGCCGCTGGGCATGGTCACCATCACGCGTGTGGTCGATGGCGAAGTCCACGCCTTCCAACGGTGTTACGGCAGCATCGGGCTGATCGAAGCCATGGTCAACGAAGACCTGGGTGAAAACGACCTGCTGACCGTGCTGAACCGTCGTCTGGGGTACCCCGTGGTGCGGTCCCATATCGATTTCGAAGCGATCAACGCCACGCCCGAGCTGGCTGCGGTGCTCAAGACCCGGGTGGACGCAGCCTTGCTTCGTATCCATATCACGTCCTACGATGGACGCGACACCCCCATCATGCACAACGACTTTTACGCCCGGGGTGACCGGTTCAGGTACCAGCTCAACGCTGGGGGCTGAAGGCGAGAGGGTACCGATGTGTTGCCGGCCTTCCGGCATGGCGCACGGACTTCAACCGGTGCAGCAGCATGCGGCGACGCTCTTCTCCCAGGCCGAAGAGACCACCTTTGCCGACGTGCGGCAGTTCTTCAAGGACGAGTTCGACGCCCTCCCCGAATGCGGCTTCCTGGCCCGCGGGTTCTTGCGCCTGCGCTGTGGGGGCTGCGGGCAGGACTAGCTGCTGGCCTTAAGTCGCAAGCGCCGCGGCTTTTGCCTGTCGTGCTGTGCGCGGCGCATGGCACAGACTGCGGTGCGCCTGGTGGACCATGCGTGTTCCAAGCAGACCGTGCACCGGTAGCAAATCGGCCGCTGTGCACCTGCCGTTCGCGGGTGTCGGGTTGCGCTGCTATGCGATCACTTAGCGAGCGGATCCGACCGTCCGAAATGGGTCGATACCCGCCCACTGCTCATCCCGCCCCAGCCCAAGGCCAACCCGCCCTAACCCAACTGCCGCTGCGCCATGCTCTGTGCGTATTTCAGCCCATGGCGGACAGCGTTTCAGTCTGAAGGCGGACACGATTTCAAGCTGATGGCGGACAGCGTTTCAGACGATCGCGGACACCGTTTCAAGGTGAAGGCGGACAGCATTTCAAGCTGAAGGCGGACACCCCGGATGGGGGCTCAGGTGACCTTAACAGGCATACGCTTCCCGGTTTTTTCAACCGGAGCGGGCGATGCCAACACCAAGGGTCAACATGAGCAAACTCAGACATGCACTTCAGCTTCTTCACGAAGCCACGCTCAGCACAAGGCAAATCGGCCAGGCGCTGAACATTTCTAAAACCACCGTCTCCGAGATCGCCAGCTATGCGCGCGCCGCCGGCGTGGACTGGCCAAGCGCCCAGGGTTTGACGGATGAGGAACTGCAGCGGCGGCTGTACCGCCCGGCGGTGGCTCGAAGTTCGAGCCAACTCGAACCCGACTACAACTGGATTCACCTCGAGCTCAAACGTCCCGGCGTCACGCTGCAATTGCTGTGGGAGGAGTACCAGCAGCAGCACCAGGGGGTAGCCTACAAGTACACCTCGTTCTGCGTCAAATACGCCGCCTGGGCCAAGACGCTCAAGCGCTCGATGCGCCAGACGCATGTGGCCGGCGAGAAGGTGTTTCTGGACTACGCCGGGCAGACCATGCCTATCGTGGACGCCGCCACGGGGGAGATCACCAAGGCACAGATCTTCGTGGCGGTGCTGGGCGCCTCCAACTACACCTACGCGTGCGCCACGCGCACCCAGACGGCACAGGATTGGGTAGGCTCCATCATCGCGGCGCTGGACTTCTACGGGGGTGTTCCGCGCTTGCTGGTGCCTGACCAGCCGCGTGCGCTGATCGCCAACCCCGACCGCTACGAGCCCGGCACCCACCGGCTGCTGCAGGAGCTTTGCGAGCACTACGCCACGGCGGTGCTGCCAGCGCGCCCGGCGCACCCGCGTGACAAGCCCAAGGTCGAGAACGGCGTGCTCGTCGTGGAGCGCTGGATTCTGGCGCGCCTGCGCAATCAGCGCTTCTTCAGCCTGGGTGAGCTCAACCGGGCGATCGCCCAACTGTTGGTCCACCATAACGCACGGCCCTTCAAGAAGTTGCCCGGCAACCGACTGAGCGCCTTCGAGGAGTTGGACAAGCCGGCACTCAAGCCCCTGCCAGCCAACCCCATGCAGGTGGCGCGGTTCAAGCGCGTGCGCGTGAACATCGACTACCACGTTGAAGTCGACGACCACTACTACAGCGTGCCTCACCGCCTGGTGCGCAGCCAGCTCGATGCCCGTATCACCGCCGCCACGGTGGAGGTGATTTCCGGTGGCCAGCGCGTGGCCGCGCACGCGTACAGCGCACGCAAGGGCCACTTCACCACGCTGGCCGAGCACATGCCGGCCTCGCACCGCGAGCACATGCAGTGGAGCCCGGCCAAGCTCATCGCCTGGGGTGAACGCGTCGGCGCAGCCACTGCTGCCGTGGTGCGCTGGCAGATGGAACACCGTCCCCATCCCGAGCAGGGCTACCGATCCTGCCTGGGTTTGATGCGGCTGTCGCGTCAGTATGGCGCCGAGCGACTGGAGGCCGCATGCGCGCGAGCGCAATCCATCCGTGCGCCGTATTTCCGCAGCGTCGCCTCCATCCTGGCCAGCGGCCTGGATCGCCAGCAGATGGCGACTGCACAGCCCGCGCAGAAGTCACTGCCGCTGCACGAGAACGTGCGCGGCCCGGACTACTACCACTGAAGCCGATCATCACCGAACAAGGACCCATCCCAATGCTCAATCATCAAACCCTCGACCAACTTCGCGCCCTGCATCTGGACGGCATGGTGGCGGCCCTGCAAGAC
>CALPLW020000238.1 GCA_943324505.2 Comamonas sp. lk
CGCCACCCCCGCCACCCACGCCCAGCCAAGCCACCCATGAACACCTTCCTCAAAGCCAACTGCCTGGGCGCCTATGCGCTGGCGCTGCTCAGCCTGGCCGTGCCCCTGCCCTGGGGCTTGGGCCCGGTGATGCAGAACCTGGCCCTGGCACTGCTGGGCATCCATGTGCTGGAGACCATCGTCGCCTACAAGCACATCAAAACCTACAAAGGGCCGCTGTGGCAGAGCCTGCTGCTGGCCCTGCTGTTCGGCCTGATGCACTGGCTACCGCTGGCCCGGGCTACCAAAGCCAAGGCCTGAGCCGGCCAGCCACCAGCACCATGGCCGCACACCCTGCCCCCAAGCGCTGGCGGCGCCTGGCCGTTGCCAGCCTGCTGTACCTGGGCGCGGTGACGCTGGGCGCGGGCTCGGCCTGGTGGGTGCTGCGCTACGCCAGTTGGTCGGGCAGCGTGGTCAAGGTCGGCCCGTGGACCGGCAGCACCCTGGCCGGCAGCACCGATGCCGACATGTACACCCGGGCCAAGGTGGCGCTGGAAGGCCTGCTGGCGCTGGGCCGGGACGAAACCATGTACTACATGGCGCGCCATGACGACGCCGGCCGGCCGCTGCGCTCGGCCTGCAGCTACCGGGTCGAGGGCCTGCCGCCGCCGGCGCGCTGGTGGAGCATCACCGCCTATGCCGACGACTTCTTTTTATTCGACGCGCCCAACCGCCAGTACAGCCTGAACGGCAGTACCGCCCGGCTCGACGCCAGTGGCCGCTTTGCGCTGGTCACCGGCCATCAGGCGGTGGACGGCCTGCACTGGTTGCCCACGCCCGGCCAGCGTGGTCTGGTATTGACGCTGCGCCTGTACAACCCCGCGCCCGAGCTGCAGGCGGCGCCGGCCCGGCTGCAGCCGCCGTCCATCAAAGCCATCGGAGCCTGCCCATGAGGACCTGGACCAACCCGCAGCGGCTCTGGTTTTACCGGGGCCTCACGCTGCTGGCCACCGCCATCCTGGTACACCTGCTGGTGGTGTGGGCCACGCCGCGCCTGATCATGAACCGGCTGATGAGCGGCCCGGCCGCGCAGGCTATGAACATGCGCAACCAGGCGGCATTTCCGCCGGCGGTGGACGCCACGGCGCGCCGGGTGGTGATGCCCAGCCCGGACCTGCTGTACTCGGTCTGCGTGTTCGATGTCTCGGCCGGCCCGGTGCGGGTGCGAGCCAATCCCGGGCTGCCCAGCTACTGGTCGATTGCGCTGTACGCCGCCAACAGCGACAACTTCTTTGTGCTCAACGACCGGCAGGCCGGCGCGGCGCCGGTCGACCTGTGGCTGGTGTCAGAAGGCCCCAACCCGCGTGACCCGGCGGTGCCGCCCGGCGCCCGGGTGGTCGTCAGCCCCAGCGCCCAGGGCTTTTTGCTGATGCGGGTGCTGACCGCCGACTACGAGGCCGAAAAAGCCGTGGTCGAGCCGGCGCGGCGCACGCTGCAGTGCAGCCGGGCCGGGGCCTGAGATGCTGGCCCGCCTGCTGCTGCCACTGCTGACCAGCGAAGTGACAGTGGCCAACAGCCTGCTCAAATCACGCCCGACCGGCAGCGGTGCAGCCTGGTGGCGCGCGCCCTGCTGCGCATTGCCCTCACGTCGCAAGACAACATCGTCTACCCCCAGCGCGAGCAGGTGCTGCCGGGGGTGCCGGTCACCGTGTTTGACGGGCTGACCGCTACCCCATGAAACCACCCTACACCCTTTACGGCTGGCACCTCTCTTATTTCACCGGCAAAGTACGCTGCTACCTGCTGCACAAGGGCATTGCCTTCACCGACCAGCCGGTAAACATGTACACCCTGCTGACCACCATCAAGCGCCAGACCGGGGCGGTGGTGATGCCGGTGCTGCGCACGCCAAAGGGCGCCTGGGTGCAGGATTCCAGCGTCATCATCGACCAGCTCGAAGCCGCTCATCCGCAGCGGCCAGTGATCCCGATCAGCCCGGTGCCGCGCTTTGCCGCCTACCTGCTCGAAGCCTGGTGCGACGAATGGTGGATTCCGATCGCCATGCACACCCGCTGGACCTACCCAGAAAACTATGCGCTGTTCGAGCGCGAGGCCGGCCGCCACCTGCTGCCCGGTTTTCCGGGGCCGCTGCAGCGCCGTGCTGTGGCCTACATCGCAGCCGACCTGCGCGCCAAGTTGCACACGGTGGGTGTGCGGCCCGAACAATTCGCCACCATGGACCGCTGGACCACTGACATGCTGGACCTGCTCGACGCGCATTTCGCGCAGCAGCCCTATTTGCTCGGCGCCCAGCCGACCCTGGCCGACTTCAGCCTGGCCGGCCCGATGGTGGCGCACCTGGGGCGCGACCCCTGGCCGGCGCGCGAGCTGGTGGCGCCACGCCGCCACTTGCGCGCCTGGATCGAGCGCATCGCCGCACCCGCGCCCGCCTGCGGTGTTGCCGCGCCGCTGCCGGCCACAGACGCCCTGCCCGGCACGCTGACCCCGGTGTTCCAGGCGATATTTGCCGAATTTGTGCCGCTGCTTGAAGGCATCAACCAGCAAGCCCGGGCGGCCATACCTGCATTGCCGCCGGGCAAGGCCCTGCGCCGCAGCCTGGCGGACGTGGAGGTGCCCATGGGCGCGGGGCGCTTCCGGCGCTCTGCCCTGCCCTACACGCTGTGGATGGCGCAGCGCGCGCTCGATGTGTACCGGGCCATGCCGCCAGCCGAGCAGGCCCAGGTGCAGGCCTGGCTCAGCAGCCTGGGCGGCGAGCGGCTACTGGCGCTGGACATCCCGCGCCTGCGCCTGCAAGGGCTGCGGGTGCTGCCGGAGCCCGCGGCGTCATGAATCTTGGGTGTGCGCCAGACCGCAAGCCCTCAACGGGCAGCGGCTGGCGTCGCCTCGCGCCGCACCAATTGGTGCACATAGCCGTCCACCAGGTCGGTCAACGCCAGGGCAAACTGGGGCGAGCCGGTGTCGGCCTCGTCGTTCCAGATGGCGGTGCGCAGCGCCCCCAAAAAGGCGCGTGTCAGCACAAACATCTCGGTGGCCGTCAGCAGCCGATCCAGTTTCAGGCCCTGCGAGCGCACCGACACACTGACCAACATCTGCCCCAAAAAGGTGTTGCGGCTGTCAAAGGCCCGCATGTCGCGCCGCGACAGCGCCCACTCGACGATCGCCTTTTGCGCCGCCCGTCGTTGGCTGAAGGCCGACAGCATCAGCTGCACCAGCTCGCGCGTGCCCTGGGCCTGCCCGCTGGCGGCCCGGTCGCTGAACTCGGCCAACAGTTTTTGACGCGCCCGCTCGTTCTCCAGTTCCACCAGGGCCAGCATTACGGCGTCGATGTTCTCAAAATACTGGTACAGCGTGCCCACGCCGTAGCCCGAGCGCTCAGCCAGCGCCGCCACCTTGAAGCCGGCCAGACCATCGGTCTCCAAAATCTGAACCGCACTCTCCAAAATCGCCTCCACGGTCACCCGAGCGCGGTCCTGCTTGGGCGCTCGCACAATGGTTTTGATCGACGTTTTGCCTTTTTTCGTTGCCACTCTGTCACTCCACACCGCACCGCACCCAAACCTGAATGCCTTTCACGAACCCGGATGCTACCGCTACAGCCGCCGATGGAAACCGCATGGAACATTTTGATGTGCTGATCGTCGGTGCCGGCCTGTCAGGCATCGGCGCCGCCGTGCACCTGCAGCAGCGCTGCCCGGGCCTGAGCGTTGGCATCCTGGAGGCGCGCGACCGCCTGGGCGGCACCTGGGACCTGTTCCGCTACCCCGGCATCCGCAGCGACTCCGACATGCACACCCTGGGCTACGCCTTCCGGCCCTGGACCGGCGCGCGCGCCATTGCCGACGGCGTATCCATCCTGGAGTACGTGCGCGCCACCGCGCAAGAGCACCAGCTGGAGCAGCTCATCCGCTACCAGCACCGGGTCACCACCGCCAGTTGGTCGAGCTCCGAGGCGCGCTGGATCGTCAACATCGCGGTCGGCCCCGATCAGGCCATGCAGCAGCTCAGCTGCAGGTTTTTGCACGTCTGCACCGGCTACTACAACTACCAGCACGGCTACACGCCGGACTTTGCTGGCATGGCCAGCTTTACCGGGCGCCTGGTGCACCCGCAGGCCTGGCCAGCTGACCTGGATTTGACGGGTCAGCGCGTGGTGGTGATCGGCAGCGGCGCCACGGCCGTCACGCTGGTGCCGGCACTAGCGCAGCAGGCCGCCCATGTCACCATGCTGCAGCGCTCACCCACCTACATCGTCGCGCGGCCCGCCCGCGATGCGCTGGCCGACTGGCTGCGCCAGCGTTTGCCAGCTGGGCTGGCCTATGGCCTCACGCGCTGGAAAAACGTGCTGCTTGGCCAACTGTTCTTCCAACTGGCCAAGCGTTGGCCGCAACAGGTTGCTCATAAAATCATAGCGAAAGCGCAAGTATTGGCGGGGCCTGGCACCGATATTCGTCACTTGACGCCGCGCTACAAACCGTGGGACCAGCGCCTGTGTCTGGTGCCCGATGGCGACCTGTTCACCGCCATCCGGCAGGGCTGGGCCACAGTGGTCACCGACCAGATCAGCCACTTCACGCCCACCGGCCTGCAACTGGCCTCGGGCCAGACGCTGGCCGCCGAGGTGATCGTCACCGCCACCGGGCTCGACCTGCTGGCACTGGGCGGCATGGCCCTGACGGTGGACGGCCGCCCGGTGGTGCTGAAAGACTGCCTGAGCTACAAAGGCATGATGCTCTCAGGCGTGCCCAACCTGGCCTACGTGGTCGGCTACACCAACGCCTCCTGGACGCTCAAAGCCGACCTCACCAGCGCCTATGTCTGCCGCCTGTTGCAGCGCCTGGGCCAGGGCCTGAACCAAGGTTACAGCCACTGCACCCCGGTGCTGCACGACGCCGCCGTTAAGCGTGAGGCCTGGGTCGATTTTTCGTCCGGCTACATCCAACGCTCGCTCGACCGCTTTCCAGGCCAAGGCAAGCAAGCCCCCTGGCGCCTGCGCCAAAACTACGCCCTAGACCTGCTGGCCCTGCGCTTTGGCCGGTTGGCAGATGGCACGCTGCAGTGGCACCACCTCCCCGGTCATTCCCGCGAAAGCGGGAATCCACGGTTTTGGCGCCAAACCACGTGGCGGGCAGCAGGTATCGTGGCCTCGCTGGCGGTCGCTTTTGCCGCGTGGTGGCTTCTGGGCCAACCTGGCCTACCGAAACCAAGGCCCCTCGCAGAACGCAGCGCCTGCTCGCTGCCACCCAGCACCAGCCCCCACCCCGGCATGCTCTGGGTCCCAGCCGGCAGTTTTGCCTTTGGCGACACTGTGTACCGCGAAGAAACCCCGGTGCGCCAGGCCACGGTGCAGGGCTTCTGGATGGACCGCACTGAGGTCACCAACGCCGAATTTGCGCGTTTTGTGCAGGCCACCGGCTATGTCACGACCGCAGAGCGGCCAGTCGACGCCAGGCTGCATCCTGGCCTGTCGCCCGCCATGCAGCAACCCGGCGCGGTGGTCTTCGTCAACCCCACTGAGTTGCGCAACGGTGGCGATCCACGCCAATGGTGGCAGTACCTGCCCGGCGCCAACTGGCGCCACCCCAGCGGGCCCGGCAGCAGCCTCGCCGGGCGCGACGCCTACCCGGTGGTGGCCGTCACCCTGGCCGACGCCCAGGCCTATGCCCTTTGGGCCGGGCGCAGCCTGCCCACCGAGCGCGAATGGGAATGGGCCGCAGGCGGCGGCCAGACCGCCGCCCTGCCAGCCACGCCACCGACCGCCCCCGGCACCGCGCCCGCGCAACCGGCCCAGGCTAACACCTGGCAAGGCTTTTTCCCGCTGGCCAACCAGGCCAGCGACGGTTTCACCGGGTTGGCGCCCGTGGGC
>CALPLW020000239.1 GCA_943324505.2 Comamonas sp. lk
CGGGCCAAACACCTTGGGGAAATACGCCGGCACCAGTTTGCCCAGCATCACGTTGGCGTCGGTCACTGTCAACGGCCCGCCCCGGCGGTAGCTGGCCGGGCCGGGGTTGGCGCCAGCACTTTGCGGCCCGACCCGAAAGCGCGCGCCGTCAAACGCCAGGATAGAGCCGCCACCAGCCGCCACGGTGTGGATGCTCATCATGGGCGCGCGCATGCGCACGCCGGCTACCTGGGTCTCAAACTCGCGCTCGAACTCGCCGGCAAAGTGCGACACGTCGGTGGAGGTGCCGCCCATGTCAAAGCCGATCACCCGCACCGGCGCCGGGTCTGTGTCTCCCGCCTGTTGCAGGTCACCC
This sequence comes from Comamonas sp. lk, assembly GCA_943324505.2. GTDB lineage: Bacteria > Pseudomonadota > Gammaproteobacteria > Burkholderiales > Burkholderiaceae_C > Rhodoferax. The sequence goes on from CALPLW020000239.1 coordinate 356, forward strand.
AGCGACAACTGCGCGGTGCGCGCCATGCCAACAATGCCGCCGGCCGGGCCACTGAGGATGGCGTCCTTGCCGGCAAACTGGCCGGCTCCGGTCAGACCGCCCGACGACTGCATGAAAAACAGCGGCACGCCCGGCATCTCGGCCGCCACCTGGGCCACGTAGCGGCGCAGGATGGGCGACAGGTAGGCGTCCACCACCGTGGTGTCACCGCGGCTGACGAATTTCATCAGCGGACTGGTCTCGTGCGAGGTGCTGATCTGCGTGAAACCCACCGCCTGCGCCAGCCGCTTGGCCGCCTGCTCGTGCGCGGTGTAGCGGTAGCCGTGCAAAAAAACAATAGAAACCGACCTCAGCCCTTGCTGGTATTGGGTTTCTAGCTCTTTTTTTAGTAGCAATTCATCGAGTGGCTGCAACAGCTCACCATGGGCGCCCATTCGCTCGTGCGCTTCCACCACCGCGCTGTAGAGCAACTCAGGCAACTGGATATGGCGGTCAAATATGCGTGGCCGGTTCTGGTAGGCGATGCGCAGCGCGTCGCGGAAACCGCGCGTGGTCACCAGCAGCGTGGGCTCACCCTTGCGCTCCAGCAGCGCGTTGGTGGCCACCGTGGTACCCATCTTGACACAGGCCACCTGCTCAGGCGTCACCGGCTGGCCTGGCTTTAGGCCAAGTAGATGTCGGATGCCAGCGACAGCGGCGTCGCGGTACTGCTCGGGGTTGTCGCTGAGCAACTTGTGGGTGACTAGTGTGAAACTGCCGTCGGGCTCGGGGCGGCGGCCGATCACGTCGGTGAAGGTGCCGCCGCGGTCGATCCAGAACTGCCAGCGTTGGCTGTTGTCGTGTGTCATCAGGTTCCCCACTTACAGGCTGGCGGCCGAACGGGCGGCCTGGTCATAGATGCCCGACAGCAGGCGCAGTAAACGGGCGAGCTCGCCAATGTCGCGGTTGAGCGCGTCGTCAGCGTTTAGCGCGTCAATCAGGCAAGACTCTCGAATCTCGCGGTAGCGCTCCACATACTGGCGGCCCAGATCGGTGGCGGCGTAGGTCACGTCTTTGCCGCTTTTGCGCGAGGCCACCACGCCCAGCGCCAGCAGCTTTTTGAGCGAGTAGTTGATAAGGTGGGTGTCTTCCACGTTCATGATGAAGCAGATGTCGGCCAGCCGCTTGTCGCGAGCGCGATGCGTCACATGGTGCAGCACCAGCACATCGAGCGGCGTCAAGTCTTTCAAGCCGGCCGCACTCATGCAGTGCGCAATCCAGCGGTGAAAAGCGTTACCGGCGACGATAAGGCCAAATTCAAACTCGCTCATCTCGGCGCTACGGGGCGACACCAGGTGCGCCGATGAAACGATGGGCCCGGACTCCACGGGCGGCCCGACTTGGCATTCTTGTTGCATCAAACCATTGTAGGCAGCTCAATCACAATTTATCGACAATTTGTCGACGTTTAGGGAAAACACTGATCTGCGGCTGTGGAATCCGGCTTACAGTCATTCGCACCTCATCCAACTTACGGAGCTTTCATGAAACGTCGCCTGTTTGCCCTGACCACCACCACCCTGCTGCTGAGCCTGGCAGCGGGTACCGCAGCAACCCAGACCAAATGGGACCTGCCGGCCGGCTACCCCGCCACCAACTTTCACACGGTGAACCTGACCGACTTTGCCAATGACATCGACAAAGCCACCAGCGGCAAGCTCAAGATCACAGTGCATGCCAACGGGGCGCTGTTCAAAGCACCCGAGATCAAGCGTGCCGTGCAGGGCGGGCAAGCGCAGGCCGGTGAGATTTTGATGGCCAACTTTCAGAACGAATGGCAGTTGTTCGGGGCCGATGGCCTGCCCTTCCTGGCCGACAGCTATGACGAGGCGATGAAGCTGTACAAGGTGCAAAAGCCGTTTCTGGAGAAAAAGCTTGCTGAGCAGGGCATGGCCCTGCTTTACGCGGTGCCCTGGCCGCCACAGGGCATTTACGTGAAAAAGCCGATCAATTCCGGTGCTGACCTCAAGGGCGTGAAATGGCGCGCCTACAGCCCAGCTACCGCCCGTATTGCCGAGCTGGTGGGCGCGCAGCCGGTCACGGTGCAGGCGGCCGAGTTGTCACAGGCCATGGCCACCGGCGTGGTGGAGAGCTATATGTCGTCTGGCTCGACCGGTTTTGACACCAAGACCTACGAGCACATCAAATACTGGTACGACACCCAGGCCTGGCTTCCGAAAAACGGCGTGATTGTGAACAAGGCGGCTTTTGATGCACTGGACGCGCCCACCCGGGCCGCCGTGCTCAAGGCGGCGGCTGACGCCGAAGTGCGCGGCCTGGCGGCCTCTAAAAAGGCCAACACCGAGTCGCTGGACAAGCTCAAAGCCAACGGCATGAGCATTGTGGCGCCCTCGGCGCAACTCAAGGCCGACATGAAGAAGGTGGGCGACGTGATGCTCAAGGAATGGCTGGACAAAGCCGGCCCCGAGGGCAAGGCGCTGGTTGACGCCTACCTGAAGCCGTGAGCCCAGCGGCCCTGCACCAGTTGGGGCGCTGCTGATGCGGCGCGCCCTGGATGCCCTGTTCAATGGTGCGGCGGCGCTGGCTGCGGTGTGCATGGTCGGGCTGCTGCTGATGGTGCTGCTGTCCATCGTCAGCCGCCAGCTGCAGTTCCATGTGCCGGGCACCGACGCCTATGCCGGCTACCTGATGGCCGCGGCAGGCTTTCTGGCGCTGGCCCACACGCTCAAGCGGGGCGAACACATCCGGGTCACGCTGCTGCTGGCGGCCCTGCCCGGGCGCTGGAAGAAGGGCATGGAACTGTGGGCGCTGGCCTTTGCCACAGTGCTCGGCAGCCTGTTTGCGTTTTACTGCTGCCGGCTGGCCTGGCAGTCGCACAGTTTTCATGACATTTCCACCGGCAGCGATGCCACGCCCCTGTGGCTGCCGCAGCTGGCCATGGCCGTCGGTGCGCTGATTCTGGCCATTGCATTTCTCGATGAACTGGTGCTGGAACTGCGTGGCCAACGCACCGAGCGGCGCAGCGATGAAGCCCTGCGCAACGAGTAGGACCAACCATGAATGACTTGTTCATCACCGCGTCGCTGCTGCTTGCCCTGCTGCTGATCCTGGGCAGCGGCGTCTGGGTCGGGCTGACGCTGACCGGGGTGGCCTGGTTGGCAGTGACCATTTTTTCGTCACGCCCGGCCGGTGACGCCATGGCGGTAACGGTCTGGGGTTCTTCGTCGAGCTGGACCCTGACCGCGCTGCCGCTGTTCATCTGGATGGGCGAGATCCTGTTCCGCACGCGTCTCTCCAACGACATGTTCAAGGGACTGGCGCCCTGGGTGCAGGGCCTGCCCGGTCGGCTGTTGCACACCAATGTGATCGGCTGCACCATTTTTGCCGCTGTCTCGGGCTCCAGCGCGGCCACCTGCGCCACCATTGGCAAGATGACACTGCCCGAGCTGACCCGTCGTGGCTACCCAGAGCATATGGTGATCGGCACCCTGGCCGGCGCCAGCACGCTGGGTCTGTTGATCCCGCCGTCCATCATCATGATCGTCTACGGCGTGGCGGCCGAGGTTTCGATCTCCAAGCTGTTCATCGCCGGCGTGATGCCCGGCATCATGCTGGCTGGCCTGTTCTCCGGCTACATCATGCTCTGGGCGCTGCGCCACCCAGGCCAGGTGCCGGCGGCCGACGGTCGCTTCACGCTGCGGCAGAAACTGGCCGCCTCACGCAGCCTGATCCCGGTGGTGTCGCTGATCATGGCGGTGCTGGGCTCGATTTACGCCGGCATTGCCACCGCCACCGAAGCTGCCGCCGTGGGCGTGCTGGGTTCGCTCATCATCTCGGGCCTGCAGGGCTCGCTGAACTGGGCCAGCTTTCGCGAGGCACTGATGGGCGCGACCCGGCTCTACTGCATGATCGCGCTGATTCTGGCCGGCGCCGCATTTTTGACGCTGGCCATGGGCTACATCGGGCTGCCGCGCCATCTGGCCGAGTGGATTGCCTCGCTCGGTCTGAGCCAGGGCCAGCTGATCTTTGCGCTGACGCTGTTTTTCATCGTCTTGGGCTGCTTTCTGGACGGCATCTCGATGGTGGTGCTGACCATGGGCGTGCTGATGCCCACGGTGCAGGCCGCCGGCATTGACCCCATCTGGTTCGGCATCTTCATCGTGCTGGTGGTGGAAATGGCGCAAATCACGCCGCCGGTCGGCTTCAACCTGTTTGTGCTGCAGGGCATGACCGGGCGCCAGCTCACCTGGATCGCCCGTGTAACGCTGCCTATGTTTGCCCTGATGTGCGTGGCAGTGGCGCTGATCTATGTCTTTCCAGCCGTCGTGACCTGGCTGCCACAACAGATGAGCCGTTGACCCGCCATGCTGCCCGTGACCGCCATCTGCATCGGCGCCAGCCTGGGCGCGCTAGCGCGATGGGGGCTGGGCCTGTGGCTCAACCCGGTCGCCCTGTTGCCGCTGGGTACGCTGGCGGCCAACCTGCTGGGCGGCTACCTGGTGGGTATCTGCGTGGCGGTGTTTGGGGCCCTGCCCCAGTTGGACCCGGTTTGGCGACTGGCGCTGGTGACCGGCTTTCTGGGCGCACTCACCACGTTTTCAAGTTTTTCAGCCGAGGTGGTGGCCATGCTGATGCAGCAGCGCTACGCCCTGGCGCTAGGTACTGCCGCCCTGCACCTGCTGGGCTCGCTGCTGCTGACGGTGGCCGGCATCAAGACTGCTTCATTTTTTATAGCTTAAACCCCAATAGATACGGGGCTTAGAGGCTGATTTGATCGCTGGTGGGGGATGTCAGGGTGCTGCCGGCACCCCGCATACCAGCAGGCCGGGGTCGTTGGCGCTGATGGCCAAGTCATTTTTGGCGTGGGCCACGTCCATGTCGCGCGGCAGCGCCACGCCATTTTTCACCGCCAGAATCTCGGCCATGATGCTCACCGCAATCTCGGGTGGGGTTTTGCTGCCAATGTAGATGCCGATCGGCCCACGCAAGCGGGCCAGGCCGGCCTCGGTTTGCTCAAAGTGCTCGATCATGCGCTGCCGGCGCGCCTGGTTGTTGCGACGGGAGCCAATGGCACCCACATAAAAGGCCTCGGTCTGCAGGGCCTCCAGAAGGGCTAAATCGTCAAGCTTGGGGTCGTGCGTCAGCGCCACCACACAGGTGCGGCGGTCGGCGCGAAAAGCCTGCACCACGTCGTCGGGCATGTCTTTCAAGACCGTCACACCGGCCACCGACCAGGAGCGGGCGTACTCCTCACGCGGGTCACACACCGTCACCGCAAAGCCACTGAACAGCGCCATGGTGGCCAGGTACTCGGTGAGTTGGCCAGCGCCAATCAAGAGCATGCGGAATTCGGGGCCAAAGGTGTTGACCAGGGTTTGTGCGTCCAGGGTCAGGTCGGCCGGGGTGTCGCTGACTGCCAGGCTGACCACGCCACTCTCCAGTTGGACCGTGCGGCACATCAATTGCCCGCTGGTGAGCGCCTGTACCAAGGCGGCCAGGCTGGC
>CALPLW020000240.1 GCA_943324505.2 Comamonas sp. lk
GCTTCGGGCGTGCCGGTGTGCTGTTCGTCCACCAAGCGGGCGCAATACAAGGCCAGTGCCAAGGCCCCTTCAGAATAAGATTTTTGAGCCAACAACATGCGCTTGATGTCGGCATGTTCAATGATGCGCACCTGGGGCGCGGCGGCGTCCTTGCCACTGCTGCCAATGGGTCGGCCTTGCGGCCGGTTGCGGGCGTAGTCCAGCGAGGCGTAGTAGCCGGCCAGGCCGAGCATGGTGGCAGCGATGCCAACACCAATGCGGGCCTCGTTCATCATGTGGAACATGCAGCGCAGGCCCTCGCCGGGCTGCCCCACCAGGTAGCCGATGGCACCCGCGCCAGCGCCAAAAGGGCCGTCGCCCTGCGGCCGCACCGGGTACTTGCCCTCGCCAAAATTGAGCAGGCAGTTGGTCGTGCCACGCCAGCCCAGCTTGTGGTTGAGGCCGGCCAGCGCCACGTCATTGCGCTCGCCGGTGAGTTGCCCCTCGGCATCGACCATTTTCTTGGGCACGATGAACAGCGAAATGCCGCGCGTACCGGCCACCAGTTTGCCGTCCGGCCCGGGAATCTTGGCCAGCACCAGGTGAATGATGTTCTCGGTCAGTTCATGGTCGCCCGAGGAGATCCACATCTTGTTGCCCTTGAGCCGGTAGCGGGCCCCGAGCGGGTCGGCAGCAAAATCGGGGCCGTCGGGCAGAGCGCGGGTGGCGACGTCGCTGAGCGAGGAGCCGGCCTGCGGCTCCGACAAACACATGGTGCCCGAGAAGCGCCCCGAGAACTCGTGGCGGGCAAAGGCTGCTTGCTGCTGCGCCGTGCCATGCACCATCAGCAAATTGGCGTTGCCAGTGGTGAGCATGCCCGAGCCGATGCTGACCGAGGCACAGGCAAAGAAGGCATTGGCCGCGGCCTCCACCGTGTAGGGCAGCTGCATACCGCCGTGCTCGTAGTTTTGCGCGGCACTCAGCATGCCTGAGGCGGCGTAGGCCTGAGCAGCTGCCAGCGTCGCCGCAGGCAGCACCACCTGCTCACCGTCAAAGTGCGGCTCCTGGGTGTCGACCAGGCGGTTGAACGGCGCAAACTTGTCGCGCGCAATGCGTTCACAGGTGTCCAGCACCGCGTCAAAGGTATCCCGCGAGTGGTCGGCAAACCGCTCCCGCTGTGTCAGTGCCGGCACTTCCAGCCACTGGTACAGCAGAAAATCGACGGTGGGGCGCAAGTTCATGCCCGCCTCACAGCACCTCGAACACGCCAGCGGCACCCATGCCGCCACCGATGCACATGGTGACGCAGACGCGCTTGGCGCCGCGCCGACGGCCTTCAATCAGGGCGTGGCCGGTCAGGCGCTGGCCGCTGACGCCATAGGGGTGGCCCACCGCAATGGCACCGCCATTGACGTTGAGACGGTCGCCCGGGATGCCCAGCTTGTCGCGGCAATAGATCACCTGGACCGCGAAGGCTTCGTTGAGTTCCCACAGATCGATGTCAGCCACCGTCAGGCCCAGCCGCGCCAGCACCTTGGGGATGGCAAAGACCGGGCCAATGCCCATCTCGTCGGGCTCGCAGCCGGCCACGGCAAAGCCGAGGAAGCGGCCCAGCGGCTTCAGGCCTTTCTTTTCGGCGAGCGCTTCGGACATGACGACGCAGGCGCCGCCGCCGTCAGAGAACTGGCTGGCGTTGCCGGCCGAGATCAGGCCGCCCGGCAGGGCCGAGCGCAGGCCGCTGATGCCTTCTTTGGTGGTGCCGTCGCGGATGCCTTCATCAAAGCTGACCGTCACTTGCTTGGTGGTCAGGCCCATCACCTTGTCGGCCACGCCCATGGTGACGGTGATGGGGGCGATTTCATCGGCAAACAGGCCTGCGGCCAGCGCTGCAGTGGCGCGTTGCTGGCTGGCGGCGCCGTACTCGTCCATGGCCTCGCGGCCGATGCCGTAGCGCTTGGCCACGTTCTCGGCGGTTTGCAGCATGTTCCAGTAAATCTCCGGCTTGTTCTTGACCAGCCAGGGGTCGGCCAGCATGTGCTGGTTCATTTCCTGTTGCACGCAGGAGATGCTCTCCACCCCACCAGCCACATACACATCACCCTCACCGGCGATGACGCGCTGCGCGGCCAGGGCGATGGTTTGAAGGCCCGACGAACAAAAGCGGTTGACCGTCATGCCGGAGACCGTGATCGGGCAGCCGGCGCGCAGTGCCACCTGGCGCGCAATGTTGGCACCCGTAGCGCCCTCGGGGTTGGCACATCCCATGATGACGTCGTCCACCTCGGCGGCCTCGATGCCGGCCCGGGCAATCGCGTGCTGGACGGCGTGGCCGCCCAGGGTGGCGCCGTGGGTCATGTTGAACGAGCCTTTCCAGCTTTTGGCAAGCGGGGTGCGGGCGGTGGAGACAATAACAGCTGATGACATGGTGGAGTCCTCTGGTTCAAATCAATTGAAGGTCCGGCCTTCGGCGGCCAGGCGGGCCAGGAGCGGCGCAGGTTGCCAGAATGCGGCGTCGTCGAGTGGGTTCTGGGCAAAACGGCCCATGCTTTGCACCACATTGAACAAGCCCACCTGATCGGCGTAGTTCATCGGGCCGCCGCGATAAATCGGGAAGCCGTAGCCCATCAGGTACACCATGTCGATGTCGCCGGCCTTGGAGGCTATGCCCTCCTCCAGGATGTGCGCGGCCTCATTGACCAGGGAATAAACCAGGCGCTGGACGATCTCGTCGTCCGAGATTTTGCGCGGGGTGATGCCCAGTGACGCACGGTGCGCCGCAATCATCTGCACCACCTCGGCGTTGGGAACAGCATCGCGTTTGCCGGCCACGTAGTCGTACCAACCGGCGCCGGTTTTCTGACCAAAGCGGCCTTTCTCGCACAGCAGGTCAGCGGTCTTGCTGTACTTCATGCCTGGTTTTTCCAGCGCACGGCGCTTGCGGATGGCCCAACCGATGTCGTTACCCGCGAGGTCGCCCATTCGGAACGGGCCCATGGCAAAGCCGAATTTTTCAATGGCCCGGTCCACCTGCTCGGGCGTGCAGCCTTCGTCCAGCAAAAAGCCGCCCTGGCGGCCGTATTGCTCGACCATGCGGTTGCCGATGAAGCCGTCGCACACGCCCGAGACAACCGCCGTCTTGCGGATGGTCTTGGCCAGCGCCATCACCGTGGCCAGCACATCTTTGGCCGTCTTGGCGCCGCGCACCACTTCGAGCAGCTTCATGACGTTGGCCGGGCTGAAGAAATGCAGGCCCACCACGTCTTGCGGCCGGCTGGTGAAGCTGGCGATCTTGTCAACGTCGAGCGTGGAGGTGTTGCTGGCCAGGATGGCGCCGGGCTTCATGACCCGGTCGAGTTGCTTGAACACCGTCTCCTTCACGCCGATGTCCTCGAACACCGCCTCGATCACCAGATCGGCGCTGCCCAGGTCGTCATAGCTCAGCGTGGTCTGGAGCAGGGCCATGCGCTGCTCGTACTTGTCGGCCTTGAGCTTGCCTTTTTTGACCTGCGATTCGTAGTTCTTGCGGATGGTGGCCACGCCTCGGTCGAGGGCCTCCTGCTTCATCTCCAGCATCACCACCGGCAGGCCGGCGTGGAGGAAGTTCATGGCAATGCCGCCGCCCATGGTGCCGGCACCAATGACGGCGACCGACTTCACCAGCCGCTGCGGTGTGTCAGACGGCACATCCGGAATCTTGGAGGCAGCGCGCTCGGCCATGAAGATGTGGCGCAGTGCACGCGACTCAGCGGTCTGCATCAGGGCCACAAAAATGTCGCGCTCGGCGGCCATGCCAAGGTCAAATTTCTGCTTGGTGGCTGCCTCCACCGCGTCCACGCACTTGGGGGGCGCCGGGAAATTCTTGGCCATGCCCTTGACCATGTTGCGGGCAAACTGGAAGTAGGCGTCGCCTTGAGGGTGCTTGCAGGGCAGGTTGCGCACCAGCGGCAGGGGCCGGGTATCGGCTAAAGAGCGCGCCAGGGCCAGCGCCTCCTCGGCCAGCGTCTCCACTGAGCTGGCCATTTTGTCGAACAGCTTTTGGCCTGGGATCATGGCCAGCATCTCGCTTTTGACTGCCTCGCCGCTGACGATCATGTTCAGCGCCACTTCAACGCCCAAGACACGCGGCAGACGCTGGGTGCCCCCGGCGCCGGGGATCAGGCCCAGCTTCACCTCAGGCAGGGCCACGCTGCAACCCGGTGCGGCAATGCGGTAATGACAGCCCAGCGCCAGTTCCAAGCCACCACCCATGCACACGCTGTGAATGGCGGCCACCACCGGCTTGGCCGAGTGCTCCAGGGCCAAAATGACGCTGAGCAAGTTGGGCTCTTGCAGGGCCTTGGGGCTGCCAAATTCCTTGATGTCTGCGCCGCCTGAAAACGCCTTGCCCGCGCCCGTCAGTACCAGAGCCTTGACGGCGGGGTCAGCGTTGGCCCGGCTCAGACCATCGGCAATGCTGAGGCGGGTAGCAAAGCCCAGGCCGTTCACGGGCGGGTTGCTGAGCGTGATGACGGCGATGTCGCCATGCACTTGGTATTGGGCAGTCATGGGTATTTTCCTTGCTGGTAGAAAAAAGAACGGTCGTTCGCTTTTAAAGATTGTAGGGGTCGGCTCTGCGGCAGGGTAGCCGGCCAGTCGCCGGTGGGACAAGGCCCGCTAGACCTCCAGCCACTCCTTGCGGATGCTGGCATTTTGACGCAAAGCCTCGGGCGTGCCGTCAAACACGATGCTTCCGTGGCCCATCACCAGGCAGCGGTCAGAGATCTGCATGGCGATGGTCAGCTTCTGCTCAATCAGCAGCACTGACAGACCTCGGGCCCGCAGGGCCTGCAAGTACTCGGCCACCAGTTCGACGATCTTGGGCGCCAGGCCTTCAGTGGGTTCGTCAATGATGATCAGGTCGGGGTCGCCCATCAGGGTGCGACACAGGGTCAGCATCTGCTGCTCACCGCCGGAGAGGACACCAGCCTCGGTGTGCTCGCGCTCCTTGAGGCGGGGAAAGAGCTGGTACATGTCGCCAAACGACCAGCGCGGCTTCTTTTGACTTCGCTTTTGCCCCAGCATCAGGTTCTGGTGCACGGTGAGCTTGGGGAAAATGTCTCGGCTTTCAGGTACGTAACCGAGACCCAGGTTGGCGATTTCATAGGGTTTGCGACCCACAATCTGACCGCCCTGCCACAGCACCGAGCCCTGACACGCCACCATGCCCATGATGGCCTTGGCGGTGGTGGAGCGGCCCGAGCCATTGCGCCCGAGCAGGGCCACGATTTCGCCCTCGCCCACCGCCAGGTCGACGCCGTGCAGCACGTGGCTCTTGCCATAAAAGGCTTGTAGTTGGCTGACCTGCAGCATGCTCAGGCACCCCCAACCCGGACATTGACCTGGGCGTCGGCCACAGCAGACCCCAGGTAGGCTTCTTGCACCCGGGCATTCGCCCGCACCGCCTCTGGGGTGTCGAAGGCAATGACTTCGCCATACACCAGCACAGCGATCTTGTCGGCCAAACCAAACACCACACCCATGTCATGCTCCACGGTCAGCAGGGTCTTGCCCTCGGTCACCTGTTTGATCAGCTCGATGAAGCGCGCGGTTTCACTGCGGCTCATGCCGGCCGTAGGCTCATCCAGCAAAATCACATTGGCGCCACCGCCAATGGTGATGCCAATCTCCAGCGCCCGCTGCTCGGCATAGGTGAGGTTCATGGCCAGCACCTCGCGCTTGTGGCCGAGCCCGATCATGAGCATCAACTGCTGCGCACGCTCGTTGGCGTCGTCCAGATCCACCAAAAACTTGAAGAAGCTGTACTTGTAGCCCAGGCTCCAGAGCACGCCACAACGCAGGTTCTCGAACACGCTGAGCTTGGGGAA
>CALPLW020000241.1 GCA_943324505.2 Comamonas sp. lk
GGCATCCCGGTGGCCAAGATGCTGCAGGGCGAAAAAGACAAGCTGCTGCTGATGGAAGCCCGCTTGCACCAGCGGGTGGTGGGTCAGGACGAAGCCATCACCGCGGTAGCCAACGCCATTCGGCGCTCCCGCGCCGGCCTGTCAGACCCTAACCGCCCGACCGGCTCCTTCCTGTTCCTGGGCCCCACTGGCGTCGGCAAAACCGAGCTGTGCAAAACCCTGGCGGGCTTTTTGTTCGACTCCGAGGACCACCTGATCCGCATCGACATGAGCGAGTTCATGGAGAAGCATTCCGTGGCGCGGCTGATCGGCGCGCCCCCGGGCTATGTGGGCTACGAGGAGGGTGGCTACCTGACCGAGGCCGTGCGGCGCAAACCCTACAGCGTGCTGCTGCTCGACGAGGTGGAAAAAGCCCACCCCGACGTGTTCAACGTGCTGCTGCAGGTGCTGGACGACGGCCGCCTGACTGACGGTCAAGGCCGGACGGTGGACTTCAAGAACACCGTGATCGTGATGACCAGCAACATCGGCTCGCACCTGATCCAAAGCATGGTGGGGCAGGACAGCGAGGACATCAAGGATGCTGTGACCGGCGAGCTGAAGAACCACTTCCGGCCCGAATTTTTGAACCGCATCGACGAGACGGTGGTGTTCCACGCCCTGTCGGCCGAGCACATCGCCTCCATCGCCGCGATTCAGATCCAGGTGCTGCAAGCGCGCCTGGCCAAGCTGGACCTGGTGCTGGAAGTGTCACCAGCGGCACTGGCCGAGCTGGCCAAGGTCGGGTTCGACCCGGTGTTTGGTGCGCGGCCTCTCAAACGCGCGATCCAGCAACGCATCGAGAACCCGCTGTCCAAGCTGCTGCTCGAAGGCCGGTTTGCGCCGAAAGACGTGATCCCGGTCGACGTGGACCCGATCCGTGCGCCCGGGCAGTTCAGCTTTGAGCGGGTGGTTCATTGACCTTTTTCGCTTGCCGGCAATCGCAGTAGGATGGCCGAGTCGGTGGGCTGTGTGGGCGAGCTGCAGGGGCCGACGGCGTGCCGCCGCTCGTGTCCCTCCGCCCTGCGGGCTCCTTCCTTGACCTCGCCGCGACACGCCATCGGCCCCTGCAGCAGGCGAGGGGTTGGCGTACCGGTGGTGGATACACCGGTATGTCGGATGGTCAGTCCAGGGACAGGCCCCTGCCTCTTTCCATTGCGCACCAACCACCGTCCCAGATCAGGCCGGTGCGGCGTTCGGCGCAGCGGCATCAAGAAGGAGCCCGCAGGGCGGGTGACAGCCGCGGAGCCGAATGCCGGGCCGGGCTGATCCCGCACATCCAATGCATGGATCCCCGTTTGCACGGGGATGACGGGTCTAAACCAGCTAAATCAGGTCCAGCGCCAACAAGGCCGGCAACCGTGCCTTCATGGCGCCCGCAATCGCGCCGTTTTTGACCATGTCTTGCACCGCCTGCATGTCCGGTGCCAGGCTGCGGTCTTGCATCATGGCGGCGGACACACTGCGGACCTTGCTGTGAACGGCTTCCAGTGCGTCCGAGCTGCGCAGCGGCCGCAAAAATTCGATGCCCTGGGCTGCGGCCAGCAGCTCGATGGCCACGATGTGCGCGGTGTTGTCCAGCATGGGCTGCAGGCGCCGGGCGGCAAAGGTGGCCATGGACACATGGTCTTCCTGGTTGGCCGAGGTCGGCAGGCTGTCCACACTGGCCGGGTGCGCCAGTGACTTGTTTTCCGAGGCCAGCGCGGCGGCGGTCACGTGCACGATCATGAAGCCGGAATTCAGCCCCGGCTCGGGCGTGAGGAACGGCGGCAGGCGCGACACCACCGTGTCCACCAGCATGGCAATGCGGCGCTCGGTGATGGCGCCAATCTCGGCAATCGCCACCGCCAGCGCGTCGGCTGCCAGCGCCACCGGCTCGGCGTGGAAATTGCCGCCCGACAGCAGCACGCCCTGGTCGGCAAACACCAGCGGGTTGTCGGTGACGGCATTGGCCTCGCGCAGCAAGACCTGCGCCGCGTAGCGCATCTGGTCCAGGCAAGCGCCCATCACCTGCGGCTGGCAGCGAAGGCAATAGGGGTCTTGCACCCGGTCATCGCCTTCCAGGTGCGATTGGCGAATGGCGCTGCCCGCCGCCAAAGCGCGGTAGGCCGCTGCGCAGTCAATCTGCCCGGGCTGGCCGCGAACGGCGTGGATACGGGCGTCAAACGGGCCGTCGCTGCCGCGGGCCGCATCCAGTGTGAGCGCACCTGAGATTACGGCCGCCTCGAACACCCGCTCGGTGGCAAACAAGGCGTGCAGCGCCAGCGCGGTGGACACCTGGGTGCCGTTGATCAGCGCCAAGCCTTCCTTTGCCGACAGCTGCAAAGGCGTGAGCCCCGCCTGCTGCAGGCCGGCCAGCGCCGGCATGCGTACGCCGTCCAACAGCAACTCGCCTTCTCCAATCAGGGGCAGGCACAGATGGGCCAGCGGGGCCAGATCGCCCGAGGCGCCCACCGAGCCCTGGCAGGGGATGACCGGGGTCATGCCGCGGTTGTACAGCGCCAGCAGGGCATCGACCACTGCCTCGCGCACGCCCGAGTAGCCGCGCGCCAGGCTGGTGGCTTTGAGCAGCAGGATCAGCCGCACTACCTCGGGCGCCAGGGGTTCGCCCACGCCGACCGCGTGTGAGCGCAGCAGGTTGAGCTGCAGGTTGGCCAGGTCGTCGTGACCAATGCGTTGGTTGGCCAGTTTGCCAAAGCCGGTGTTCACGCCGTACACCGCGGCGTCGCCGGCAGCGGCTTGTTGCACAAGGGCTGCGCTGGCGCGGATACCAGCGCGGCAGTCGGCGGTGAGCTCGATGGTGTGCCCGGCAGCGCCCAAGCCCCTAAGTTGGGACAGGCTGAGCTCGCCCGGCACCAGCGTGTGGTGTGGCGTGCGGGTCATGCGCCCACCATCGGCAGGTTCAGGCCGTTGGCGCGGGCGCTGGCTGTTGCGACCTCGTAGCCCGCGTCGGCGTGGCGCATGACGCCGGTGGCCGGGTCATTGAACAGCACGCGGGCCAGCTTCTCGTCGGCCTCGGCGCTGCCGTCACAAACAATCACCACGCCTGAATGCTGCGAGTAACCCATGCCGACGCCGCCACCGTGGTGCAGGCTGACCCAAGTTGCGCCGCTGGCCGTGTTAAGCAGGGCGTTGAGCAGGGGCCAATCGCTCACCGCGTCGCTGCCGTCTTTCATGGCCTCGGTCTCGCGGTTGGGCGAGGCCACCGAGCCGCTGTCGAGGTGGTCGCGCCCGATCACGACCGGTGCCTTGAGCTCGCCGCTGCGCACCATGGCGTTGAAGGCCAGGCCGGCCAGGTGCCGCTCGCCCAGCCCAATCCAGCAGATGCGTGCGGGCAGGCCCTGGAAGCTGATGCGCTCACCCGCCATGTCCAGCCAGCGGTGCAGGTGCGTGTTGTCGGGGAACAGTTCCTTCATCTTTGCGTCGGTCTTGCGGATGTCTTCCGGGTCGCCGCTGAGCGCGACCCAGCGGAACGGCCCCACACCACGGCAGAACAGCGGACGCACATAGGCGGGCACAAAGCCGGGGTAGTCAAAAGCGTTGGCCACCCCAAAATCTTTCGCCACCTGGCGCAGGTTGTTGCCATAGTCCACCGTGGGGATGCCCATGGCGTGAAAGTCGAGCATGGCACGGACATGGGTGACGCAGGATTCGCCTGCGGCTTGCGTCAGCTCGGCGTGCTGCGCCGGGTCTTTGCGCGCAGCCAGCCAGCGTGCCACGCTCCAGCCGGCTGGCAGGTAGCCGTTGATGATGTCGTGGGCCGAGGTCTGGTCGGTCACGATGTCAGGCCGTGGGCCGCCGGCCTTGGCGCGCCGCACCAGCTCAGGCAACAGCTCGGCCGCATTGCCACACAGGCCAATCGACACAGCCTCGCCGGCGGCGGTGTGCCGGGCAATCAGTGCCAGGGCCTCGTCCAGGTTGGCGGCCTGCTTGTCGAGGTAGCGGGTGCGCAGCCGGAAATCGATGCTGCTTTGCTGGCATTCGATATTGAGCGAGCTGGCGCCGGCAAAGCTGGCGGCCAGCGGCTGCGCACCGCCCATGCCGCCTAGGCCCGCGGTCAGCACCCAGCGCCCGACCAGGCTGCCGTTGTAGTGTTGGCGACCGGCCTCAACAAAGGTCTCATAGGTGCCCTGCACGATGCCCTGGGTGCCGATGTAGATCCAGCTGCCGGCCGTCATCTGGCCATACATCATCAGACCAGCGCGGTCGAGCTGGTTGAAGTGTTCCCAGTTGGCCCACTTGGGCACCAGGTTGGAGTTGGCCAGCAGCACGCGCGGTGCGCCGGCATGGGTGCGAAATACCCCGACCGGCTTGCCGGACTGGATCAGCAGGGTCTCGTCAGGCTGCAGCTTGCGCAGGCTGTCGAGGATCGCGTCAAAACAGGGCCAGTTGCGCGCGGCCTTGCCAATGCCGCCGTACACCACCAGCTGGTCCGGGTTTTCGGCCACCTCGGGGTCCAGGTTGTTCTGGATCATGCGGTAGGCGGCTTCGATCTGCCAGTTGGCGCAGCTCAGCGTGGTGCCGCGCGGCGCGCGCACGGGGCGCGCCTGGCTGTCAAAGAAGGGGGTTTGCGACAAATCGGACATGGAGGGGCTCCGTTCGGGTGGGGTGGTGGTACATTGTAGTTGTCTATACAACTAGCGCCATCTCGGGGAAACCCGGAGGCGTAACAGGGGCATTTTCTGCACAATCCAAAGACCAAGCGCACTGCCACCATGAACCCGCTGACCACCGACCAACCTGCCTGCTGGCACCGCCACGTCCCCTGCCATGGCTGAAGATGCCGTCGTGCCAGCCTACGAGCGCGTCAAGGCATTCATCAAGGCCCAGGTCAACCAAGGCGTCTGGCGGCCCGGTGCGGCCGTGCCGAGCGAGTCCGCTTTGCAGCAGCAGTTTGGCATCAGCCGCATGACGGTTAATCGGGCCCTTCGCGAGCTGGTGGTGGAGGGACTGGTCACGCGCACCCAGGGGTCTGGCACGGTGGTGGCGCAGTTGCACCGCATCTCCAGCACGCTTGCGCTGCGCGACATCCATGACGAGGTTTTGGCCAGAGGCCATGTGCACAGCACTCGACTGCAGCATTTGGCGGCGGTGCGAGCCAGCGCGGCCTTGGCCGAGGTGTTTCGCCTGCGCCGGGGCGCGCGGCTGTTTCACTCGGTGCTGGTGCACTGCGAGGATGGGTTGCCGATCCAGTATGAAGACCGGCATGTCAACCCCGCCGCCGCGCCCGACTACCTGGGTGTGGACTTTGCCCTGACCACTCCGACCCGCTACCTGCTGGAGCACGCGCCGCTGACCGAGGCCAGCTACTCGATCGAGGCCAGCCTGCCCAGCGTGCAAGAAGCGGCGTGCCTGGCGATTGCGCCCAGCGTACCCTGCCTGGTGATGACACGCCGCACTGTCAGCGGTCCGCATGTGGCCAGCCTGGCGCGCCTGGTCTATCCCGGTCTGCGCTACAGCTTTAACGGAAAGTTTCAACTATGAACTGGCAACTGATACGCCTGGACGATGTGGCTGCCAGCCCCTGGCGCAATGGCGGCGGCGTCACACGCGAGTTGTTGGCGTGGCCCGAAGCGGCGGACTGGTCATGCCGGCTGTCGGTGGCCGAGGTGACGCAGGACGGCCCGTTCTCGCGCTTTGACGGCGTGCAGCGCTGCTTTGCCGTGCTGGACGGCGCCGGTGTGCGCCTGGGACTGAACGGGCAGTGGTTTGACCTGGACCGCCACAGCGCACCCTTTGCCTTTGACGGCGCCGTGCCAGTGGATTGCCGTTTGCTGGCTGGGCCAACC
>CALPLW020000242.1 GCA_943324505.2 Comamonas sp. lk
AGCCGATCTTCGTCATGCGCCTGCAAGCCCGACAGTACGATGTTGGGCCGAAAACGCGTCATGGCCACCGGCGCCTGGTCGGCTGCCAGCAGCCGCTGGTTCAGCCCATCGAGCGATGCCTGGCTGAGCACCAGCAGCGGGTAGCCGTCGCTGAACTGGTTCGGCGCCTCCAGGCCGCCGGTCCACTTCAAGCTGGCAAGCCGCCGGTGCGACGGGTCAAAACGCACCAGCCGGCAGGGCCCGACCGACGGCCGCGCATCACCCGCATGCGGCTGCGCCAAACAATCCGTGATCCACTGGCCCGCCAGCGCACCCAGGTCATAGGCCGGCACCAGGTCGTCCCAAACCCGTACTGTCAACGGCTGCTCGACCCGGTCAATGGCGATGTGCAGCGCCAGCATGCCGGGGGCGCGCAGCACCAGATGGTCGGTTTTGAGCTGCGGCTGAACCAGCGCCAGCCTGGGCATTTCGCGCTGGGTGACAAATTCGCCCTCAGCGTCCACCACCATCCAGGCCCGGTCCAGATCAAGCCCGGTGTCGGTCAGCAGCGCCTCGGGCACTGCGACCCCGGCGCAGGATTTGACCGGGTAGATCAGCAACTGCTCAATGCGGGCCGTCAGGGTGCTGCTAGGAGTTAGGGTGTCGTTCAATGGATGACCTCTATGCGTTAGCCATGATTAGGGGTGTTCGGACTACCGATTTTGCCCCGGCTTCTACAATGGCCTGCATGACTCAAGCCCTAGACATCTGCATCCGAGGTAGTGGCATTGTGGGGCAAACGCTGGCCCTCTTGCTCGCGCGCGAGCGCTTGCGGGTCGGCTTGGTCGCGCCCACTGCTGTGCCGGGTCAGCCCCAGACCGGGGCCGATGTACGCGCCTATGCCCTGAACGCACGATCCCGCCAGTTGCTTGAGGCGCTGCGCTGCTGGCCTGACCCCAGCGATGCCACCGAAGTACTCGCCATGCAGATCAAGGGGGACGCGGGTGGCGACCTGAGTTTTGGCGCAGGGGCAATGCACGTGCCCGGCCTGACCTGGATCGTGGACGTCCCCGTGCTGGAGTCCCAACTGGCGCAGGCGATCCGGTTTCAACCCCAGATCGAGCTGCTGCAAGCACCACGGCCTGCCGCTCTGACGGTCATCTGTGAAGGCCGCGCCAGCAGCACTCGGGACGAGCTGGGGGTCGCCTACCAGACACAAAGCTATCACCAGCACGCCATTGCCGCCCGGCTGCAATGCACGCTGCCGCATGGGCAAACCGCGCGGCAATGGTTTGTCGGTGGTGACATTTTGGCCTTGCTACCTTTGGGCGGGCCGCTGGGCACAGAGGTCGCCATGGTGTGGTCGGTGCAGGCCGATCGCGCCCCGGCGCTGCTGCAAGCCGAGGCTACCGATTTTTGTGCTGAATTGGAGGCTATCAGCGGCGGCTGCCTGGGCTCTCTGACACTCAGCAGTTCGCGTGCGGCCTGGCCGCTGCAACTGTCCTGCGCCGAGCGCTGGGTTGGGCAGCGCGATGGTCGCGCCTGGGCCTTGGCCGGCGATGCGGCGCACGCCGTGCACCCACTCGCAGGGCAGGGCCTCAACCTCGGCCTGGCCGATGTCGCCACCCTGACCGACATTTTGCAAAAGCGAGAGTACTGGCGCGCGCTGGGTGACCACAAATTGCTGCGCCGCTATGAGCGCGCCCGCAAGTCAGAGGTTCTGCCCATGAGTGCCGCCATGGACGGGCTGCAACAGTTGTTTGCCCTGGACGGCAACGCCTGGCAGACCCTGCGCAACTGGGGCATGAATGGGTTTGAGCGCAGCGGACCGATCAAACAATGGGTGGCGCGCCGGGCGATGGGCCTGCCCTGACAGCCGCGACCACGGTAACCACCGCCAAGACTGGATAAACCACGATGAACCTTACCCACTCCAGCCTATGGGCTGCACTGCTGAGCCTGACCCTGAACGCCGGCGCCCAAGAAGCCACCATTCGCAAAAACCTGGCCGAGCGCATCCCGCAGTTCCAGGCGATCGACGAGATCAGCAAGAGCCCGATGCCCGGGCTGTATGAGGTGCGTGTCAATGGCACCGAGATTTTTTACACCGATGCCGAAGGCAATTTTTTGCTGCAGGGCAGCCTGATCGACACCAAACAGAAGCGCAACCTGACCGAAGAGCGGGTGGACAAGCTGACCGCCATCAACTTTGACGCCCTGCCGCTCAAAGACGCCTTCACCATTGTGCGCGGCAACGGCAAGCGCCGGCTGGCCGTGTTCGAAGACCCGAACTGTGGCTATTGCAAGCGCTTTGAGCGCGATCTGCAAAAGGTGAACAACGTCACCATCTATATGTTTCTGTACCCGATCCTCAGCGCCGACTCCAACGAAAAGTCCAAGAACATCTGGTGCGCCAAAGACCGGGTCAAAGCCTGGCAGGACTGGATGGTGCGCGACCAGACCCCGGCCGCAGCAAGTTGTGACGTCAGCGCCATAGCGCGCAACCTGGAAGTGGGCCGCAAGTTCAAGATCACCGGCACGCCGACCCTGGTGTTTGCCGACGGCTCGCGCGTGCCTGGAGCCATCGGCGCGGCTGAAGTGGAAAAACACCTGGGCGAGACGAAGACAGCCACCCCATGACAACCATCAGCTACCAGGTTCGGCTGGCGGACGTTCACGCCCATCTTTACCAGGTGACCCTGGCGATTGCCAAGCCGCAGGTATTGCAGACCCTGAGTCTGCCGGTCTGGATCCCAGGCAGCTACCTGGTGCGTGAATTCTCCAAGAACCTGCAGCGGCTGCAAGGCAAGCAGGGCGGGCAAACAGTCCATTTGAACCAGTTGGACAAATGCAGTTGGCAGGCCCACTGCGCCACCGACGAGCCGCTGGTGCTGAGCTATGAGGTGTACGCCTTGGACAACTCGGTGCGCACCGCCTGGCTCGACACGCAGCGCGGCTTCTTCAATGGCAGCAGCCTTTTTCTGCAAGTGCATGGCCAGCAAGATGCGCCGCATGAGCTGGAGTTGATCGGCGCCCCAGGTCTGCCGAGCTGGCAAGCAGCCACCGGCCTCACGCCGGTCAAGATCGACCGCAAGGGCTTTGGCCGCTACCGCGCTGCGAACTATGACGAACTGGTGGACTGCCCCGTGGAGATGGGTGACTTCTGGACCGGCAATTTCACAGCCGGCGGCATACCGCACCGTTTCGTGGTGGCCGGTGCACCGCCCAGCTTTGACGGCGCACGGTTACTGGCCGACACCAAGGCGATTTGCGAGGCCGCTATTGGGTTCTGGCACAGCAGCCAGACCGGCTCCCGAGCCGCCAACCCAGCGCCCCATGCGTCCTACCTGTTCATGCTCAACGCGGTGGATGATGGCTACGGCGGGCTGGAGCACCGCAACTCCACGGCGCTGATCTGCAAGCGCCAGGACCTACCTCGAAAAGACGCCAGCCCAGCCAAAACTGGCGCGGCACCTGCGTTAAGCGCGGTGGGGGCACTGAGCGAGGGCTACACCACCCTGCTTGGCCTGATCAGCCATGAGTATTTCCACACCTGGAACGTCAAACAGCTGCGACCAGCCGAATTTGCCACTTATGACTACAGCCAGGAAAACTACACCGAGCTGCTCTGGTTCTTTGAGGGATTTACCAGCTACTACGACGACCTGCTGCTGCGCCGGGCTGGACTGATCGACGACGCGACCTACCTCAAGTTGCTGGGCAAAACCGTCAACCAGGTGCTGCAGACGCCGGGGCGCAAGGTTCAGTCGGTGGCGCAGGCCAGTTTTGATGCCTGGGTGAAATACTACCGGCAAGACGAAAACACGCCCAATGCCACCGTCAGCTACTACAGCAAAGGCGCGCTGGTCGCGCTGTGTCTGGACTTGACGCTGCGCCAGGAGGGCAAGGGCGCCCTGGACGACGTGATGCGCGGGCTCTGGCTACGCTGCGCTGGCGGCCCGATGGCGCAGACCGACCTGGCCGCCGTGCTGCAAACCGTGGCGGGGCGCTCTTATGCCAAGGAGTTGGCGCGCTGGGTGCACGGCACGGCTGAGTTACCCCTCCAGCCCTTGCTGGAACAGCATGGCGTTCATGTGCTCAAAGAACCGGCTGCCCTGGCACAAGCCTTGGGTTTGCGGGTCACGGAGCGCGCGGGGATTCAGATCAAAACAGTGCTGCGCGGCGGTGCGGCCGAACAGGCCGGTTTTGCTGCGGGTGATGAATGGTTGGGTCTGACGGTAGGTGCCGGCAAGGCCACCACCCGATGGCGCATGAACAAGCTGGACGATGTGCTGCTTTATGCCGGCACAGCCACCAAGGTGAGTGCCTGCGTGGCACGTGACCAGCGGCTGCTGGAATTGCCTTTCGTGATGCCCCGCGGAGCCACCAGCTGGCGACTACTACCGCGTGACAAACCCCTGCTCGGGCGCTGGCTTAACGCCCCGTGAAGCGGGCCGGGCGTTTCTCGCGGAAGGCCATCACCCCCTCAATGTAATCATGGGTGCGGCCCATGGTGGACTGGGTGTCACGCTCCACATCCAACTGCTGGTTCAGGGTACGGGTGTGGCTGTGGCGCAGCAGGTGCCGCGTCGCCACCAGGGCGGCAGTGGGCATGTCGGCCAGCCGTGCCGCCATCGCCTGGGCAGCTGCCAGGCAGTCATCAGCCACTTCCCAGATCATGCCCCAGTCGCGGGCCTGCGTAGCGCTGAGCTTGTCGCCAGTCATGGCCAGCGCCATGGCACGCGCCAGCCCGAGCCGCTCGGTCAGGAACCAACTGCCGCCCGCATCGGGCACCAGGCCAATCTTGCTGAAGGCCTGGATAAAACTGGCACCGGGCGCGGCAATCGCGATGTCACACGTCAGTGCCAATGAGGCACCCGCCCCGGCGGCCACGCCGTTGATCGCTGCCAGCGTGGGCATGCGCAGGCTTTGCAGCCGCCGCACTGTCGGGTTGAAGGCCTGATCGATCACAGGGCCAGGGTCTGCGCGGGCGACCAGATCCGGACCGGGTTCAAAGTCAAACTCTGCCAGATCGGCACCGGCACAGAACGCTCGACCCGCCCCTGTGATGACCAGCGCCCGGATAGCCTGGTTGGCTTCGGCCTGCGCCAGCGCAGCCCACAGATCATGGTGCATCTGACGGGTAAAGCTGTTGAGCGCCAGCGGGCGGTTCAGGGTCAGCAGGGCCACAGCACCCTGCTCGGCATACAACACAGTGGGTTCAGACATTTAGATTCCCAAAACAGGCACGGTACAGGCACTGTGCGAATTATGGCGCGCCGGGCAGACGACGGGCCTGAAAGCCAGGCGCCTCATGTGGGCGGGGCAGAGGCCTCGGCGGCCAGCCATTGCAGCAGCACCTTTTTGTCCACTTTGCCGGTAGCCGTGACCGGTAAGCGGTCAACCAACCGCAGCTGCGGCACTTTGTAAGAGGCCATGCAGGCATCGCACCAGGCGCGCAGCAGCTGCGCTACATCGGGCACGGCACACTCGGGCCTGAGCTGGACAAAGGCCACCGGCAGTTCACCGTATCGCTCGTCGGCCAGCGCCACCACGCCTGAGCCCAGCACCAGCTCGTGCCGCCCCAGCACGGCTTCGATCTCCATCGGAAACACACTCATGCCCTTGACCTTGATCATCTCCTTGCGCCGACCCAGGTAGTGCAGGAAGCCATCCCTATCGATCATGCCGATATCACCGGTGTGGAACCAGTCTCCCGACAGCACTGCCGCAGTGGCCTGCGGTTGGCGCCAGTAACCCTTGAACAAGGAAGGTGTCCGGATGCA
>CALPLW020000243.1 GCA_943324505.2 Comamonas sp. lk
ACTGCATCAAGCAGGACATGGCGGGTGCCAAAGCCCTGCTGGATCAAGCCGGTTGGAGAATGGGTCCGGACGGCGTGCGTGCCAAAGATGGCGTCAAGCTTGAAATCCAGTACCTGACCTCTACGAACGCCGTGCGCCAGAACTTCCAGGCGCTGGTCAAGCAATGGTGGACCGAACTGGGTGTGAAGACCGAGTTGCGCAATGTGTCGGCCTCGGTGTTCTTCGGCGGTGACGCGGGCTCGCCCGACACTTTCCAGAAGTTTTACGCCGACGTGGAAATGTACGCCAACAACTTTGACGGTACCGACCCCGAAAGCTACCTGAGCGAGCACGTGTGCGACAAGATCCCGCGCCCGGAAACGCAATGGCAGGGCACCAACATGAACCGCTACTGCAACCCTGAGTACGACAGGCTGACCAAAGAACTCAGCGCTGCCGCCGGCGTCGAAAAGCGCGGCGCCATTGCCAAACGCCTCAATGAAATGCTGACCAAAGACAGCTACGTGGTGGTTCCCCTGGTGGACCGTGGCCGCATCTCCGCCCACGCCAACAGCCTGGGTGGTGTGCTGCTCAACACCTGGGACAGCGAGTTGTGGAACGCCTCTGACTGGTTCCGCATCAAGTAAAGCCCTGTCGCCGGAGCCCTTGCGGCTCCGGCGCCTCTGACTGCGCCCGAGCATGTTCACCTACACACTACGCCGCCTTCTCATTGCCATCCCGACGGTGCTGGTGATCAGCTTGGTTATTTTCATGCTGCTGGAGCTGGCACCGGGTGACCCGATGTCAGACGTACCGCTGACCATTCCCCCTGAGGTCAAGGCCAAGATGCGCGAAGCGCTGGGGCTAGATCAACCCTCCTGGGTGCGCTACCTGCTGTGGCTCAAACAATTCATGTGGGTTGAGCCCCTGCACTTGCTGGACCACTGGTTCGGCACCGCTTACGCTGCTGATATGCAGCGCGTCATTTCCTGGCAAACTCGCAGCCCGGTCACAGAGCTGATTGCCCAGCGCCTGCCGCAGACCCTGTGGGTGGTTGGCATGGGGTATGTCATCGGTGTGTCCATCGCGATCCCGATCGGCGTCATATCCGCCTACCGACAGTACAGCTGGTTTGACCAACTGGGCACATTTGTGTCGATGGTGGGTTTCTCGGTGCCTACTTTTTTCACCGGGGTCTTGCTGATTGTTGTATTTTCGGTGAACCTCAACTGGTTACCCTCTATCTATGACACCACGCTGGTGGTCGACTCATGGGATTCTTTCATCAGGCAGGTCAAGCAAATGATCATGCCCGTGGCTGTGCTGGCGCTCTACAACGCGGCCCAGATCAGCCGGTTTTTGCGGGCCACCATGCTCGACAACCTGGGCCAGGACTATGTTCGCACTGCACGCGCCAAGGGCCTGACCGAAAAAATCGTGGTGCTGCTGCATGTGCTGCGCAACTCCATGATTCCGGTGGTGACCGTGATCGCCCTCGGCGTCCCCTCCATCTTCGCCGGCGCCATCATCACCGAGCAGGTCTTCAAGGTGAACGGTTTGGGCCAATTGCTGATCAATGCCATTCAGTCCAACGATCTGCCCATGGTGCAAACCCTGACCTTTATCTTTGCTGTGCTGATCGTCTCCTTCAACCTGCTGGCCGACGTGATTTACGGCGTACTCGACCCGAGGATTCGCTATGACTGAGGCAGCAGCGCGCAGCACCACGGTCGACCGTGCAGAGCAGCCACCACGCAGCCAGTGGTACGACGTCTGGGACCAGTTCAAATCACACAAAGGTGCGCTGGTGGGCGCAGCGGTGTTCGGCGCCATCCTGCTGTTTATTTTCATCGGTCCGCTGCTGTGGAAGACAGACCCCGCCTATGCCAATTTGCTGATGCGCAACAAGGCGCCCAGTGCCCAGTTTCCCTTTGGCACCGATGAATTGGGCCGCGATCTGCTGGCGCGCCTGATGGCAGGTGGCAAAGTCTCCATTGCCGTTGGCTTGACGGCCATGTCCATCTCGCTGCTGCTGGGGACTCTCATTGGCGTCAGCTCGGGCTTCTTCAAGCGTCTGGACGGCCCGCTCATGCGCCTGACCGACCTCTTTCTGGCGCTACCCTTGCTGCCACTGTTGCTGGTGATGGTGATGTTGTTTCGGGAGCCACTAGCGCTTCGCCTGGGGCCAGAGGCCGGCATTTTCTTGCTGATGGTGATTTCGATCGGGGCGACCTCGTGGATGCAGACTGCTCGCATTGTGCGCGGCGAAGTACTGGCCCTGAAGGAGCGTGAGTTTGTGCTGGCAGCCCGCTCCATCGGTGCGCCGTCCGTTCGCATGATTCTGCGCCACATCCTACCCAACACGCTCAGCCCCATCATGGTGGCAGCGGCACTGGGCATCGCCAGCGCGATCATTGTGGAAAGCGCACTCTCCTTTCTGGGCCTGGGTTTTCCGCCCGATTTCCCCACCTGGGGCCGGCTGCTGTTTGACGCGGTGGACCATCTGCAGGACTACCCCAACCGGGTGATGCTGCCGGGCATCGCCATCTCGCTCACAGTGCTGTCGGTCAACTACATCGGCGACGGTCTGCGCGACGCGCTCGACCCTCGCATTCGCGGCAGGTAAGGCTTACACCAACGACAGGCTGGTACGCACCGTGCCTGCCTTGTCGTGGCGCACCACCACCTCCACGCTGCCGCCAGTGGCAGATCGCACCACCCAGTTCAGCTTGGCCCGGTCGCCCATGGGGGTGTGGTCGGTCCAAAAGCTCACCAGCGTGTGCTTGTAGGCCCGGCCTTCCAATTCACCAGCAAACGTGCGCAGATTGCCCGAGACCAACTCGGCGCCAGACGGCAGGGTGATCTCGCCAATCAGCCCCCGCGTCTGCTTGCGCTGCAACGCCCGCTTGGACACGTAGGAGGGCAAATGCCCAGTGTTCTGCACCCCCACCTCAATGCGATACGTGTCCGGCCCCAACTTTTCGCACACCGCATGCACCAGCTCCAGCCGGGGTGAGGTGAGCGCGTTCCAGATCAGCCAGTCAGGAAAACGCGCAATCTCTTTCTCCAGCAGGTGCGGCGGCGGGTTGCGGAAGGCGTAAATCTTGTCCCAGCCGCCAATCTCAACGGGCCCCAGCTGCGGGTGCTCAAAAGCGTACCAATCCACAAAGCCTTTGCCGTGCAGCGCGGTGTCGGACCAGGCCAGTAGCTTGAGGTCGTCCGACACCGGGTGCTCGCGAAACCAGTCGATGTACTTGTAGTCGGTGATGCCGGCCTCGCGCATCGGGCACCAGATCTCCACCGTCCATTTGTACAGGCCCAGGTGGTCGTAAATCCAGTCAAAGCCACCGGTGGTGACCTCTTTGGGGTGGTAGCGGAACTCCTCAAAAGTGCTGATGGCCGGGTAGCCGGTCAGCTCAGTGCCCTTGGCACCCTGCGCCTTGAACACCCACAGGTCTTCGGCCGCCATGTCCACATCGGGGTGGCCGGAAAACGGGCGCAGCAGAACACCGCTCCATGTGTGAAAGGTCACGCCGCCGGTGATGTTGGTGTGCCGCGTGATGAAGTCCACCACCGTGCGCACCTCGGGCTCTGAGGTGGGGTACGGGCCCGCGCCCAGCTGCTCGAACTCCTGACGCCACTGCGCCGGAAAATTGCGATTCAGGTCCAGCCCCTCGATGTCGCGGTTGACCTTGGGGCTGAAGGTATCGTCATCGCGCAGCAGGCCCTCGGGCAGGATGCGGTAATAGGTGCCACCCACCTCGGTGGGCTCGCGCGCCACCATCAGGCGGGGATGCTCGGGGTGGCACTTCCAGTTGCCGTTGGCGTCCGGTATGCGCATGGATAGGATGCGGCCATCGCCGTCCACATCGCCAGTGTCCAGGCCCTCCACCGGCGCCTCGTCGTAGGGGTAGGGCCGGGTCGACGAGCGGATGATTTTGGGCGGGTCTTGCATGGCGAACTCGGCGCCGTCCGGGTTCATGCGAGGGCAAATGTAGAACGCCCGGGTGTCCAGGCAACGGGTGACAGTCTCCCGCTGGCCGTAGTCGCGGGTGAGGGTGTCGATCAAGTACAGGGCGGCGGCGCCGCCGGCCAACTCACTGGCGTGGATGTTGGCGTCCACCCAATAAGCCGGCTTGTCAGCGGCCAGGCCGGTAGCCTGGTTGGTCACGGTCAGCACCCAGATGTCGCGCCCCTCGTGGCTCTTGCCGGCACTCTGGATCGACAGCAGCTGCGGGTACTGGCGCACCAGCTCGTGCAAGATGGCCGAAAACTCGTCGTAGCGGTAATAGCGGTTGTAGGCGATGGGCATGATGCGGTGCCGCACAGGCGGCTGTTGGCGGAGGAGACCCGAGAGCATACCCTGAGGCCGGCAGGTCCCGAGATGTGATTGAATCAAGGCTTGCCGCCAGACCACGTCCACCCCCACACCCAACCCCACGGAGCCCCCTCATGCAAAGCGATTCACCCAGCACCGCCACCCTGGACTGCCTGCGCCAGCTGATCGGTTTTGACACCACCAGCCGCAACTCCAACCTGGCCCTGATCGACTGGGCCGGCGCCCTACTGGAAGGCCATGGCGCCAAGCTGCGCCGCGCCTACAACGCCGACCGCACCAAGGCCAACCTGTTCGCCACCTTTGGCGAGGGCCCGGGCGGCATTGTGCTGTCTGGCCACAGTGACGTGGTGCCCACCAATGGCCAACCCTGGACCTCAGACCCCTTCAAGGCGGAGGTACGCAACGGCCGGCTGTACGGTCGCGGTGCCTGCGACATGAAAGGCTTTATTGGCGTGGTGCTGGGCCATGCGGCCCAGTTCGCCGCAGCGCCGCTGCGCACCCCCATTCACATTGCGCTGAGCTACGACGAAGAGGTGGGCTGCCTGGGTATCCCGGTGCTGCTGGACGAACTGGCCATTGCCGGCATCAAGCCGGACGGTTGCGTGGTGGGCGAACCCACTGACATGCAGGTGGTCACAGCCCACAAGGGTGGCCGCGTCTACCGCTGCAAGGTGCACGGCCGCGCCGCCCACTCGTCGCTGACGCCGCAGGGTCTGAACGCCATCGAATACGCGGCGCGGGTGATCACCTTCATCCAGGACCTGGCCTGGCGCGAAGAAGAACAAGGCCTGCGCGTGGACGGCTTTGGCGTGCCCTACACCACCATCTCCACCAACGTCATCAGCGGCGGCAACGGCCGCAACATCATCCCGGCTGAGTGCGAGTTTTTCTTTGACTACCGCTACGTGCCCGGCGTGGAAGCCGACAGCTTCATCAACACCATCCGCGCCTACGTGGCCGAGCATGTCGAGCCCCGCATGAAGGCCCGCTTTCCTGATGCTGGCGTGACGCTGGAGCGCATGAGCGACGTGCCCGCGCTCGACGCCAAGGAGCAGGACAGCATCACCGTGCTGGCCAAATCACTGCTGCGTCCGCACGCGTCGGCCAAGGTGTCCTACGGCACAGAGGGCGGCTTTTTTCAGCGCTCTGGCACGCCAACCATCATCTGCGGCCCTGGCAGCATCGAGCAGGCACACAAGGCCGACGAGTACGTGGACCTGTCGCAACTGCAGCAGTGCGAGCAGTTCATGGACAAACTGGTGCAACGACTGAGCGGCAACACCGCCGCGGTGTAAGCCAGGCCCCCACAAGGCCGCCGCAGGCGGCCGGTCAATATTTCAGCCCGCCAGCGCCTCAATCACAGCATTCGGGTTATGTTCAATCACATTGAGCAGAACCAGCGCAGGTCCGTGCGGCAC
>CALPLW020000244.1 GCA_943324505.2 Comamonas sp. lk
CGGGGATCTGGGACGAGATGGCCTCCTGCAGCCACTGCTCAAACTGTTGCAAGGGGTCGGCATGGGAGGCGTCTTCGCTGAGTTCAGCGCGTTCGTAGCTTTTGCGGAGGTCGGCGAGTGAGGTCATGGCCTCAGTATAGAGAGCAGGCCGATTTCTGGCATGCTCAGGGCTATGTCGCCAACTTATCCCTTGCCATCACCTCCCACCGTGCTTGTGCTGGCCTCGGGCCGGGGTGAGCGCTTTGCAGCGTCGGGCGGGCAGGTCCACAAGTTGCAGGCCTTGCTGGGCGACAAGACTGTGCTTGAGCACACGCTGGCGGCCGTGCAGGCCAGTGGCCTGCCCTGGCACCTGGAAGATGTCGGGCACCCCGGCATGGGGGACTCGATCGCGGCGGCGGTACGGGCGACCGCCAACGCCGATGGCTGGTTGGTGTTGCCCGGTGATCTGCCGCTGATTCAGGCTGCCACACTGCGCCAAGTCGCTCGGGCGCTGCAGCAGCACCCGGTGGTGGTGCCGGTGTTTCAGACTCAGGAGGGCCGGCTGCGGGGCCACCCAGTCGGCTTTGCCCGAGGCTGCCGTGAGGCATTGCTCGCTTTGAAGGGAAATCAGGGTGCAGCCCCCGTCCTGCGGACGTTTGGCGCTACAGAATTGATAGTTAATGATGTGGGTACTGTGACCGATATTGACACGCTGCAAGACTTGGAGCGCGCCTCTGCGCTGTTGGCTGGGCGTCAGGCTTGAGGCGCTTGGCCCTGCCGGGTCGTGCCGGGCGGTTCAGTTTTTCTGGGGGGGGATGAAGGCGTCAATACAGACCTGGATGGCAGCGATGGCTGCTTCGGTACTCAGGCCTTGATCCCGGCGCAAGCGTATCCAAGCCTCTGGGCTCAGCAGCATCAGCAGGGCCTCGAAGCGGGGCGTATCCTCCTGAATCGACTTGGGCAAAATGTGTTCCATCACCGAACGCTCCAACTCGACTTTGCGTTTGAAACTGGCTTCGACCATGGCCGAGGTGTGGCGATGCACCTGACCACTGATCACGAAGGGCGTGATCGTGTCGTACAGCTGGCAGCGCACCTGGAGGTTTTCCTTCAGGCGCTCCTGCCAAGTGTCTGCTTTAGTGACCATTTGCAGCATCAACGCCACATTGATGCCCAACTCCTGGTCAATTTCCTGGTACAGCGAATCCATATCGTCAAAATGACGAAACACGGTGCGCAAACCCACGTCAGCGCGCGCTGATACTTCTTCGGCGGTCGGTGTGACCTTGCCTTGTTGCACCAACTCCGCCACGGCACGAACAATGCGTTTGCGCGTTTCTACGGTTCGACTGCGCCGACCATCGCGTTGCTTGGGCGGTGTGACCGCGCTTTCTGGGCTCAGAGATTTAGTCATAGATTCAATTGAGCGATGTCAAGTAAATTGTCGCCTGAGCGGAGTCTAACCGCCTGTTGTTGGCTTGGGGGTTAGGGTTGTCCCGTCCGACCAATGTCTTTTTGTTTTGGCATTTTTACTGTCACGGAGGGCTAAACTGCTGCCATGAAAAACTCAAGGACCTGGTTACTTGCGCTTCTGTTGGCGGGCGCCTGTGGTGTCTTGGCGGCCGCGATGCGCCCGAACCTGGTGGTGCTGGTGGCCGACGACTGGGGCTTTACCGACCTGGGCGCCTTTGGCGGCGAAATCGACACGCCCCACCTGAACGCGCTGGCGCGGCGTGGCACCCGGTTTGCCAATTTCCATGCCGCCGCCTCCTGTGCGCCCACGCGTTCCATGCTGCTGACCGGGGTGGACAACCACCGAAACGGCGTGGGCAACCTGCGCGAGACCCTGCCGCGCGAGCACATTGGCAAACCCGGCTACCAGGGCTCGATGACGCACAACGTGGTCACCGTGGCCAGCCTGCTGCAGGACAGCGGCTACCGCACCTACATCACCGGCAAGTGGAACGTGGGCTCCGAGCCCTACAACCTGCCCAACCGGCGGGGTTTTGATCGCTCCATCGTCCAGGGTGACACCGGCTCCGACAACTGGCAGCCCCAAAAGCGCTACCTGCCGCATGGCCCCCGGGTGGACTGGTTTGAAGACGGCAAGCCTGCTGTCATGCCGGCCGAGTTCTACTCGTCCACCTACTTTGTCGACCGCATGATCGGCTACCTGAAGGCAGACCCGGCGCAGCACAAGCCGTTTTTTGCCTACGTGGGCTTTCAGGCCAACCATGTGCCCATTCAGGCACCCAAAGCTTTTGTCGACAAATACAAAGGCAAGTACAAGGACGGTTGGGATGCGTTGCGAGAGCAGCGCCGCAAGAGCGCGGCCGAGTTGGGGGTGATTCCGGCGGACACGGCGATGGTGCGCATGCGCACCACGGCCGACTGGAACGCGCTCAGTGAGGCCGACAAGCTCTACCAGCAGCGGCAGATGGAAATCTATGCCGCCATGGCCGATGCCATGGACGCCGAGGTCGGCCGGCTGGTGGCACACCTCAAGGCCACTGGCGCCTATGACAACACGGTGTTCGTCTTCATGTCGGACAACGGCGCCGAGGGCTCGGACTACAACGAGGCGCAAATCTGGCTCAAGACCCAGTACCGCCAGGACATCGACCAGCTCGGCGCCAAGGGCGCCTACGGCATTCCCGGGCCGAGCTGGGCCAGCGCCATGGCGTCGCCGCTGACCGGCTACAAGTTTTACGCGGCCGAGGGCGGCATCCGGGTGCCGATGTTCATTGCCGGTTTGCCCGGTGCCCCGGGCAATGCCCTGAACCATGCGCTCACGCATGTGACCGACCTGGCGCCCACGCTGTTGGACCTGGCCGGCGTGCCGCAGCCCGGCCGCAGCTACCGCGACCAGCCGATCGAGCCGATGGCGGGAAAAAGCCTGCTGCCGCTGCTCACTGGCGCCGCCACGGGCGTGCGCACCAGCGACGAGCCGCTGGGCTACGAGCTGGCGGGTAACCTGGCCCTGTTCCGCGACAACCTCAAGCTGGTCAAGAACAGCCCGCCGGTGGGCGACGGCCAATGGCGCCTGTACGACATCGTCAAAGACCCGGGCGAAACCCGTGACCTGCAGGCCGACATGCCGCAGCTGTTTGCCACCATGCAGCAAGACTACCTGGCTTACGAGAAAGCCCATGGCGTGCTGCCCATGCCCGAGGGCTACAACCCGCAGCGGGCGGTATTGATCAACGGCTTGTACAACTACTGGTGGCCCACCTACGGGCCGGGCGCCTTGGTGCTGCTGGTGCTGCTGACCGGTGGCATCGTGCTATGGAAAAGGAAGCGTCGGGCCCAGCATCCATGAGGCCTGGTGGCTATTTTGACTCACCCTGGCCGGCCGAGGACGGCGGCCCGCAGCGGCTACAGACCGCGCCGATTGCCAGCGCGCCGGGCCTGAACCTGCGCCCGGGTGAGCGCCTGGCCTGCACCACGCGCCACACCCTGCTGTCCACCATGACGGTGCTGGGCGCACCGGGAGAGGTCTATTTGCTGACCCACTCAGCCCTGCGCGCCCGGCTGGGTTTGGCCACCACCGCCTGCGTGGAAAAAATTGATCCTGTCAGCCTGCAGCCGCTGGCCCGTTCGCCTCGCTTGCCCGGCGGCCCCATGTGGCCGGGTGGCATGGCGGTGCACCGCAATGGCGACTTGTTTGTGGTCTACGGCCGCTACCTGCACCGGCTCAACCGCCAGTGCCAAACGCTCGCCAGCCTGCAACTGCCCGTCGATGCCCCCTACAACTCCTTCGTGGTGCTGGACAACGGCCTGATCGTCACCAAAAATCTGTCGGATACCGTGGCCGCCCGCCTGACCGTGGTCGACCCGGCCACCACGGCGCGCGCCTGCCCCGACCAGGACAGCCCGGAGCCGTCGATCGCCCGCCTGAGCGCCATCGGCAACACGGTCTACGTGGTGGGTGTGCGCTCCATTTTTCGCTACCACTGGTCAGATGCTGCGTCACAGCTGGTGTTTGATGCAGGCTGGCGCTTCGACTACATCGGTGCCAGCGGCCAAAGCTACGGCTGGGACGTGGTGCTGGACGGGCAGCACGCCTGGTTCATGGACAACGGCCACCACCGCTACCTGTTTCGCATGGTCGGCGCCGGCGTCAGCCCGACCGCCAACCGCCTTCTGCGTGTCTCCCTTAACGATGCGGCCGACCATCTGGCGCTGGACGTTTGTGGCGCCCCGGGTGGCAGCATCACCAACCCGCCACTGGTGGACTTGCAGCGCCGCATCGTGGTCGGCTACGACTCGGCCAATCGGCAGATGCAGGCCTGGCGCTTTGACCCGGCTCTGCGCTCGCTGCAGCCGCTCTGGCACAAGGCCGATCTGGGTTGCGCCAGCCACATGCTGCTCTACCCAGCCACCGGCGAACTGGTCACCAACGACTACCGGCGCTTGGGCGAGGAGGTGGTGGTGCTCGACATCGAAACTGGTGATGAGCGCGGTCGTGTGCGCGTGGGTGGGCTCACCCAGGGCGTGGTGTTTCCCAGTGTTGGCTGGGGCCGCGACCTGTACTGGTGTTCCATGGGCAAGCTGGCGCGGGTCTTTGTGCAGTAAGCTGGCCCGTTCAGGCAAGAACAGGGCTCATATGAAAAAAACCATCCTTATTACTGGAGCCGGTACTGGCATTGGCCGCGACGCCGCCTTTGCGCTGGCCGCGCGCGGCCACCAGGTCATCGCCACCACCTTCAATGAGGCGCAGGCCGATGCCTTGCGCGCCGATGCCCAAGCGCGCGGTCAAGCCCTGCAGGTGTTCAAGCTCGACATCACCCACCCTGAGGACCGCGCCTTGCTGCTGCCGCTCAAGTTGGATGTGCTCATTAACAATGCCGGTATTGGCGAATCCGGCTCTCTGGCCGAGGTTGATCTGGACCGGGTGCGGCGCGTGTTTGAGGTCAACCTGTTTGCCACCCTGGCGCTGACCCAGGTCGCCCTGAGAGGGATGATCGAGCGCGAGAGCGGCACCGTGCTGCTGGTCAGCTCCATCGCCGGCCGGCTCCCCATGCCCTTCCTCATGCCCTATTCAATGACCAAATTTGCCTTGTCGGCCGCCGGCGCGGGCCTGCGCGCCGAACTGGACCAATTGGGTAAAAACGTGCATGTGGCGCTGATCGAACCCGGCGCCATCCACACCGGCTTCAACCAGGCCATGACGGACAGCAAATACGCCTGGATGAACGAGTCTTCTTACTTTTATGCACAGTCATCGGCGATGCGACTTAAGGAGCAGCGCACTTTTGCCTTTCTGGAGGCACGCGACACCCGCAGCATCGTGGCCCAGATTGTCAAGGCCGCCGAGGCCAGGCGTCCGCGTCTGCGTTACGTGGCACCCTGGGCGCAGGGGCTGATGGTGCGCCTGGCGCGCATGCTGGGCGTTTAGGCGCTGTCGCCCGCCACCGGCGTTGCCTGCTGCAGCGCCCGTATCAGGTCCTGCTCCAGCATCCAGAGCCGGTCCTGGCCCCAGATCGCGGCCCGTTCGTCAAGCCGAAACGAGGGCACGCCCCAGAGCCCGCGTGCAAACAGGTCGGCGCGGTTGGCTTCGGCCACGGCCCGCCAGCCACTGTCGGCCAGGGCTGCGGCCACGTCGTCCGCGCTCAAGCCCGCCCGGGCGGCGATGATCGACAGGCCCGCGTCGCTGCCGGCATCAATGCCATCGGCAAACACGCCTTGCAAAAATGATTCGGTCAGGGCCGGGCCCTTGCCCTGCCCGATGGCCTTGTGCAGCAGCGCCAGGCCGC
>CALPLW020000245.1 GCA_943324505.2 Comamonas sp. lk
AGGTACAGCCACCAGAAAGTGCGGCTGTGCAGCGCCTCGCGCAGGGTGTAGCCGGATAGCGGCAATTTGGCGCCGCCGCTGGCGGCCGAGGCTACGGGGGCACGGCGCATCAGGGCGGCGCAGTCCAGGCCCAGCACCAGAACTGCCAGGGCCATCACGCGAAGCGCAGGTACACCGTAGCCATCGACTGCGCCAGACTGGTGCCCAACAGGCCGGCCGCAATGCAAGCCATGCCGGTCATGCAAACAGCGCGCGGGCCAAACCGGTCCGCCAGCATGCCGCCGCCCACACCCAGCACAAAGTAAATCAGCCCGCACAGGCCAAAGACCAGGGCCACATCAGCCCGCTGCGCGGCAAACTCGGCCGCAAATGAGGCAAAGAAGGCAGCAAAGGAATACGACACGCCGAAGATGAGCGCCAGGCTGCCAAAGCAGGCCCAGACCACCACCCAGGCGTAGGGCGGTTCCTGCGGAACCGGCGGCGGTGCTGGGGCTGGGGTGTCGGTCATGCCGGGTCAGTCTATCAGGCGGTTTGCGGCAGCCCGGCCATCTACACTTGCGCCTTTGCCCGCCAGAACCATGACCTATTGCGTCGCCATCAAACTCAAAGCCGGGCTGGTCTTTCTGTCCGACTCCCGCACCAACGCCGGGCTGGACCAGATCAGCACCTTTCGCAAGATGATCGTTTATGAAAAACCGGGCGAGCGCTTCATGGTGCTGCTGTCGGCTGGCAACCTGAGCGTGTCGCAGTCGGTGCGCGAGATCCTGCAGGTGGAGCAACTGGCCGACGCCGAGGGCGGCGAGCCCATCACCATCTGGAACGCGCGCAGCATGTTCGACGCCACCCGGGTGCTGGGGGCGGCAATACGCCGGGTTTATGAGCGTGATGCCGCCGCGCTGAAGCAGGCCGGGGTGGAGTTCAACGTGTCGCTGATCTTTGGCGGCCAGATCGCCGGTGAAGGCATGCGCCTGTTTCAGGTGTATTCGGCCGGCAACTTCATCGAGGCCACGCCCGAGACACCGTATTTTCAGGTGGGGGAATCCAAGTACGGTAAGCCGGTGCTGGACCGGGTCATCACCCCCGACACGCCGCTGGACGAGGCCGCCAAGTGCGCGCTGGTGTCGATGGACTCCACGCTCAAGTCCAATTTATCGGTGGGCCTGCCGCTGGACATGGTGGTGTACGAGGCAGACCGCTTTCAGACCGACAAGGTCTTGTGCATTGACGAGAACAACCCCTATTTCCGCATGCTGCACAACAGCTGGGGCCAGAAGCTGCGAGAGGTGTTTGACAGCATTGAAGACCCGATGTGGAACGGCGAGGCCACCGAGGTGCCCTTGCTGGCCCAGTCGGGCCGCAGCCTGCCTTTGAAGAAAATCAGCACGCCGCAAGAAAAGCTGATCTAACACCGTGGCTCTGCTCGTTTTTTCCCACGCCAACAGCTTTGGCGCCAGCACTTACGGCGTGATGTTTCGCCACCTCAAGGCGCGCGGCTTCAAGGTGCGCGCCATCGAGCGCTTTGGCCACGACCCGCGCTACCCCGTCAGCAACAACTGGCGCGAGCTGGTACAGCAGCTGATTGACTTCACCCGAGCCGAGGTGGACAAATCCGGGCAGCCCGCCTGGCTGGTGGGGCACTCTTTTGGCGGCTTTGTCAGCTTGATGGCGGCCGCCCGCGAGCCCGAACTCGCGCGCGGCGTGTTGCTGCTGGATTCACCCCTACTGGGCGGTTGGCGCGCCACCACGCTGGGCGCGCTCAAAAGTGCGCAGTTGGTGGGTTCGGTGTCGCCCGGTGCCGTGAGCCGGCGCCGGCGCAACAGCTGGGCCAGCCAGGCCGAGGCGCTGGCGCATTTTCAGAGCAAAAAAATGTTTGCCCGCTGGGAGCCGCAGGTGCTGCAGGACTACATCGCCCACGGCACGCACGATGAGGGCGAGGGTGACGAGAAAAAACGCGTACTCAGTTTTGACAGAGACGTAGAAACTGCCATTTACAACACCCTGCCCGACAACCTGGACCGCCTGCTCAAGCGCCACCCACTCAAGTGCCAAGTGGCTTTCATCGGCGGCCTGCAATCGGCCGAAATGCGGCAAGTGGGCATGGCCATGACTGAGCAGGTGGTGCGCGGTCGCATCATGATGCTGGACGGCAGCCACCTGTTCCCGATGGAGAAGCCGGCTGCGACTGCTGCTGCGGTTGAGGCGGCTTTGCTCGCGCTGGGCAGCGCGGCTTAAGCCGCCCAGGTGACCAGCCCGCTCCAGGCGGTGCCCAGCACCACCAGCCCAAACACAATGCGGTACCAGGCAAAGCCCACAAAGCTGTGGGTGGCAATGAAGCGCAGCAGCCAGCGCACGCACAGCCAGGCGCTGAGAAACGAGAACACCAGCCCCACGGTGAACACCGGCAGGTCGGCCAGCGACAGCAGCGCGCGCTCCTTGTACAGGCTGTAGGCGCCGGCGCCGATCAGCGTGGGGATGGCCAGGTAAAAAGAAAAGTCGGTGGCGGCTTTGCGCGACAGGCCCAGCAGCATGCCGCCGATGATGGTGGCGCCGCTGCGGCTGGTGCCAGGCACCATCGCCAAGCACTGCGCAAGGCCAACTTTGAGCGCGTCCACCGCAGTCATGTCATCGGCCTCCTGGATGCGGGCCACCGCCGGGTTGCGCGCCTGGCGCCGCTCGGCCCACAGGATGATCAGGCCGCCGATGATGAAGGTGCTGGCCACCACCGTGGGCGTGAACAGATGCGCCTTGATGGCCTTGCCAAACAGCAGGCCCAGCAGCACTGCCGGCAAAAAGGCAATCAGCACATTGAGTGCCAGCCGCTGCGCCTGGCGCTGCGTGGGCAGTGTCACGACCGTGCTTCGGATTTTTTGCCAGTAGACCATGATGACCGCAAAAATGGCGCCGGTCTGGATCGCGATGTCAAACACCTTGGCCTTGTCGTCGTCAAAGCCCAGCAGCGCGCCGGCCAAAATCAGGTGCCCGGTGGATGAAATCGGCAGAAACTCGGTCAACCCCTCCACCACGCCCATGATGGCGGCTTTGATCAGCAATGCAATGTCCAAATGGGGTTCCTGATTGATTTGGCCGAGCCGAGATTATCCCCGGCAGGCTTTACTCGTAGCGCAGCGCCTGAATCGGCAGCAGGCGCGAGGCGCGGCGGGCCGGGTAGAAGCCGAAGAACACACCGACAAACACCGAGAAACCCACCGCCAGCAGAATGGAGGCCGGCGTCATGCTGACCTGCCAGCCGGCAAAGCGTTCGGTGGCCCAGGTGGCCAGGCCACCCAGGGCCACGCCGATGGCGCCACCAATCAGCGACAGGGTGACGGCCTCAATCAGAAACTGCGACAGGATGTCGCGCCCGCGCGCGCCCACCGCCATTCGCAGGCCGATCTCGCGGGTGCGTTCGGTCACGCTCACCAGCATGATGTTCATGATGCCGATACCGCCGATGATCAGGCTGATGCCGGCCACCGCCGCCAGCAGCAGCGTCATGATGCGGCTGGACGCCTCTTGGGCCTGCAAGATCTCGGTCAGGTTGCGCACCGAGAACGGGTCGTCGCCACCGGGCTGCACCTTGAAGCGCTGGCGCAACAGGTCCTTGATGTTGTCTTCGGCAACCTTCATGCTCTGGCCCTCGCGCACCTTGACGCTGATCGAGCCGATGCGGCGCAGCTTGCCGCTGGCGCCACCCTGGATGCGGTTGCGGTAGGTGGAAATCGGCACCAGCACCACGTCGTCCTGGTCCTGACCCATGGCGTTCTGGCCCTTGCGCGCCAGCACCCCGATGATGGTGACCGGCACTTTTTTAACGCGAATCACCTGGTCCAGCGGGTCGGAATCGCCAAACAACTCGCGGGCCACGGTCTGGCCCACCACGGCCACCTTGGCCGAGCCCTGCAGGTCGGCGGCATCAAAGCTACGGCCGTCGGACAGCGGCCACTCGCGGGCCTCCAGATAGTCGTTTGTGGTGCCGAGGATGGAGGTGCTCCAGTTGGTGTTGCCGGCCACCACCTGCGCACCGGTGCGCGAGCTGGGGGCGGCCACCTGCACCTCGGGCACCTCGCGGGCAATGGCATAGGCGTCCTCTTCCGTCAGGCCTTGCCCAGTTTGGGCGCCCAGGCGCACACCGCCTTGCGTGACGCCGCCCGGAATCACCAGCATGATGTTGGAGCCCAGACCCTTCATTTGGGCCTGCACCCGCTCTGTGGCGCCGTTACCCACCGCGATCATGGTGATCACCGCCGCCACGCCAATGATGATGCCCAGCATGGTGAGGATAGAGCGCAGGGTGTTGGCGGCCAGGGCGCGCAGGGCGATGCGCACCGTCACAAACAGGTTCATGCCGGTACCCCTCCCGATTGGCGAACGTCCTCGACGATCAGGCCGTCGCGGAACACCATTTTGCGGCGCGCCCAGGCGGCGATGTCAGTCTCGTGGGTGACGATCACCACCGTCATGCCCTGGGCATTCAGCTCGGTCAGCAAGCGCATGATGTCCTCACTGGTCTTGGTGTCCAGGGCGCCGGTAGGCTCATCGGCCAATATCAGCTGGGGTTGGTTCACCAGCGCACGGGCAATCGCCACCCGCTGCTGCTGGCCGCCTGACAGCTCCGACGGACTGTGTTTGGCCCGCTCGGCCAGCCCAACCCGGGCCAGCGCTGCCAGCGCCCGCTCGCGCCGCGCCGCCGCCTTGATGCCGGCATACAGCATGGGCAGTTCCACGTTTTCCAGCGCGCTGGTGCGCGGCAGCAGATTGAACTGCTGAAACACAAAGCCAATGCGCCGGTTGCGGATGGAGGCCAGTTGGTCCTGCGCCATGGCCTCGACCACTTCGCCAGCCAGCCGGTATTCACCCGAAGTGGGCAGGTCCAGGCAGCCCAGGATGTTCATCAGGGTGGATTTGCCCGAGCCCGAGGCGCCCATGATGGCCACAAAATCGCCCTTGGCAATGTCCAGCGAGACGCCGCGCAGCGCGTGCACGGTCTGGTCGCCCATGGTGTAGGTCTTGACCAGCTCACGGGCCTCGATCAGGCACATGGCTGGCGCTTCGCCAGGCTCGGCAGCGGGCGAAGGCGTGTTGTCCATCAGAACGGCAGGCGCGGGCCAGTCGGTGCACCGCCCGGGGTAGTGCCGGCTGCCAGCGTGCCGACAATGACCAGCGCACCTTCTTTGAGCATCGCTGCCTGGGGCGCATTGGGGCCCAGCAGCAGTTCGGTGCTGCTGCCGTCCGAGATGCCCAGGCGCACCGCATAGGCCACGGGTTTGCCGTCGGCGCCCATCAGGTAGATGCGTCCGCGAGTGCTTTGGCGACCTGCCACAGCGGCCACCAGCGCGGCGTACTTGGGTTTTTGCTCGGCCGTCAGCACATCGGCAATGCGGGCTCGAATGTCGGCGCTGATGCGCTCGCGTGCCTTGGGCCGCTCCTCGGCCGTCAGGTCGCGCAGCGCCATGAAGCGGGGCCGGGCCTCGGCGTAAATCGCGTCCACCTTCTCGGCCTGGGCCGGGCTCAGCGCCAGCTCGGCCACCAGCCGGTTGCGAAACTCGACCATCGGGTTGCCATTGGCCGGCAGGGCCGCCGCCGCGCCGCCGCTAGGCGCCGGACTGTTGCCGGCCGCTGCGCCATTTGTTGAAGGTTTTTGGCCTCCAGGCCTTGTCGCAGCTTCATTTCCAGCTATGTTTTTAGGAGCATCTGCCGCCGCAGGCCCGGCCATTCCGGCGGGGCCTG